>JAMJIN010000151.1:0-9566 GCA_036784775.1 Chromatiales bacterium | reverse complement strand
CTTTGTGAACATCCAAACCTACGTAAACACTGTTAAACTCTTTCATGACCTGTCCCCTCGAGGTGGCTCTGTGTTGAAGGTTTATTACCAACCCCTAAAACATAACCCACGTTTTCGAGGTTGGGCAGGTCAATCCATTATGTCTACAGACAAACTAAACATTCCAATTAACGAAATTCTTCAATAGCCGCAGGCCATCATCAGCGCTCTTCTCCGGATGAAACTGCACCGCAAAAAGATTATCCCGGCCAATGGCGCTGGCGAAGGTAACTCCGAAGTCGGTGGTAGCCTCTGTCAAATCGCCATCATCAGGATCGACATAGTAGCTGTGTACAAAGTAGAAACGGCTACCTTCACCGATATTCTCCCAGAGGGGGTGATCGTGATTATGACTCACCCGGTTCCAGCCCATATGCGGGATCTTCAACAGCGTCCCATCGGGTCCGCGTCCACCGGGAAAATGGCGCACCCTGCCGGGATAGAGACCGAGCAGTTTGGTACCTTCGTTCTCCTCACTGAACTCCATCAACACCTGCTGCCCCATGCAGATACCCAGAAACGGCTTGGATTGTGCCGCATCCAGGATCGCCCGGTTCAGATGGTGGTCGGAGATAGCGGCCATGCAGTCGCGGGCCGCCCCCTGGCCGGGAAAGACCACCCGGTCGGAGTTGAGGATCAGGGTCGGATCATCGGTTACCAGCACCTCGTCACCGGGAGCGGTGACATGCTCCACCGCTTTGGCGACGGAGCGCAGGTTGCCCATACCGTAGTCAATGACTGCGATGCGTTGTGCCATCAAAACTGCTCTTTAAAAATATTGGGGTGAGTTTACAGCGAGCCCTTGGTGGAAGGCACCACGTCGGACATGCGGGGATCCGGCTCCAGCGCCATGCGCATCGCCCGGCCCAGCGCCTTGAATACCGTCTCGGCCTGATGGTGGGCGTTGATGCCCCGCAGGTTGTCGATGTGCAGGGTCATACCGGCATGGTTGACCAGTCCCTGAAAAAACTCCAGAAAGAGATCCACGTCGAACTCACCGATACGGGCGCGGGTAAAGGCCACGTTGTACTCCAGACCGGGACGGCCGGAGAAATCGACCACCACCCTGGAGAGCGCTTCGTCCAGCGGCACATAGGCGTGGCCATATCGGCGAATACCCTTTTTATCCCCCAGCGCCTCGGCCAGAGCCTGCCCCAGAGTGATGCCGATATCCTCCACTGTGTGGTGCGCATCGATCTCCAGATCACCCTTGGCATCAATCTCCAGGTCGATCAGGCCGTGACGGGCCACCTGATCCAGCATGTGGTCAAGAAATGGAACGTCGGTCGCGAAACGGGAGGTACCCGTACCGTCCAGATTCAGCGTAACGCTGATCTGAGTCTCCAGTGTATTGCGTTCCACCTGCGCTGTGCGCTGCATGGGAAGGACTCCGAACATTTATGGATTCAACGACTAAGCGCCGACAAAGAACGCATTTTAGAGCAAAACCGACAAAATAGCAGCGTAAGGTATCTGCCGGTTCCACAAGCTTGAACCGGCCTACGGCTTCCTTGGTGGATTTCAGCGTAGCTTCGTAGGCCTGATCAAGCGTGGCGGATCAGGCAGACGCCTACCAGTTCTCGCCCAGTAACTCGAAATGGGCCTGTGGATGAAGACAGGCGGGACAGACGCCCGGCGCCTCATCTCCCTCATGCAGATAGCCACAGTTGCGGCAACGCCAGACCACCTTGCCGTTGCGCTTGAAAACCCGTCCGGCTTCAAGGTTGTCTGCCAGATCCTGGTAGCGCTTGCCGTGCTGTTTCTCCGCAATGGAGATCGCCTCGAACGCCATTGCCACCTGCTCGAAACCCTCTTCACGGGCGGTCTTGGCAAACCCCGGATACATGGTGGTCCACTCATGTTCCTCTCCCGCAGCGGCGTGGCGCAGATTCGCCAGGGTATCTCCCATGTCCCCCGCCGGAAAGGTTTCCGTGATCTCCACCTCTCCACCTTCGAGAAACTTGTAGAAACGTTTGGCGTGCTCCTTCTCCTGGTTTGCAGTCTCCTCAAAGATATGGGCGATCTGCACCAGGCCCTCTTTGCGAGCGGCACCTGCATAGTAGGTATAACGATTGCGTGCCTGAGACTCACCGGCAAAGGCGGTCATCAGGTTTCTTTCCGTGCGGGTTCCTTTCAAAGACTGACTCATCATTCACCTCATGAAGCAATCATGGTGCGCGCGGCGCACCCTGCGTTAATCACTGACTCATAACTCACATCATGAAGTCTTAAAACATCTCTGCTTCTACTTCAAGATAGGCAATGCTGACGTGGCTGCCCACCTCCATATCAAAATCGACCCAATCCTTGTAATCGGAGAGCAGTTTCACCACGATGGGTTTGATCTCGTAGTCGCTCAAGCCCTCATCCAGCTGCTTCGCCACCTCATTTCTGAGGGTGGAGAGATAACGCTGGTAGGTTTCCGGAACCTCACGGCCGCCGGTTGCGCCGTGCCCAGGCACAAAAACCGCCGCATCCACTTTCAGAGCCATATCAATGGCCGCGATATTGCCCTTAAACGTCCCATGCCGCATCTGACCCAGACGACCAAGCATGACATTGTCCCCAAGAAACAGTAACTTCTTTGAAGGAACCTCGATCATCAAATCGGAATCGCTATGGGCCTTGGGCTCGAACAGAAAACGGATATTGAGTCCGGCCAAGGTGATTTCACCACCATGATCAATCGCATGATTTGGCCCTACGACCTCCGTTCCCCTGGTTGCATTATCCGTCACGCTCAACAGTGAATCGACCCAGCTCTGGCCTTCGCCCTCTTCGATCTTGGCAATCATATTGGGATGACCATAGATCGCCACCTTGGGATAGGCAGACCGGATCGCCTGATTGGCCAGCCAGTGATCGCCATGGATGTGGGTATTCATCACCGCAACCACCGGCTTGTCAGTGACCTTGCGGATCTGACGCAGCACCATCTCGCCGATCTGCACACTGGCGCCGGGATCAACAATCACCACGCCTTCTTCGGTGACGATAAAGGCCGGATTGTTCATGAAACCCTGGTTCTCCACCGAGGGCCGACCCAGCGGGCCATGAATGACATAGACGTCATCCGTCACCTGATCTGCAGGATAATTCTTCACCGCCGGACCCCGTTCTGCTGCGATCAGCAGCGCTGGCAGCAGACAGACCATCAAAAACAGCTTTCTCATTCTCACTCCTCTGGTTGCCCGGTATTGGGCTTATATTCATTGTAGGCGGTTGGACAGCAGGTTCATCCAGATAATATTCAGGGAAGATCCATGAATCGGTTTACGCCGTCTCTACCATGAAAAATGCGCCCAAGGTCACTTATTTCCCCGCCCTGACCAAGCCACCCAGCCCTATATCTTCCAGCGCATTGCTGAGCAACGCCCTGACTTCAGCAGCCTTTTCGCAGCGCAGCGCCGCCTGCAGCAGTTCCCTGGCCCTGGCGCGGCTGATGGAATGAATCACCCACTTCACCCGTAGCAGGCTGCTGGCGTTCATACTAAGATTTTTGACCCCCATACCCAGCAGCAAGACCGCTGCTGCAGGGCTGCCCGCCATCTCACCACAGACGCTGACCTCCCGGTGAAATTGCCTGCCCCCCTCCACTACCTGAATCAAGGCCCGCAACACAGCGGGATGCAGATCATCGTAGATCTCAGCCACATGAGGGTTGTTACGATCCACCGCCAACAGATACTGGGTCAAATCATTGGTGCCGACAGAGAGAAAATCGACCCGGCGCGCCAACGCCTCCACCTGATAGACTGCAGCAGGCACCTCTATCATCACACCGACACGGGGCATCTTCACCCCATGACCCTCTTCGATCAGTTCATCGTGTGCCCGCTGAATCAGCAGCAGTGAATCATCCACCTCACTCACATTGCTGATCATCGGCAATAGCAGCTGCAGATTATCCAAGCCAATGGCTGCACGCAGCATGGCACGCACTTGGGTGAGAAATATCTCCGGATGATCCAGTGAGATACGGATACCGCGCCAGCCAAGGAATGGATTGGATTCATTGACCGGAAAATAGGGTAGAGGCTTATCGCCACCAATGTCGAGGGTGCGAATGGTGACGGGTCTGGGGGCAAAGGTCTCAAGAACATTCCGATAGTTTGCGGTCTGCGCCTCCTCACTGGGGAAACGGTCGCGCACCATAAAGGGGAATTCTGTTCGGTAGAGACCGACCCCCGCAGCCGCATCGGAACCCAGTGTACTCATCTCGGAAACCAGGCCGGTATTCAGATAGAGCCGCACCGACACCCCGTCGGAGGTCTCTGAAGGCAGATCACGGGTCGCCTCCAGCTCTGTGCTCAGTGCCCGGTCCTCTTCCGCCAGCCGCAGGTACTCGGTTCTCACCGACGGCGCCGGTGAAACATAGATACGCCCCCGGTAGCCATCGCTGATGAGGAAACGCCCATCAACCCGCCCCACGGGCAGGTCGCTCACCCCCATGACTGCGGGAACACCCATCGCCCGAGCCAATATGGCGACATGGGAGAAACTGGCACCCTTGGCTGAAACAAGCCCCGCAAGACGTTCCATCGGTACATCGGCAAGCTGCATGGCGCTGACCTCGTCACCTACCAGGATGGTGTCCTCCGGATAGTCAACCGGACCGGACCGCTCCTGCTGCAGATGCATGAGTATGCGGCGGCCCAGATCGCGCACATCGGATGCCCGCTCCCGCAGGTAGACATCGTCCATGCCATCGAACACCTTGGCATGCTCTTCGATGGTCTGACGCAAGGCACTGGCCGCCCAATCGCCAGCCATGATGCGTTCCACTGTCTTACCGATCAGAGAGTCGCTGCCCAGCATCATGAGCCAGGCATCGAACAGCGCCCGGTCTTCAACAGGCAGACTGTCCTCCACCCGGTCTTCCAGGGCCATCAAATCCTCCACCACAGCAGCCACTGCGGTGCGGAAATCCTCCTCCTCCTGCTCGGGGTCTTCTCCCTTGCGGTCAGGCACTGCATCCAGATCGGCGGGAGGGTAGACGACTACCGCCGTACCAAGGGCCACACCTGGGGCACCCGCACGTCCCTGCAGAAAACGGGTGGGGCGCGCCACGCCCTCCATAGCGATTAGTTCACCACTCGCCTGGGCGTGGGTAATGGCACCCGCAAGCTGTGCGGCAAGGGTAAAGAGGAAGGTTACCTCGCTGTCATCGAAGGTACGCTGCTTTATCTGACGCACCACCAATACGCCGAGTACCCTGCGATTCTGAATAATCGGCACACCGAGAAAACCGTGATAGCGGGTTTCACCCGTCTCATGGGCAAACAGATAGTGACGATGATTGGGAGCATCCGCAACGTTGACCGGCTCGGCACGCTCGCATACCAGCCCAATCAACCCCCGGTGCAGAGGGAGACTGACTTTTCCGACTGCTGCGGCCTGCAAGCCTTCGGTGGCCCGCAATACATGTTCGCGCCTCTCGAAATCGGTCAGGTAGACGGAACAGACATCGGCGCCTACCGCTTTTTTCACCCGCGTTACGATGAGTTCCAGCGCCTCGCCCAGATCGGGGGCAGCGTTTACCTCTTTAACGATTCGATGCAGAGTTTCGAGCATTAGCCCTCTGAGATCAGGTCAAACAAACGGGAAAAAATTGTAGGAGCGGCACCCTCGCCGCGAAAACTCCGTAGAGTAGGTAAATCGCGACGGGGCGCCGCTCCTGCTCACAGTTCGCAGGAAACCTCTCAATGGCTCAGAGGCACCTGAACACGCCTTTCAGCGCCGGTTTTGCCGCAAATAGTTCGAATGCGAACGCGCCGGCATACCTTCGGGATAGAGCAGTGGCGCCAACTCCTCCAGAGCACGGGCATAAACACTGCGTTTGAAATAGATCACTTCCCGCACCGGCAGCCAGTATTTCACCCAGCGCCACTCATCAAATTCCGGTGTGTCGGTGCCGTCGAAACAGAACGAATCCTCTGGGCATTTTGTCTTCAGCAGGAACCAGACCTGCTTCTGCCCAATGCAGAGGGGCTGGCAGTTCTTACGGATATAACGCGCCGGGAGACGATAGCGCAACCAGTTCCGTGTTGAGCCCATGATCTCGACCTGGTGGGGCTTCAGACCGACCTCCTCTTCCAGTTCCCGATACATCGCCTGTTCAGGCGTCTCATCGCTATTAATTCCACCCTGAGGAAACTGCCAGGCATTCTGACCCACACGGCGTCCCCAGAACAACTGTCGATGGTTGTTGCAGAGAATTATGCCGACATTGGGTCGAAAACCATCAGAATCGATCAAAGGTTCAACTCTTAGTCCAGTTAGCAGGGTACTGTGATTTTTCCATAAACCCAGTTTATCGGCAAGCAAACCAGACAACATAAGACTTTGCTTATAAAGAAAAATCCGGTACCTTTGTCTTTTGGGACTCTTCGCGGGAAGACCTCAGCAACCAACAGGATTTACCCATGGCCCTTGCCCTCTTCGACCTCGATAACACATTGCTGGCCGGGGACTCCGACTATCTCTGGGGGACCTGGCTGGTGGAGAACGGGGTTGTGGATGGCGAATTCTACGAACGCGAAAACGAGCGTTTCTACCAGGAGTACAAAGAGGGCCGGCTCGACATCCTCGAGTTTCTGCGTTTTTCCCTGCGACCGTTGCGTGACCACGAACCGGATCAGTTGCTGAAATGGCGGGCAGCGTTCCTGACCGATAAAATCGACCCGATCATCAGCACAAGCGCCCGACAACTGCTGCAAAAACATCGGGATGCAGGAGATGAGCTGATGATCATCACTGCCACCAACGCCTTCGTCACCACTCCCATCGCCGAAATGTTTGGCGTGGAGAACCTGATCGCCACCGAACCCGAAAAAATCGACGGCCGATATACCGGAGAAGTGGCTGGAGAACCCTGTTTTCAGATCGGCAAGGTCAACCGGCTCACCCAGTGGCTTGCGAAAAAGGGTATGGATCTGCGGGGCAGTTGGTTCTACAGCGACTCCCACAACGACATCCCCCTGCTGGAACGCGTCGACCATCCGGTGGCAGTCGACCCCGATGAAACACTGCTCCGCCATGCCGAGGAAAAGGATTGGCCCATTCTCAACCTGCATGACGGAAAATAGGCCATACTTGGAATGCATTAACCCGTAGGAGCGGCGCCTCGCCGCGATATGACCATCGACGGAGTTTTCGCTGCGAGGCGCCGCTCCTCCGAATGCTTCGCAGCAAACTGCGGGGAATTAAATCCAAAGAGATCAAATCTTCAGGCCAGACCACACACCATGAACAGAACCGTCTTTTTCGCCGTCTTAATCGTCCTGATCGGCGGCATCTATTATGTACTCAAAACCTCTGACTCCCCACCGGAACAGGACATTACCCTGACTCCCAAGGAGTACATCGAACTGGTGGAGCGGAAGAAGGCGGCCCGCCGCGCTGCGGCAAAACTGGAGGCGTCCATGCAGCAGTCAGAAGACAGATTAAAGCAGGCGCGAGAGGAAGCGGGTCAGCGCTGACAGATTGATTGCTGGTCAGGGTTTTCCACCGCATCGGCGATAGCATTGACCACATCCCCTAACTCTTCTGCGGTCACAACCTCCAACAGACGCCGCATGACCTTTGGATCGATAGCCGCCTGTACGGTACGGCCATCCTTCAGGGTGATATTGACCCCGGCCGCGTGCACGTGATCCTCTCCCTCCGCTTCCGCAACCAAAATCTCGTTGAAGTCCAGCATCTTGTCGTAGAAGGCCTCAACCCGATCATTGAGATCATCGTCGATATCCTCCGGCAACATCACCAGCCAGCCCTCGTCGTCTTTTGATGTCTCCGGCGACATCTCCTGATCCTGCAAAAAATCAATAAAACGCCGCCAGGGGCGCTCATCGAAAAAGATATACTCCAGCAACTTTCCTCTCCCCTGATTCTATAGAGATCGGAGTCAAAATTGACTTCGACCTCTTCAATAACCATATATATGCACCATATTACTTAGCACCCAATCTACCCTAAAAGCGGGAAATTTTTTACTCACGGACTCACGGTTTGAGCCACCCCCCTTGTTATGGTGACTGTAGCCTCTAACAAAAGGAGCAACAGATCATGCAACGCCGAACCTTCCTGCACACCCTGTTTGGCAGCTTGGGCATCGGGCTGAGTGGACGAATCAATGCCAACACCCAACTTCCGGAACCGAAGCGCCGGGTACTCCTTCAAGAGTCACCTCTGGCCGGTTACCAATACCACCGCGCCCCGGGCATCTGGCAATTTCTTCAGATCGGAGAGACCCTGAAACTGCGCCGCGAACCCGCCAATCGTTACGACCGCAACGCAATCTCCGTCTGGTTCAAGAACGAACACCTGGGATACGTCCCGCGCAGCGAGAACCGCACCCTCGCCCAGATGATGGACCGGGGCGAACAGCTGGAAGGACGCATCGTGCGACTGCTGGAGGATGACAACCCCTGGCGGCGGATACGGTTTAGTGTTTTTTTGAGCACATGAAACAGTTTATGCTGACATAAAAGGCATGACAGGAGTAAGGTAATTCACACATGGATGAGCAGGACGACAAATAGATGGAAGCCTTGGCACTCTATTATCGGTATTGGGGCAAGGCCGCATACGATCAAACAGACAAACTGGGCTGTCACCTGCTGCCGTATCACTGCCTGGATGTGGCGGCAGTAGGCCAGCGGCTATTGGAAAAACACCATCCGCTACGGAAAACCCTCCAACGCCTGACAGGATTGACAGAAAAAGACCTCCACGCCAGCTTGCCGACACTACTGGCTCTTCACGATCTCGGGAAATTTTCCTCCGGGTTTCAGGCATTGCGACCGGACATTACGCAAGCCATCAACTCTGCCGCCGCAAACACTCATAAATACGACATACGCCACGATCAGCTCGGCTATACTTTCTGGCAACGCGTACTTAAACCACGCTGGCAGCAGGCCGGTCTGATCCCGCGCACTGGCAGAGGAGGAGAAGGCCCACACCCTATCGACACCTGCATGCTCGCCATGACCGGTCACCACGGCAAGCCACCATCAGCCCAACATATCCGGCATGAACGCTATTTTTCCGAGGCAGATCAGCAAGCCGCGATCGCCTTCAGCGACGACATCCTCATACTGTTCCCCTGCTTCACTGAAACACTTCCCAAGTGGGACATGCAAGCAACGCGTCAGGCATCCTGGTGGCTTGCAGGTTTTGCAGTCTTATGTGACTGATAGGCTCAAATGCCGATTTCTTCGCTTACAACTCATCACCCGCTTCCTTCGAAGAATATTGGAAAGTCGCCAAGCAACAGGCAGGCACAGCAATTGCGAAGACCGAGCTACTGACCGCCAGACCAAGCCAATCTATTGAACTGTCCCAACTGTAGATGGCGGTAAAAACCCGAACATAATTGGCGAACAGCGGTAACCGGATGAAATAGCTGCAAATAGCGAGTCAGAAGAAACAGCCAGCGACAAAGAGTGACATCGAGAAAGAAATCGGGAAGATGTAGGGAGCCGTTGAGAAGGTGTGGTACCGGGTGTATCGACCTCGACAGT
>JAMJIN010000150.1:0-9749 GCA_036784775.1 Chromatiales bacterium | reverse complement strand
GGATGTGACGTTCTGACGGAGGATGTATCGACGCAGCGAGGCGGCCTTCGCCATCTATGCGCGGTTTTACTCAGCCGCTAACATAGGTAGAATGCTCCGTTTCAACATGCTCAGGGGATAGTGGGTTTGACGCAGCTATTTGCCATCGCTGCAGGAGGCGCTGCAGGTGCGGTGTTCCGCTTTTGGGTTTCCAACGGCATCTACGGTCTGTTTGGCCGTGGTTTCCCGTTTGGTACCCTTGTGGTCAATGTTGCGGGTTCACTACTGATGGGTTTTCTCTACATTATGCTGCTGGAGAGAATGACCGTTGCGCCGGAGATGCGTGCCGCACTGCTGGTGGGTTTTCTGGGGGCGTTTACCACTTTCTCAACATTCTCCATTGAAACTTTGAACCTGATCGAGCAGGCGGATTTTTTGAAAGCGGGCCTGAACGTTGTTTTCAGTGTCACCGCTTGTCTGCTGGCCTGCTGGTTTGGCGTCTTACTTGGGAGACAGCTATGAATCAGACCGAAGTTACCATGGTTCGGATCTACTTGACCGAAGGGGATCATCAGTTAAGACAGCTGCTGGACTTCCTGCATCAGCAGGAACAGGTGCGTGGCGTGACAGCCTTTCGCGGAATTGCCGGATTCGGCAAGTCAGGCAAGGCCCATGAGTCATCTCTGTTGGATATTTCGCTGGACCTGCCGTTGGTGATTGAGTTCTTTGACCTGCCTGAAAAGGTAGAACAGGTGCTACAGGATCTGAACAAATTGATTGAACCGGGCCATGTCGTGAGTTGGTCCGCCAGACTGAACTAGGAAAAAAGAGATGCTGGACCCTCGACTGCTGAGAAATGATCTGGACAACATCGCGGCGTTACTCGAACGCCGGGGTTTTAAGCTGGATAAAGCGCGGATTTCGTCTCTCGAGAAACGCCGCAAGGAACTGCAGGTTCAGGCGCAGGAGCTGCAGAGCGAACGTAACAGCCGCTCCAAGTCGATCGGCAAGGCCAAGGCCGCTGGAGAGGATATTCAGCCTCTATTGGCAGAAGTAGCGGACCTCGGCGACAAACTGAAGCAGCAACAGGAGGCCTTGAACGAGGTTCAAGCCGAGTTGCGCGATATCACCCTGGTCATTCCAAATATTCCCCATGATTCGGTGCCGGACGGCAAGAGTGAAGACGACAATCTGGAAGAGCGCCGCTGGGGAGAGCCGCAGGCATTCGATTTTGAGCCCAAGGATCATGTCGATCTTGGGGAAGCCAAGGGGCTGATGGATTTCGATGCTGCATCCAAACTGACCGGTTCCCGTTTCGTCACGTTGCATGGACCACTGGCCAGACTCCAGCGCGCGCTGGCCCAGCTCATGCTGGATACCCACACAGATGAACACGGTTACACTGAAACCTATGTGCCGTTTCTGGTGAACCGTGACAGTCTGCGGGGAACCGGACAACTGCCGAAATTCGAGGAGGATCTGTTCGCCCTCAAGGGGGAGCATCAATACTACCTGATCCCCACCGCCGAAGTGCCTGTTACCAACCTTGTGCGGGACGTGATCATCGACGACCAGGAGATGCCGCGCCGCTGGGTTGCGCAAACGCCCTGTTTTCGTAGTGAGGCTGGATCCTATGGGCGGGATACTCGGGGCATTATCCGTCAACACCAGTTTGAAAAGGTCGAGATGGTGCAAATTGTACGGGCATCAGACTCCTACGATGCACTGGAAGCGCTCACTGGCCATGCAGAGGCAATCCTGCAAAAACTGGGGTTGCCCTATCGTGTCGTAACCCTCTGTACCGGTGACATTGGTTTCTCATCTGCCAAAACCTACGATCTTGAAGTATGGCTGCCGGGGCAGGGTAAGTTTCGTGAGATCTCCTCATGCTCCAATTTCGAGGATTTTCAGGCTCGCCGCTTACAGGCGCGCTGGCGCAACCCGGAAACAGGCAAACCTGAACTGGCTCATACCGTCAACGGTTCAGGATTGGCTGTGGGACGGACACTGGTTGCGGTGATGGAGAACTATCAGGATAGTGACGGCAACATAACAGTGCCGGAGGTATTGCGTCCCTATATGGGTGGGCTAGAGATTATTTAGTGTCATCCAGAAACAGCGACTCTCGCTAAGACGCTAAGATCGCAAAGTTATAACTTATTGTTATTCAACGTATAATAATTGTTTCTTGGCGTTCTTTGCGCCTTTGCGAGAGAAATCTTGATGTTTATGGATGGGAATTATTTAGAGTCAAGATGTAGGTTGGGTTAGCGCAGCGTAACCCAACAAAAATCAAAAACTTGTCGGCTTACGCGATCGCTAACCCGACCTACAATGAGCGATCAGGGATGCAGCCCATTGATGACAACTTTCACTGTACCCGTCTGGCCAGGAGTGACGGGTTTGACCTCGCCCTCCGGATCTCCGCTCTTGGCTATGGGATTGCCTGAGAGCGAAATGCGCGCACCTACCATAACCTCAGGAAAGTTGGATAGCTTGAACTGAGGCATCATAGCCATGCCGTCATCCAGCTCTATCGTCAGGGGCAGATCCCGCACCTGCTTGCGTGCGGCCGCCAGTGGCATCTGCGGTCCTTCCAACGCCTTGGCGTAGATAAATACCAGATCACCAGGTTTAGCCTTCGCACGCATCTCATCGGATAGCACGACTTCCAAGGTTATTTTCGACTTGCCTGCTGCATTGGTCGTCGGTACTGATTTGGCAGCGGTCTGCTGTACGATGCTGGGTAGTTTGGGGGCCTCGCCCATCTCTCTGCGGGCATCCTCAAGTGCGTTCGTGATGGTGGCCGCATCCTTGTTATTCGGGCCGAGCAGAGTCTGCGCTCTCTCCCAATGCTCGACGGCAGCGGGGTAGTTTCCTCGCTGGTAGGAGACTATTCCCATCATCCAACGTGCATTGGGGTTATCCGCATCCAGCTTGACGGCCTTCTCGACGAGGGATGCAGCCTTGCCGGTAAAGTTGTTGCTATCTGTTTTAGCCAGGCCCTCTGCGTAGGCCAGCAAAACGGCGGTGTTTTCCGGGGCGAGTTTCATGGCCTGTCCATAGGCTTCAAGCCCTTCCTGAACCCTATCCATGGACATGTAGCTGCGGGCCAGCATTAACCAGCCGTCTATGTTCTCGGGTTGTTCCACCAGTTTATCAGCCAGTTTTTGCACCAGCTCTTCCATTGGAGGCAGGTTTTTGGCTTGTTCCTGGGCGCTGTTCACAGTAGTGTCAGGTACTTGGCCCGTCAGACGTGGAATGATTTCAGGGGTACCCAATATCTGATAGATGATCACGGCGCTGACAGGGATAAGCACGGCTGTGCCCATTGCCCACCTTCCGCTGCTGCGATTCATTGCTGCAGGCGCCACTTTGTCGCCCGATACATCGGTCAAGAGTTCTTTTTCAAGATCCTTGCGTGCAGCATCATAACGGGTCTGATCGAGAATGCCGCTGTCGAGGTCGTTATCCAGTTCTTTCAGCTGTTGCTGGAAAACCTCAAGATTGAGTTCATCGGAACTGATGCCTGTATTCTTAAAGCCTCGTAGTAAAGGAAGAACAACGAAGGCCATGGCCAGGAGGGTCAACCCGGCCGCAATAATCCAGAAAAGGGTCATTTTTGTGCGTCCTTGGAATCAGACGGTTGCTTAAGAAGGGTGTCGAGCCGCTGTTGCTCATCGTTCGAGAGTTCGGTCTCTTGGGTCACGCTTTTTTTCCGTAGCGCCCGGATAAGTACCAAAGCGCCAATGATCAACAGTACCAACGGACCGAACCAGAGGGGGTAGGTCGAGGGTTTCATCGGCGTATCGTAGAGGACAAAATCACCATATCGGGCAACCATGAAACGGATGATGTCATCCTTATCCTGTCCCGCCGTCATCATATCGAAAATCTCGTTGCGCAGATCCACCGCCAACTCGGCATTGGAACCGGCCAGGGACTCATTCTGGCAGACGAGACAGCGCATCTCGTCGATGACCTCTCGAAAGTCAGCCGCCTTTTGCGGATCCTCGAATGTGTACTCTGCCAGGGTGGCGGCCTGGAGTGGGGTGGCGATTACGAGAAAAAACAGGCTCAGAAGAAAACTACGCACGAACATCATCCTTTCTTCCTGAGTTCCGCCACCATCGGCAGAATCTTGTCACGAATCAGATCCGGGCTGACCGGACCGGCATGTTTGTAGCGGATGATACCTTGGGCGTCGACCAGGAAGGTCTCCGGTGCGCCGTAGACCCCTAAATCGATAGCTGTACGGCCCTTATTGTCGAAGATATTGGCGGCATAGGGGTTGCCCAGCTGTCTAAGCCATGCCTGTGCTGCCACGCGCTCATCTTTCCAGTTGAGTCCGTAGATATCGACCTTGTTCATGCGGCCGAGTTGCACCAGGGTTTCATGCTCCGCCCGGCAGGAGACACACCAGGTTGCCCAGACGTTGAGCAGATAGACCTTGCCCAGCAGATCCTTGTTGGTGATCTGAGTATCGGGTTGTTCCAGCAGGGGCAGAGAGAACTCAGGCACCTGCTTGCCGATCAGGGGGGAGGGGATTGCTCTAGGGTTGTAATCTTCGTCTAATCCCTTGAATAGAAAGGCGGCAATCACTGCAAAGATCGCCAAAGGGACGAGGAAACGCAGGTAACGACTCATGAATGACTCTCCGCGGCGGCTGGGGTCGAACTCCCTGCCGTCAGGGTGGAAGTGGAACTGGCTCGTTTGCGGGCGGTGCGATAGCGCCTGTCCGTGATGGCAAGTAGCCCACCGAGGCCCATAAAGATCGAGGCTATCCAGATCCAGCGAATATAGGGTTTGTAGTAGAGACGCAGGCTCCAGTCCCCGCCGTCCAGGGATTCACCGAGAGAGACATAGAGATCACGGGTCAGTCCCCAGTCGATCCCCGCTTCTGTCATGGGACGTGTCTGCACAAAATAGGTGCGTTTCTCAGGCTGCAGGATGGCGATCTGTTCGCCATCCTTGGAAATCAGAAAACGTCCACGATGGGCATTGTAGTTCGGTCCGGGAAACTCACTGACGCCCTCGAACTTGAAATCATAGCCGGCAATGTTTGCAGTATCACCGGGAGACATGCGGATGTCCTGCTCGATACCGTAGTTGGAAACCATGGTAACGCCGACGATAAACATGGCCACACCCATATGGGCGAGAATCATGCCGTAGTAGCTGCGGCCACCACCCGAGAGATCTCGCATGAAGCCGTTGAAACCGGATTTATGCTTGAGCCGTTCTTTGACGTTGACCAGATGGGAGGTCACCACCCACATCGCCAGTCCCATGCCGAGACCCACCATCAGGTTACCGTCGGAAAACAGGGGCAGCAGGGTGAGCAGGCCGAAGGCCAAACTGACGACAAACGCGACTCTCAACTGCTTGACCAGGAAGGCGGCATCGGTGTGTTTCCAGCGGGAGATCGATCCCACGCCGATCAACAGCGCCAGAAAGGGCGTCAGCAGGACGAACATCTTGTTGAACCAGGGGAAACCAACCGATATTTTGCCCCACTCCATGGCATCGTAGATCAGCGGCGCCAAGGTGCCAAGCAGGATCAGACCGGCCAGCACCGATAACAGCAAGTTGTTGCCCAACAGAAAGGTCTCACGAGAGATCAGGTCGAAGCGGCCGCCGCCGGAGATATAGGGGGCACGCCACGCATAGAGCATGAGGGAGCCGCCAATCGCAATCAGCAGAAAGATCAGGATGAAGACGCCGCGTTCCGGATCTGCTGCGAAGGAGTGGACGGAGGTCAACACGCCGGACCGGACGAGGAAAGTGCCAAGCAGACTCAGGGAGAAGGCAAACAACGCCAACAGCACGGTCCAGCTCTTGAAGGCGCCTCGTTTCTCGGTCACCGCCAGTGAGTGCATCAGGGCAGTGCCTATGAGCCATGGCATCAAAGAGGCATTTTCCACCGGATCCCAGAACCACCAGCCGCCCCAACCCAGTTCATAGTAGGCCCACCAGCTGCCCAAGGCGATACCCACAGTCAGAAAAACCCAGGCCACCGTGGTCCAGGGACGTGACCAGCGCGCCCAGGACGCATCAAGCTTGCCGCCAAGGAGGGCGGCAATGGAGAAGGCAAACGCAACCGAGAAGCCGACATAACCCATATAGAGCAGCGGAGGGTGAATGGCCAACCCCGGATCCTGCAACATGGGGTTGAGTTCGCGGCCTTCAAAGGGTACCGGAAAAGTGCGGTCGAAAGGGTTGGAGGTCATCAGCAGGAACAGCAGGAAGCCGATGCTGATCATACCCATTACTGACAGCACCCGGGCGACCACAGGCAGCGGCAGGTTACGGCTGAAAAGGGCGATGGCTGCGCTCCATGCGGCAAGCAGAAAGGCCCACAACAACAGCGATCCTTCGTGAGCGCCCCATACTGCTGAGATCTTGTAGAGATCTGGCAGTTTGGTGTTGCCATGCTGAGCGACATAGATGACCGAGAAATCGTTGGCCAAAAATGCATTAGCCAAAACTACGGTTGAGAGGGTCAGGAAGAGCAGCTGGCCCCAGACCAACGGCCGTGACAGGGCCATCCAGCTGTGGGTATTCGTGTAGGAACCCGCGAGTGGGATGACAGCCTGGATGATGGCAAGGCTGAGTGCCAGGATGAGCGCATAATGTCCAATTTCAGGGATCATTTGACACTCACTTGCTGCTGCATCTCTTTGACGCCTTCATCGTGGGCCGTTTTCAGAGAGTCAGCCACTTCCGGCGGCATATAGTTCTCATCATGTTTAGCCAGTACTTCACTGGCGACGAAAATACCGCTTTCGTTCAACTGCCCCAGCGCGACGATGCCTTGGCCCTCGCGGAACAGGTCGGGCAGAATGCCGGTGTACTCCACGGTAACGGTCTCGGCATTGTCTGTGACGTCAAAGGCCGTGGTAAGTCCGTCTGGTTTGCGCTTGACGCTGTTATTACTCACCAGTCCGCCGACGCGAAAGGGATGGCCGGTAGGCGCCTTGCCCTCTGCTATTTCGGAGGGTGAAAAGAAAAACATCAGGTTTTCATCAAAGGCGTTAAGAGCGAGCCAGGCAGCGACACCGATACCGGCAACCATCATACCGATCAGATAAAGACGTTTTTTACGGATAGGATTCATTTTTGCTCTCTCTTATCCCGGCGCAATTTGCGGGCGATGTCAGTTAGGATTCGGCGGCGCTGCATGAGCGGGCTGACCCAGTTGGCAACGAGGATGACGAAGGCCAGTCCATAAGATGGCCACACATACATCGCATAGCCTCCCATATCCAGAAATTCGCTCATTTCATCTCCCCTTCAACCAGTTCGCGCACCCAGCGGGTATTGCGGTCACGCTCCAGCACTTCAGCGCGTGCCCGCATTAAGACCACGGCACCGTAATAAAGTTTAAAGGAGATGCCCATCAATAAAAGAGGGATTAGCATGCTGGTCGACATGGCTTGCTTTCCGGTCACGGTCACGGATGAGGTCTGATGCAGGGTGTTCCACCACTCCACCGAGTAGTGGATGATCGGAATATTGACCACACCCACCAGCGCCAGAATGGAGATGGCCCGTGCAGCCACGCGTTTGTCCTCTATGGCGCTATAGAGGGCGATGATGCCGAGGTAGAGGAACAGCAGCATCAGCTCAGATGTGAGACGTGCATCCCAGACCCACCAAGCCCCCCACATGGGTTTGCCCCACAATGAGCCGGTCACCAGTGCCAGAAAGGTAAAGGATGCCCCGACCGAGGCACTGCTGATAATCGTGATCTCGGTGATTTTGATGCGCCAGACCAAGCTGATCAGGCCGGCGACCGCCATCACAATATAGATGAACATCGACATCCAGGCCGCAGGCACATGAATGTACATGATGCGGTAGCTATCACCCTGCTGATAGTCGGGTGGGGCGACGAACAGCCCGTAGTAGATGCCGGCGATCAGGGTGAGTAGAAAAGAGACCGCGAACCAGGGAATCATCTTGCCCGCAACGTTGTAAAAGTAGCGGGGTGAACCCATCTGATGGAAAAATCGAACTATCATATCAACTTAAACTGATTCTCAGAGAAGCGGCGGTGGCCAGAGGGGCCAGAACCAGGGAACCTATCAGCATTGCGGCAAGGATAGAAATCTGCGCGCTGGTGGGAATCCCCACGATGGAGGTCTTTACTGCATCGGTGGCAAAGATCAATACCGGGACATAGAGCGGCAGCACCAGCAGTGAAAGAATGACGCCCCCACGGCGCAGGCCGACGGTCAATGCCACGCCGACCGAACCGATCAGGCTTAATACCGGTGTTCCAAGCACCAGTGTCAGCATCAGGGTCGGTATGGCGTCAGTGGGAACATTCAGCATCATCGCCAGCAAGGGGGCGGCGATGAAAAGCGGCAGTCCGGTAATCATCCAGTGCGCCAGGATCTTTGCCAGGACCAGCACTGAAATGGGATGGGCACTGAGCATAAACTGCTCCAGGGTGCCATCATCAAAATCGGAACGGAACATGGTGTCCAGGGAGAGCAGGGCGGCGAGTAGGGCCGCGACCCAGATGACGCCGGGGCCTACCGCCTGAATCAGCTTGGGATCGTTGCCGATGCCCAGGGGAAACATGGCGGTGACCAGCACGAAAAACAGTAGCGGGTTGACCAGCTCGGCGCGACGCCGGTAGGCCAGGACCAAGTCCCTTTTGAGGAGCAGGGTGAATGCGCTGGTAAGAGAGAGTGTGCTCATCGATCCGACAGGTTGACCCGTACCAGTTTGACATCTTCCTTGAAGCCAATACGGTGGTGAGTCGTCATGGCCGCCATGCCACCAGATTGCAGGTGCGCTTCAAAGAGCCGTTCCATGTGTTCTATGCCTTTTCTGTCCAGTGAGGTAAAGGGTTCATCCAGAATCCAGAACTTTGCATCGGTGACCAAAAGCCGGGCAATTGCCAGACGCCGCTGCTGTCCTGCTGACATATTGCGGGTTGGCACGTCCTCGAAGCCGTAGAGCCCTACCTGATCCAGCGCCTCTTCCAGGGTGATCCCCTCTTTAGCCTTACCGAATCCGCGGGCCACGCGCAGGTTTTCCAAGGGGGTCAGATCGAGTTTGCTGCCGTCCTTGTGTCCAAGGTAGGCGGTGTGTTCGTGATATTCAGGACCCAACCTGAAGATATCTTCACCCTTCCAGAGCAGTTGTCCTGATTCCGGCAGCCGGATACCGCACAAGATACGCAACAGGGATGTTTTACCACTGCCGTTGCGCCCTTCGAGCACAAGCGCTTCGCCGGGGTTCACGGTGAAACACAGGTTTGAAAAGAGCACCCGGTCGTCACGGATGCACTCAAGGTCCTTGGCTTCAAATGTTGCAGTATCAGAAAGCGGTGAAGTCACGTTTTATATTTTTGGGTGTGGTCCTGGAGATGATCACACTATCTGTATCAGCAGTTCGGAGTGCTGCAAGCCGTTAATTTCAATAAGGCGCAACCATACCTGATACGAGGGGTGAATCACAAGAATTGTGAGGCGAGGTTACCCGATTCTTTCGACCTTATCACGTTGTTTTGATCGTACTTATTAAGTACCTGTTAAATCCCTTGAAAACTGAGGGCAAGAGAATCACTGAGGTTTTATATTTTCGGTGAATAATACCGAAAAATGGGTAGTTCTGCATACTAATAAATTGGTAACCGATTAATTGCTTTAGTGAAATATTCTAATAAACTTACCTGATTACCCCTGAGGCTCAGCTATTGAGTCAGTGGGTGGCGCATACTGAACCTGAAGCCAAATGAGGAGACCGCCATGGCC
>JAMJIN010000149.1:0-9765 GCA_036784775.1 Chromatiales bacterium | reverse complement strand
GGATGTGACGTTCTGACGGAGGATGTATCGACGCAGCGAGGCGGCCTTCGCCATCTATGCGCGGTTTTACTCAGCCGCTAACACCGAGACATGGCTGCGGCTTGCTGAACATTCGTGCTAATCAAGATAAAGAATGGCCGACAGACACTATCTACACTGGCGTTATCAATGAACCTGTTTTTGGAACAATCACAACCATTCCTTCATTAAACTGGACACTGGTTTCTGAAGTGCTGGCCTCCAGTATCACGCAACCGATCTGGAATATTTTACTCAAGACCCTTGTTGTGACACTGCTCGGCATCCTCTTCTTTGTGTGGTTTATACTCTACCTCAGCAATAAAACAATAAAACCGATCCTGCAGGCCTGTGATGCTATCGACCATGTTGCTAAAGGTGATTATCATCAGCGACTACAGACCAGTGGAATTAATGAACTGAATACTTTGAACATGGGTTTTAATGCCATGGTCAAGGCTCGGGAAGCAGCTGATCAGGACTTGCTTAACAGCCAGAAAAATCTGGCTCACAGTGAGGAGAAGTTTCGAGGAATATTCAATGAGTCTGTCGCAGCGATTTATGTATTCGATGAGGAAAAGAATTTTATTGATTCCAATCAGGCCGGCCTGGATCTCCTGGGATATTCCAGAGAGGAGCTGCTGCGCATGAGTATTCCCGATGTGGATGCAAATCCCGATGCGGTTATCCCTGCACACAACCTGCTTCTTGGCGGGGGAAAGGTCAACAATTATGAACACCAGCTGATTCGCAAGGATGGGAAAGTTATTACCGTATTAAACAACTCCAGACCACTGACCAGATCGGATGGTTCAGTCAGTGGCATGCAAAGTACACTCATCGATATCAGTAAACGCAAGCGGATAGAGGAAGCGTTGAGCGAGAGCGAACATAAATACCGCGCTTTGATGGAGCACTCGCCTTTGTCTATCCAGCAAGTTTCTCCTGAGGGGAAAACACTCAGTGTCAACAGAGCATGGGAGAAACTGTGGGGCGTGCCGTTCTCGGCGCTGGAAAACTACAATCTGCTTCAGGACAAAGAACTGATTGAGCAAGGCATCATGCCGGTTATCGAAAAGGCCTTTGCCGGTGAAATTGTTGAAATTCCAGCACATGAGTACAACAAGGCAAACGTACCCCAAGTGCCCAACCAGCAGGGCAAGCTGTGGGTACGCACCTTTATCTATCCGCTGTATGGCGACGACGATAAGTTGCGTGAAGTCGTGCTGATCCAGGAAGATATCTCTGATCGCAGAACAGCAGAACACGCCCAGTTGGAGAAGGAGAAGGCAGAGGCTGCAGCGCAGGCGAAGAGCCAGTTCCTTGCCAACATGAGCCACGAAATTCGTACGCCACTCAATGGGGTGCTGGGTCTGGCCCGGATGGGCGAGAGCGGACTCTCATTGGAGAAGGCACAGCAAACCTTTGCCCGGATTACCGACTCCGGTCAGCATCTGTTGCGCGTGGTCAACGACATTCTCGACTTCTCAATAATTGAAGCAGGCATGCTGCCGGTGGTGAACCAACCCTTCAAGTTAATGGGCTCGGTGAAAGATGCGATCAACCTGATTGGAGAGCAGACAGAAACGAAGGCGTTATCACTGCATGTTAACGCTGCACAGGACCTGCCAACCTGGGTCAAGGGTGATGCGCTACGCCTGGAGCAGATCCTGGTCAACCTGCTATCCAATGCGATCAAGTTTACAGAACAGGGTGAAGTACGAATTCGAATCGAGCGTGAAAAAGTTGGTATTTTGTTTCGTGTAACCGATTCAGGCATCGGTATGAGTGAGGAGCAACTTGAACACCTCTTTACGCCGTTTAACCAGGCAGATGCTTCTACGACACGCAAGTTTGGTGGCACCGGTTTGGGTTTGGCCATCAGTAGCAATCTAGCCCACTTGATGAACGGTAAAATCAATGTGGAAAGCCGGCTTGGTAAGGGTAGCGCCTTTACCTTGCACTTGCCCTTGGTCGAAGTTACTCCTATCCAACCCAAGACAGAGAGTACGGAAACCCAGGGCGTACAGCTTGAAGGTATACGTGTGCTGGCGGCGGAAGACATAGAGATCAACCGGATAATCCTCGAGGATATGCTGGAAAACGAGGGAGCCCATGTAATCTTTGCCGAGAACGGCCAGTTGGCCCTCGAACATTTGGAAGAACTAGGGGTAACCGCCTTTGATATAGTGCTGATGGACATACAGATGCCGGTGATGGATGGCTACGAAGCAACCCGCCGCATTCTTGAAATGGCCCCTACGCTACCGGTGATAGGTCTCACGGCCCATGCGCTGGCAGAAGAGCGGGATAAGTGCCTCGCAGCCGGCATGGTCGAACACGTGACCAAGCCCTTCAATCCAGACACTCTAATTACAGCCATAAGGCAAAGGATAAGGGATAGGCGATAGGAATTTGCTTTCGCGACGCGGAACCGATTTAACCGCGCCGCCATCCAGATGGAAACGGGTTATCCCTTCACCGCCCGCAGTATGACAAATTTTGGGTTGGTGGAGATTTGCTCCACGTTCCCGAACAGACGTTTCAGTTTGGAATGATAGTTGAGGTGACGATTACCGACAATGCGCAGTTCTCCCCCGCGTTTTAACACCTTCACCGCCTGACTGAACATGCGCCAGGCTATGAAATCACCCACCACCTGTTGCTGATGAAAGGGGGGATTGCAGAGGACTAGGTCAACTGTTTCGGATGCAAAATCGCTCAGCGCATCCCCTACTTTGAACACCACGCTGTTCTGCAGACCAGAAGCTTCAAAGGTCGCCTTGGCGCTGGCAACCGCCATATAGGACTCATCCACAAAATGGATCGTTGCATTGGGGTTCCTTTCAGCCGCAATCAGGCCGACCACACCGTTGCCACAACCAAGATCGACAATCTCTGAAAAACCCTGCCCTGGAATATGCTGCAGCAGAAGCCGGGTACCGATATCGAGCCTCTCACGGGAAAATACATTGGCGTGGTTAATCAGTCGATATTCGCTATCTTCCAACAAATAAGAGACCGGATAGGGCGAAGGAGACATCCGCAGTCTCGCATCCGGCTCGGAAAAGATCAGGCGCGCCTTCTTCTTTGCCAGTGAGGTTCTGGTCGGCCCGACGATCGACTCAAACAGTTTCAGGGTGGAACTATGTATCTGCTTCACCATACCGCAGCCGATGATGCGGCAGTTATCCGCCAAATGGGGCCTCAGTCGCAGCAGTTCATCCTCCAGCAGCGCGAGAGTCTTGGTGACTCTGACCAGCACCAGATCGTAGCGGGTTCGGTGGGTTTGGAGTGAATCGATAATGGTTACCGCATCTAGCGGCAATCCATTGGCAGATAGATTCACTCTTGTAGCCTCTTCAGCGATAAAGGAATCACCCTGACTGACTGGTGAGAACAACGCCAAGGCCGTCCCCAGTACGCCAAAGGTATCGTTCAGGATCAGGATTTTGCTACTTTGAGAAAGCAGATCCTTTTCGGCGAGAAAGCTAAGAAGATACTCATCCGCTGCATCCCAGGCGCGCAGGGTTTCTTTCTTACGCTTTGGATAGCGGCTGAGTAAAAATTTACCAAAGGGAGTGCTGAAATACGCCATCTCAATCAACCGTTTGCAGCCCGCGTTTGATATAGACATCGTAACGGGTGTTCGGGCTTTTGATCGACATGGCTGGCTCGGCTTCACCAAGAAAATCCGCCTTGGCCGGACGTTTCACCACCACCCTGGCGGTGGCGCACTCCCGCGCTGTCCGCAACAATTCTGCCGCATCCGGATCATCACCCACAAGGGAGCGAAAGACCCGCATCTCCCTTTTTACCAGGGCCGATTTCTTACGGTGAGGATACATCGGATCCAGGTAGACCACCTCCGGTCTGTACGCCTCCTTCAAGCCCCGCATGAACAGAATGGCATCGGCCGAAAACAGTTCCATCCGCGCAGCAATCTGTCTGACGGCAGCATCCTCCAACGCACGATCAAGGCCATCCTGCAACAAAGCGGCAATAACGGGAGAGCGTTCAACCAGCTGAACTTTACAACCTAATGTTGCCAGTACAAACGCATCCCGACCAAGCCCTGCAGTAGCGTCCAACACTGTTGGATTCAGCCCTTTTTTAAGTCCGACCGCTCTGGCCAACGGTTGTCCCCGACCACCACCAAACTGACGTCGGTGCGCGCTTTTGCCGGAGACAAAATCGATATAGAGCACGCCACCACCCGATGCCTGATGCAATTCCAGACGTTGCGGGGTTTTGACCAACTGCATATCTGTCACACTCCCATCCAGAGACGTGACCGGCAGTTCCAGCAGGTTTGAATCAGGCTGCTTCATGATTGAGCCAACGCCAAACGATCAACATCGCCAGAAGCGCATAACCCGCCGCCACCCAATAGGTGGGTCCCGGCCCGATCCCAGTCCAGAGATATCCACTGAGCAGACTACCGAAGGCACCGCCGCCACCAAAACTGATGCTGCTATAGAGCGCCTGTCCCCGTCCCTGATGCTTGCCGACAAAAAAATGGTGGACCAGGTGGATGGCCGCAGCGTGAAAGGTACCAAAGGTGGCTGCATGCATAACTTGGGCAAGCAATACCAGGAACAACTGGTCTGGTGCGCTACCGACGATTACCCAGCGCACGACGGCAATGAGCAGGCTTGCGATTACCACCTTGCGTGCACCCCAGCGATGCAACAGCCGGTGCATCACAAGAAATATCAGGACCTCAGCAACCACTCCCAGCGCCCAGAGCTGGCCGATGAGGGTGCTGGAATAACCGTGTTCTTCCATGTAGATCGAGTAGAAGGCGTAGTAGGCACTGTGACTCGCCTGCATGAGGAGGCAGGCGGCCAGAAATGCAATGACCTCCTTGCGCTTCATTACCGCCAGTATCGAACCCTGTTCATGATGGGGCATCCTTGCGCCCTGCTCCGGCACCACGAGACTGTTTAGCCAGAGACCAAGATAGAGCACCAACACCACCATCGGCACCAGTCCAACCTCCATCTGATCGATGAGATAACCGAGCCCGACCACCGCAATGATAAAACCGATGGAACCCCAGAGACGTATACGGCTGTACTGCTGTATTTGGTCGCCCAGATAGCTGAGGGTCACAGCTTCAAACTGGGGCAGCGACGCGTTCCAGAAGAAACTGAACAGCATCATCACCAGCGCCAGCATCCAGAACCCTTCGGCGTAGAAGACCCCGCCAAAGGTGATCAGCGCCAACAATGATGCAAGACGAACGATGGGCATCCGCCGCCCCGTATGATCGGCGATCCAGCCCCAGACATTGGGTGCGACCAGTTTGGTAAACATGATCACTGCCATCAACTCCCCGATCTCCGAGGGAGCGAAACCACGGTCCTTTAGATAGAGTCCCCAGAACGGCAACAGCGCCCCGAGCGAGGCGAAGTAGAAGAGATAGAAACCGGAAAGGCGCCAGTACGGCATTTAGGGAACCTCTGAATGAAACCAGTCATCTCGACCATAGGGAGAGATCTCCTGCCACGGAGCACCTAACTCACCGTCGGAGTATGAGATCTCTCCCTCCGGTCGAGTCGTGCTACAGGGATGTAGCGTTAACGAACCTAAGGACGGAAATGACAATATCCGATTCATTCAGAAATTCTGCAGGAAAGAAACACGCCTGAGGCTATCAGATGACAGGCGTATCCGAATGCACGTCCATATTCTGTCCACGATGGCGCAACATATGGTCCATCAGCACCATCGCCATCATGGCCTCGGCGATGGGAGTGGCACGAATCCCGACGCAAGGGTCATGACGCCCCTTGGTGACCACCTCTACCGGGTTCCCTTCTTTATTCACCGTGTTTCCGGGGAGACGCAAGCTTGAAGTGGGTTTCAGGGCAATGCTGGCGAGAATATCCTGGCCGCTTGAGATGCCGCCCAACACACCACCTGCATGATTGCTGCTGAAACCATCCGGCGTCATCTCGTCCCGATGCTCGGTACCCTTCTGCTCCACACAGGCAAATCCGTCACCGACCTCCACGCCCTTCACTGCATTGATGCTCATCATCGCATGGGCGATCTCGGCATCGAGGCGGTCGAAAATCGGTTCACCCAGGCCTGGCGGTACGCCGGTGGCAACCACATTGATCCGCGCACCGATGGAGTTCCCCTCCTGGCGCAGTTCATCCATATAGGCCTCAAGTTCCGGCACCTTGTAGAGATCGGGGCAAAAAAAGGCGTTTTCATACACATCATTCCAAACAAACTTCTCCGGTTTGATGGGACCGAGTTGTGCCAGATAACCGCGAATCTCAATACCATAACGCGTTTTGAGATACTTCTTCGCGATGCCGCCGGCAGCCACGCGCATGGCCGTCTCCCGCGCAGAGGAGCGTCCGCCGCCCCGATAGTCACGAAAACCGTATTTCTGGGTATAGGTGTAGTCAGCATGTCCCGGACGGAAACGATCCATAATTTCCGAGTAGTCCTTGGAACGCTGATCCGTGTTGTGGATGATCAGGCCAATTGGGGTACCGGTGGTCTTACCCTCAAATACGCCGGATAAAATCTGCACCTCGTCCGCTTCACGACGTTGCGTGGTGTGACGCGATGTACCCGGTTTTCTGCGGTCGAGATCCCGTTGCAGATCCGCCTCGGACAATTCAAGGCCGGGAGGACAGCCATCGACAATACAGCCGATCGCCGGCCCGTGGCTCTCGCCAAACGAGGTTACGGTAAAGAGTTTGCCGAAGCTGTTGCCGGACATTCGACTATCGCTCCAACCAGGCGTTGATACCTTCCAGATCAGACTGGGTCAAATTGCCGGCCGCCTGCTTCAACTGCAAACCATTGAGGATGTAATCGTAGCGTGAACCTGCATAGTTTGTCTGGGCTGAAAAGAGATTGCGTTGCACATTCAGCACATCAACGATGGTTCGGGTGCCAACTTCATAACCCGCCTGAGTGGAGTCCAGCGCGCTCTTGGCAGAGACCGTCGCAGCCTTGAGGGCTCCCACTCGGCTTATGGTGGAGAGTACACCCCGATAAGCATCTCGCACCTGCCGGTTCACTGCGCGCTGACTCTGATCCAGAACCAGCTGGGCGGCACGGAAATCACTCCGGGCCTGTTCTGTCCGGGAGCTAACCGATCCGCCGGCATAAATTGGCAGTTGCAACTGCACACCAATCTTGCCGGTATCTACTTCGGAGCCGAAGTCGTTATTGGTGCGGAACATATCGTACCCTCCCACCAGATCCAGGGTCGGGTAGTGGCCGGAGCGGAAGACTTCAATATTTTTACGCGTGCTCTCCAACCCATTACGGGCGGCGATAATGGTGTAGTTTTGCGCTTGGGCCGTATCGGACCACGCCTGCAGGGTGGTGGGGGTCGGCGGATCGAGTTTCAGCTTCTCACCCAGCTCGGCCAGTGCCTCCTGTGGAGCCTGACCAATAATCTCAAACAGCGCCTCCCAAGCATTGTCCACTGCGTTCTCGGCGGCAATCTCCTCTGCCCTGGCGCCGTCATGGGATGCTTGGGCCTCATGCACATCGGTAATGGCAATCAACCCCACATCGAAACGTTGTGTTGCCTGATCAAGCTGGCGGGAGTTGGCTTCAGTCTGGGCCTTGGCTACCCGCAGAATATCCTGCGCCGCCAGGATATTGAAATAGGCGGTTGAGCTACGCACCATCAGGTCGATCTGGGCAGCTGCATACTCCGCTTCCGACTGTGCGATAGAGTGATCCGCCTGCTCAAGCTGAATCCAATAATCGCGATGATACAGCGGCTGGGAGAGGTTCAGTCCCAGACTCTTATCACTATAGTTACTGGTGCCCACACCGCCTGCTGGAGAGGTCTTCACATCACGCCTAACTCCATCGATTTCTCCTCCCAAGCTGATCGTGGGAAGCAGTCTCGAACGCGCCTGCACCTTGCCTTGGCGCACCGACTCCAGCCGTTCCTTTGCTTCTTGGAGCTGCGGATCATTGACCAGCGCCAGATTGTATACATCCATCAGGTCCCGGGCCTGCAGCGGCATCGCCAACAGTGCGGACAAGAGAGGGAGGACCAATCGAGTTTTTTTCATCTTCAGCTCCATTCCTAGAGGGATTCGGACCACGGGGTACCGACTAAAACAGTTATTATAGGGTATTGAAAGATCAACGTAAGTCTTCGATCCAAAGGCCGCCTGCGCTTACTTTTTATCCATGGGACCAGCAGCCAGCTGAGGATCAAGACGGGTTCCAAACAGATTCAATCCCCAATGCAGATGGGGACCAGTCGCCCGGCCTGTCGACCCAACCTCGGCGATAACCTCTCCCTGACGGACCTTACTCCCTTTCTTCACCAGAATCCGGCTCAAGTGCAGAAACGAAGAGGTTAGACCATGGCCGTGGTCGACCAACAGGGTGCCGCCGGAATAGAACATATCATCATGCACCAGTGTAACCATCCCATCCGCCGGTGCGAGCACCTTGGTTCCGGTAGATGCAGCCACATCGACTCCCATATGGGGCCGCTTCGGCGTGCCGTTGAGAATGCGCTGACTCCCGTAGACCCCACTGATCCGGCCTTTCACGGGCCAGACGAATCCACCCAGAAAATCGGCACGGGGATCATCCAGCTTGCGTGCCTGCTTCACCATGGCATTTTCTTTCTTGATCCGTGCCCAGTCCATCTTCGGCGGAGTTACCTTCTTCTGCGGTAAGCCGTCAATACGTTGAACTTTATAGGCACGTTTGCCGATTTTGACCAGTTTAGTCCATTTGCGCCCATCACTACCCGTCACTTCGACACGGTTTTCCAGGGCCGCATCCCGGCCAAAACCGAGCACAAACACACCGTCAGCCGAAACCCTAACCCCTATGCCGTTAACGAAGACTTTTTCGCCTGGCGACACATGGCCGATTGCCATCCCCCCCTGAACAAGATCCCCTTTGAGAGTCAACGATTCTGAAGCGGCAGAAGCTGCCCCGACAAAAAGCATGAACATCAATGCCTGGAGAAAAGGAAGCACCCCACTGTTACGTATACCCATTGAGATCGAATCACCTGAAAATCAGCCCTGAAACGGAAGCAACCTAGCACAGCAAACGGCCCAATCCAATCGAGGCCGAATCCACCCCTCAAAAGTTGACACTCCAACCATCTATCGGTAAAGTTCGCGCTCTCCAGACGACAGCAGTCGCTTGAGCCATCTTCAGCCGAGGTGGTGAAATTGGTAGACACGCATGCTTCAGGTGCATGTGGGGGCAACCCCGTGGAGGTTCAAGTCCTCTCCTCGGCACCAAACATAGAAACCCGTTAAGTTTCAATAGCTTGGCGGGTTTTTTTATTGGACGCTCCAGTACACCTCTCTAGTACACGCCTGACCACTATTCGACAGCTCTTTTTGCTTGCGAGCCAAGTCCAACATGCCCGATATCTGAATATGTTTTGTCGCTGATCGTGCCGTTGCTTCACCTCTCGTTTGTAAGTCGGCAATTACCATAGATCTACCTGATTACCCCCGAGCCTCAGCCATGCTGAGGAGGCGTTGTGGCATGGGTGGTGTGCGCACTGCAGCGTAGCCGAGGCGCGAAATCATCTCTTCAAGCTTGAATCGGCGATTGAAGCGATAACAGAATTCAGCCAGATAACGGGGTGTTAGCGGCTGAGTAAAACCGCGCATAGATGGCGAAGGCCGCCTCGCTGCGTCGATACATCCTCCGTCAGAACGTCACATCCTCGTCCACGTCAAAGACTGTCACCCGATCCTCTTGCATCAG
>JAMJIN010000511.1:0-1255 GCA_036784775.1 Chromatiales bacterium | reverse complement strand
GATAGAGATCAATATAAGAGACGATATCGGACCGTTCGTGGCATTCGAGTACGGGAAGGTGACCGTGACGCTCCATTTTCGACGGCGCAGGACCGGACTGTTCTGAAGATTAATTACAACGATTATTACGCGGGTAAGGCGGGTGGTGCACTGCCCTACTTCGCCGGTGCCCAATACCAACGAGGTCACGGACTAGGCAGTTTGTTCGGAGGTCTGCTGCGCAGCACCATGCCACTCATCAATAAATGTGCCGTGGCTTTGGGAAAATGGGCGTTGAAGACCGGCGTGCGCATAGCCGACGACGTCATGTCCGGACAGACCATAAACAAGCGACCAAACGACGCGTCACGGATGCTGGTAGGAATCTGATGCGTGGCCTTTTGGCCCCTGGCGTGCGAGCTCGTAAACGTATAAAACGCGCGCCGGCGAAGAAAGGAGTCACTTCAGCAACGAGACGACGCAAGAGACAGACGTCTACGAAACGTGAGGCCGACATATTGGATCTCTTTACCGTACCCCCCACTCAGACCAGCATCGTCGACAGCCACGTAGTGGAACATCAACCCATGGCCTCTCTGGACCGATATAATTCATGATACGCGGATCGGGCGACGATTACCTGGATCTCGCCAACACGATGCTACACGTCCAGGTGAAGGTGACACGAGCCAACGGGGACGATCTCGACTTGGTCGATCCCGTGGGTCCAGTCAATAACTGGCTGCATTCGCTGTTCAGTCAAGTCGATGTCTACCTACCATGTCAAGGACACGCAACTGACGGGTCAGCTGTGGCACAAGGATACGGCCACTCGCATGGATGCCGTCGAGATAGTCGACGGAGCCACGGCTAACGCAGGGTTCGTGGCTCGGCGAGCGAACATCGTAAGGAGTCGCACGGTCGACCTGATGGGCCGTCTCCACGTGGATCTCTTTCTGCAAGATAAATTCCTCATCAACGGCGTCGATGTAAAGATACGACTGATTCGTAGTAAGCCTGCTTTTGCACTCATGGCTGGTGGGGTCAACCCCGATTACAGGTTAGACATCGTCAATGCCACCTTGTTTGCAAAGAAGGCCACCCTGAATCCGACCGTGCAGATGGCGCACATCAAGGTTCTGGAGAAGAGCACGGTCAAGTATCCGATGCTATCCGTCGAATGCAAGGTGTACTCCATTCCCGCAGGCGCTCGGTCGCACACGCACGAGAACCTTTTCCTCGACATTCTGCCGAAACATCTGGTGCTGTGCTGCAT
>JAMJIN010000015.1:0-36485 GCA_036784775.1 Chromatiales bacterium | reverse complement strand
TTGGCCTCCGACTTAGGTCGCCGCCCCGTAACCTGTCGGATCACCGGAAAGGACCCGTAAAGTGATAATGATTATCATCTACATATCACAACGTGCGTGGAGGCCATCAAACCACGTCAAATAATCAATTATGACGCAGGTATCGTATTAATTGATCTGCATCAACTTAACGTAAAAACAACTTCAGACAATACAAATCAGCGACACTGAATACGGGGCAACCTCATGTCAACGAAGAACAGAACCCGCAGAACAACAACCCGCAACATCCGCTTTCCTAACCAAATGATTGAACAAATTAACATCGCTCTTGAGCAAAAAGGGTCCGGGAATTTCTCAGCCTGGGTCATTGAAGCCTGCCGTCGGAGACTAACGTCAGAAAAGAGAGCATATACATCAATTAAAAGTGATGAAGAATGAACATCCCGCGTTCTTCCCTCCGAACAGGACGATATTGTAAATTCACTTAATTACGAGGGCATTGCAGTAATTGAGTTGCAGTTTTACCACTTTCCTGACAGTGACAGACTGCGTGTTGGCTCTGTCACAGACTAAATAGTTTGAATGATTAGCAGTTATGGTGATCAGTCAACCACCAGGGAATAATCCTTCATATTATTATCGTGCTTCACCAACGCTGCCTCAATTGCTCTGAATGCTTCCAGAGACACCTTATGTTCTATACATGCAATTACAACATCAGGGTAACTCATAGAAATGGTGCTATTAAGCATATTTTTTACACGAATCAGATCCACGGAGGGATCATCAGCAGATTGTTCTTTATTCATTTTGTCGCTCCATGCGCTTGCTCTTCATCTAGCGGTTAAAATATTACTTCAAATCTTTCTGTATGAAGATTTGAGCACGTTGGCCTTACATACATCTGTCGGTTGTATTTCCCTCCAGAATGCCAGCAGGACCGCACTTTGTTACGCAACCAATACTATTAAGTGAAAACATTCCTAATATTTGACATAAATCATCAACAAAACACAAGGAGGTCAGACCAGATTGAAACGATAAAAACGATAATGCAAACTACGCGCCCTCGTATCACATGGAAGGTTTTACCAATGGCTCAGGTTGCCATTTTTAAAGAAATATTCGATCAAGTGCGAAAAGATTTAGACTGTGAATTGTTTTATTCTGAACTAAAACGTCACAACGTCTCACATTATATTTACTATCTAGCCACAGATAATATTCACATCGTGTTAGAAAACGATAACACCGTGTTAATAAAAGGACTTAAAAAGGTTGTAAATGTTAAATTCTCAAGAAACACGCATCTTATAGAAACGTCCTATGATAGGTTGAAATCAAGAGAAATCACATTTCAGCAATACAGGGAAAATCTTGCTAAAGCAGGAGTTTTCCGATGGGTTACAAATATCCATGAACATAAAAGATATTACTATACCTTTGATAATTCATTACTATTTACTGAGAGCATTCAGAACACTACACAAATCTTTCCACGCTAAATCATAACGTCCGGTTTCTTCCGTGTCAGCACCGGGGCGTTGGCATAATGCAATACGTGTACGCGCTAAACCCTGTGTGCATCGTTTTAATTATTCCCGGACACTCCCGCAGAGAAGTTCCCCGTCAGGGCTGTGGACATAGTTAATCCGGGAATACAATGACGATTCATCGCACCTGACATACATTAATAAATATTAACAATATGAAATTTCAACTCATTGTTTAGGGTTTGTTTAATTTTCTACACATACGATTCTGCGAACTTCAAAAAGCATCGGGAATAACACCATGAAAAAAATGCTACTCGCTACTGCGCTGGCCCTGCTTATTACAGGATGTGCTCAACAGACGTTTACTGTTCAAAACAAACCGGCAGCAGTAGCACCAAAGGAAACCATCACCCATCATTTCTTCGTTTCTGGAATTGGGCAGAAGAAAACTGTCGATGCAGCCAAAATTTGTGGCGGCGCAGAAAATGTTGTTAAAACAGAAACCCAGCAAACATTCGTAAATGGATTGCTCGGTTTTATTACTTTAGGCATTTATACTCCGCTGGAAGCGCGTGTGTATTGCTCACAATAATTGCATGAGTTGCCCATCGATATGGGCAACTCTATCTGCACTGCTCATTAATATACTTCTGGGTTCCTTCCAGTTGTTTTTGCATAGTGATCAGCCTCTCTCTGAGGGTGAAATAATCCCGTTCAGCGGTGTCTGCCAGTCGGGGGGAGGCTGCATTATCCACGCCGGAGGCGGTGGTGGCTTCACGCACTGACTGACAGACTGCTTTGATGTGCAACCGACGACGACCAGCGGCAACATCATCACGCAGAGCATCATTTTCAGCTTTAGCATCAGCTAACTCCTTCGTGTATTTTGCATCGAGCGCAGCAACATCACGCTGACGCATCTGCATGTCAGTAATTGCCGCGTTCGCCAGCTTCAGTTCTCTGGCATTTTTGTCGCGCTGGGCTTTGTAGGTAATGGCGTTATCACGGTAATGATTAACAGCCCATGACAGGCAGACGATGATGCAGATAACCAGAGCGGAGATAATCGCGGTGACTCTGCTCATACATCAATCTCTCTGACCGTTCCGCCCGCTTCTTTGAATTTTGCAATCAGGCTGTCAGCCTTATGCTCGAACTGACCATAACCAGCGCCCGGCAGTGAAGCCCAGATATTGCTGCAACGGTCGATTGCCTGACGGATATCACCACGATCAATCATAGGTAAAGCGCCACGCTCCTTAATCTGCTGCAATGCCACAGCGTCCTGACTTTTCGGAGAGAAGTCTTTCAGGCCAAGCTGCTTGCGGTAGGCATCCCACCAACGGGAAAGAAGCTGGTAGCGTCCGGCGCCTGTTGATTTGAGTTTTGGGTTTAGCGTGACAAGTTTGCGAGGGTGATCGGAGTAATCAGTAAATAGCTCTCCGCCTACAATGACGTCATAACCATGATTTCTGGTTTTCTGACGTCCGTTATCAGTTCCCTCCGACCACGCCAGCATATCGAGGAACGCCTTACGTTGATTATTGATTTCTACCATCTTCTACTCCGGCTTTTTTAGCAGCGAAGCGTTTGATAAGCGAACCAATCGAGTCAGTACCGATGTAGCCGATAAACACGCTCGTTATATAAGCGAGATTGCTACTTAGTCCGGCGAAGTCGAGAAGGTCACGAATGAACTAGGCGATAATGGCGCACATCGTTGCGTCGATTACTGTTTTTGTAAACGCACCGCCATTATATCTGCCGCGAAGGTACGCCATTGCAAACGCAAGGATTGCCCCGATGCCTTGTTCCTTTGCCGCGAGAATGGCGGCCAACAGGTCATGTTTTTCTGGCATCTTCATGTCTTACCCCCAATAAGGGGATTTGCTCTATTTAATTAGGAATAAGGTCGATTACTGATAGAACAAATCCAGGCTACTGTGTTTAGTAATCAGATTTGTTCGTGACCGATATGCACGGGCAAAACGGCAGGAGGTTGTTAGCGCGACCTCCTGCCACCCGCTTTCACGAAGGTCATGTGTAAAAGGCCGCAGCGTAACTATTACTAATGAATTCAGGACAGACAGTGGCTACGGCTCAGTTTGGGTTGTGCTGTTGCTGGGCGGCGATGACGCCTGTACGCATTTGGTGATCCGGTTCTGCTTCCGGTATTCGCTTAATTCAGCACAACGGAAAGAGCACTGGCTAACCAGGCTCGCCGACTCTTCACGATTATCGACTCAATGCTCTTACCTGTTGTGCAGATATAAAAAATCCCGAAACCGTTATGCAGGCTCTAACTATTACCTGCGAACTGTTTCGGGATTGCATTTTGCAGACCTCTCTGCCTGCGATGGTTGGAGTTCCAGACGATACGTCGAAGTGACCAACTAGGCGGAATCGGTAGTAAGCGCCGCCTCTTTTCATCTCACTACCACAACGAGCGAATTAACCCATCGTTGAGTCAAATTTACCCAATTTTATTCAATAAGTCAATATCATGCCGTTAATATGTTGCCATCCGTGGCAATCATGCTGCTAACGTGTGACCGCATTCAAAATGTTGTCTGCGATTGACTCTTCTTTGTGGCATTGCACCACCAGAGCGTCATACAGCGGCTTAACAGTGCGTGACCAGGTGGGTTGGGTAAGGTTTGGGATTAGCATCGTCACAGCGCGATATGCTGCGCTTGCTGGCATCCTTGAATAGCCGACGCCTTTGCATCTTCCGCACTCTTTCTCGACAACTCTCCCCCACAGCTCTGTTTTGGCAATATCAACCGCACGGCCTGTACCATGGCAATCTCTGCATCTTGCCCCCGGCGTCGCGGCACTACGGCAATAATCCGCATAAGCGAATGTTGCGAGCACTTGCAGTACCTTTGCCTTAGTATTTCCTTCAAGCTTTGCCACACCACGGTATTTCCCCGATACCTTGTGTGCAAATTGCATCAGATAGTTGATAGCCTTTTGTTTGTCGTTCTGGCTGAGTTCGTGCTTACCGCAGAATGCAGCCATACCGAATCCGGCTTGTGATTGCGCCATCCCCATAGCAGCCATCACATCAGTACCGGAAAGAGAGTCAGAAGCCGTGGCCCGTGGTGAGTCGCTCATCATCGGGCTTTTTGGCGAATGAAATTTAGCTACGCTTTCGAGTCTCATGCGCCTTCTCCCTGTACCTGAATCAATGTTAGGTTTCCGCAGAACACTGCGCCGGTATCGATATACATTTGGTTGGCAAACTTGAGTGGTTTCACTGCTGGCGTATGACCAAAGATGAACGTGTCCGCGCCTTTGATTTCTTTCACGATCCCGTTTTGTGAGTTGCTGATTCGTTCGCGGTTCCAGATTACCTGCTGATGATCAACTGGCTTTCCAAACTCGTATTCGTCAAAGGGATAATCGGCGTGGCAGATAACATATTTTTTATCTTTGCTCACCAGTTCGATGATTAACGGAAGTTCATCTGCTTTATGGGCAAGAGCTTTAGCCAGAATTTCTTTGTCGTAATCGAGATTAAAGAACCAGCCACCGCCATTAAGCAGCCAGTGATTAACGTTTCCACGCTCTGATAAGCCATCAATCATCATTTGCTCATGGTTTCCACGTACAGCTCTGAACCAGGGGAATGTGATTAATTCCAGGCATTCAACGTTCTCTGCACCACGATCAACCAAATCGCCCACCGAGATAAGCAGGTCTTTTTTGTTGTCGAATCCAATCGTATCCAGTTTGTTCATCAGGTTCGTGTAGCATCCGTGCAGATCGCCAACTACCCAAATATTTCGGTATTTGCTGCCATCAATTTTTTCGTAATAGCGCATCTCTTTCACTCCATCCGCGATGAACCATGAGAACGTCGTTGACGATGGCGTGCATTTTCCCGTCTTTATCATCAACGTATTTTCTGACCGTACCGCGACTACATTTCAGTCTGCGTGCTACTTCTGTCTGATTTCCGTATGTTTCAACGAGCATGTCTGGAATGGTTTTTACTGAGAACGTCATGCGGCCTCACTTCTGCTATTTCGCAGGTCTTTGAGTTTCTGTTGGTACTCTGCCTTGATCGCCTTGCACTCTTCGATAGTCCAGCGATGGCGGTTATGGTTTGATTCGATTTCGTCTACTGCTTCCTGCCCGATGCGGCTAATCAGTTCGACGCGATACGGAACGAGATTTCCGCTTTTGTGCTGGTTGCACACCACGCATTGCTTGTGAATATTGCGTTCATTAAATCGGAGTTGAGGTGCCGCAGCAGTTGTCCGGTAATGTCCGGCATCCCACTGAGCAGACGTGAGCGTTCCGCACGAGATACATGGTAAGTCGCGGTCTCTTTCTCTGATGAAGGCGTTTACGGCTTGTTGGGCTTGTTTAATCCAGTAACTGCGGGGCTTTAAGGCGAGTTTTCGAATCTTAAGTTTATCTTTCTGTTTCTGCTCCTCTCGTCGTCGTTTCTTCTCTGCTGCTTTTTCCGCTTTTTCGCGTTCTTTACTTCGTCGTTCGAGTGCTATCTTGGTTCCACACTCTGGAGAGCACCACCACTGATTAGCGAATGCAGGGTGAAACCATTCCCGGCATTCATCGTTTTTACATCGTCTTCGCGCTGGTTTAGCCATCATCTTCTTCCTCGTGCATCGAGCTATTCGGATCGCTCATCAGTTCTGCGCAGCAGTGCTCACACACGTGAACTTCCAGCACATGCAGCTTCTGACCGCAGTTAGCGCACGTTAAAGCTCGCTCGACGCTTTCTTGTTCGTAACTTCGATTTTGGTCAATCACCTTGTTTTCCTCGCACGACGTCTTAGCCACCGGATATCCCACAGGTGAGCCGTGTAGTTGAAGGTTTTTACGTCAGATTCTTTTGGGATTGGCTTGGGTTTATTTCTGGTGCGTTTCGTTGGAAGGTATTTGCAGTTTTCGCAGATTATGTCGGTGATACTTCGTCGCTGTCTCGCCACACGTCCTCCTTTTCCTGCGGTAGTGGTAACACCCCTGTTGGTGTTCTTTCACACCGGAGACACCATCGATTCCAGTAAGGTTGATTTGGTCGGAAGCGGTTATCTTCTTTGCATTCACCGCACCGATAACATCGCATCATGCAGCTTCCCTCCCGAAGTCGAAATCAAGCTGCCCTCCAAATATTTCGCATGACTCAGAACAAGAGCCGGTATCGAATCTTTTAGCTCGTACCATGTCCTGATACAGGGCTTGATAATCATTTTCTGAATACATTTTCGCGATACCGTCCAGCGACATTCTTCCTCGGTACATAATCTCCTTTGGCGTTTCCCGATGTCCGTCACGCACATGGGATCCCGTGATGACCTCATTAAAAACACGCTGCAATCCCTCCTCATCTTTGCAGGCAAGTCCGATTTTTTGCGTTGATTTTTTAATGCAGAATATGCAGTTACCGAGATGTTCCGGTATTTGCAAATCGAATGGTTGTTGCTTCCACCATGCGAGGATATCTTCCTTCTCAAAGTCTGACAGTTCAGCAAGATATCTGATTCCAGGCTTTGGCTTTAGCCGCTTCGGTTCATCAGCTCTGATGCCAATCCACGTGGTGTAATTCCCTCGCCCGAAATGGTCATCACAGTATTTGGTGAAGGGAACGAGTTTTAATCTGTCAGTGCAGAACGCGCCGCCGACGTATGGAGTGCCATATTTCTTTACCATATCGATAAATGGCTTCAGAACAGGCATTCGCGTCTGAATATCCTTTGGTTCCCATACCGTATAACCATTTGGCTGTCCAAGCTCCGGGTTGATATCAACCTGCAATACGGTGAGCGGTATATCCCAGAACTTCACAACTTCCCTGACAAACCGATATGTCATTGGATGTTCACAACCTGTATCCATGAAAACGTAATGCACGTCTTTACCTGCCCGTCGCTTTTGCTCCATTAGCCAGAGCAAATATGCTGACGTCCTGCCACCGGAGAAACTAACGACATTTATCATGCAGCCCTGTCTCCCCATCTCGCTTTCCACTCCAGAGCCAGTCTCGCTTCGTCTGACCACTTAACGCCACGCTCTGTACCGAATGCCTGTATAAGCTCTAATAGCTCCGCAAATTCGCCTACACGCATCCTGCTGGTTGACTGGCCTATTACCACAAAGCCATTCCCGGCAAGGTTAGGAACAACATCCTGCTGCTTTAATGCTGCGGTAAACACACACTTCCAGCTTTCTGCATCCAGCCAGCGACCATGCCATTCAACCTGACGAGAGACGTCACCTAAGCAGGCCCATAGCTTCCTGTTTTGGTCTAAGCTGCGGTTGCGTTCCTGAATGGTTACTACGATTGGTTTGGTTGGGTCTGGAAGGATTTGCTGTACTGCGTGAATAGCGTTTTGCTGATGTGCTGGAGATCGAATTTCAAAGGTTAGTTTTTTCATGACTTCCCTCTCCCCCAAATAAAAAGGCCTGCGATTACCAGCAGGCCTGTTATTAGCTCAGTAATGTAGATGGTCATCTTTTAACTCCATATACCGCCAATACCCGTTTCATCGCGGCACTCTGGCGACACTCCTTAAAAACCAGGTTCGTGCTCATCTTTCCTTCCCGTTCTTCCCTGGTAGCAAACCGGTAATACACCGTTCGCCAGACCTTACCTTCGATAACCAGAAGACCTGCCCGTGCCATTTTAGCCGCGGCCTGATTTATGCTGGTTACTGTTGCGCCTGTTAGCGCGGCAACGTCCGGCGCACAGAAGCTATTATGCGTCCCCAGGTAATGAATAATTGCCTCTTTGCCCGTCATACACTTGCTCCTTTCAGTCCGAACTTAGCTTTGATTTCTGCGATCTTCGCCAGAGCCTGTGCACGATTTAGAGGTCTACCGCCCATGACAGGAAGTTGTTTTACTGGTTCAGGGATCGCCTCACCACGGTTAATTCTCGCAGTCATATGGACAAGCTCATCTGCGGCCTTACGGCGTAATTCCGCATCAGTAAGCGCATTGGCCCGCATGTTCTGATACAGGTTGGTAACCAGCCAGTAGTGCGCGTTTGATTTCCACGGATAAGACTCCGCATCCGGATACAGGCCTCGCTTCCGGCAATACTCGTAAACCATATCAACCAGCTCGCTGACGTTTGGCAGTCCGGCGGTAACGGATGCTTCTTCCCGGCACCATGCAACAAACTGCCCGGGTGATGGCAGAAATGGTCGATTCTGCCGACGGGCTACGCGCATTCCTGCGTTAACCTGTTCCATCGTGGTGATCCCGTTTTCCCGAAAAGCCAGAACCCACTGGCGACGGATTTCGTTCACTTCGTTCTGGTCACGGTTAGCCAGGCTCGCCGGGAAAGTTGCCAGTAACTGGCTGAACACACCGTTGATGATCTGCGCTACCTGCTGTACCTGCGGCTTTTCGTCGTACTGTTCCGGCATGTTGTTGGCGATCCGACGCATCTGCTCACGGTCAAAGTTAACCATCTGTGCGGCGATGTTTTTCATAGATCCACCCCGTAAATCCAGTCTGTGTTTGTCAGGTCGAGTTTTGGTTTGCTGGCTGTCACGCCTGCCTGTTGCTTGTTACGGTTGATTTCGAGTTGGGTCCACTTATCGCGGAGTTTGGCCGGGCTCAGCACGTTACCGGACCAGAAGTTGTCCTGGCATGCCCAGCGGAACAGCACACACATGTCGCGGTGGTTACGTCCGTCACGTTCACGCATCAGGCGGATATCGTTAGCCCACCCAGCAAAATTCGGTTTTCTGGCTGATGGTGCGATAGTCTTCACCATGTCAAACATCCACTCTGCGGCGGTCAGGTCTTCTGCTGTCCCCCACTTGCTGCCGCTCTGAATTGCAGCATCCGGTTTCACCACAGAAAGGTCGTTTTCTGGCTGGTCAGAGGATTCGCCAGAATTCTCTGACGAATAATCTTTTCTTTTTTCTTTTGTAATAGTGTCTTTTGTGTCCCCCTGTTTTGAGGGATAGCAATCCCCCAATTTGAGGGATGTTTTATCCCTCGTTTTAGGGGATTTTCCCTCGTTTTGAGGGATGCACCATTCTGAGATGTTTTTATTTGGTCCAAACATGCCGCCTTGCTGCTTGATAATATTCATTCTGACGAGTTCTAACTTGGCTTCATTGCACCGTTTGACAGGTAACTTTGTAATCTCGCTAAGTTGAGAATCGGTGATTCTGTCCATTGGTTTATTCCACCCATAGGTTTTACGCAGAATGGCAAGCAGCACTTTAAACTGTCGCTTGGTCAGATCTGCGCCCGAATAAGCCTCAAGCAGCATATTTGATAGTCTGGCGTAACCATCATCGAGATCTGCCACATTACGCTCCTGTCCGGCAAAGTTACCTCTGCCGAAGTTGAGTATTTTTGCTGTATTTGTCATAATGACTCCTGTTGATAGATCCAGTAATGACCTCAGAACTCCATCTGGATTTGTTCAGAACGCTCGGTTGCCGCCGGGCGTTTTTTATTGGTGAGAATCGCAGCAACTTGTCGCGCCAATCGAGCCATGTCGTCGTCAACGACCCCCCATTCAAGAACAGCAAGCAGCATTGAGAACTTTGGAATCCAGTCCCTCTTCCACCTGCTGATCTGCGACTTATCAACGCCCACAGCTTCCGCTGTCTTCTCAGTTCCAAGCATTGCGATTTTGTTAAGCAACGCACTCTCGATTCGTAGAGCCTCGTTGCGTTTGTTTGCACGAACCATATGTAAGTATTTCCTTAGATAACAATTGATTGAATGTATGCAAATAAATGCATACACCATAGGTGTGGTTTAATTTGATGCCCTTTTTCAGGGCTGGAATGTGTAAGAGCGGGGTTATTTATGCTGTTGTTTTTTTGTTACTCGGGAAGGGCTTTACCTCTTCCGCATAAACGCTTCCATCAGCGTTTATAGTTAAAAAAATCTTTCGGCCTGCATGAATGGCCTTGTTGATCGCGCTTTGATATACGCCGAGATCTTTAGCTGTCTTGGTTTGCCCAAAGCGCATTGCATAATCTTTCAGGGTTATGCGTTGTTCCATACAACCTCCTTAGTACATGCAACCATTATCACCGCCAGAGGTAAAATAGTCAACACGCACGGTGTTAGATATTTATCCCTTGCGGTGATAGATTTAACGTATGAGCACAAAAAAGAAACCATTAACACAAGAGCAGCTTGAGGACGCACGTCGCCTTAAAGCAATTTATGAAAAAAAGAAAAATGAACTTGGCTTATCCCAGGAATCTGTCGCAGACAAGATGGGGATGGGGCAGTCAGGCGTTGGTGCTTTATTTAATGGCATCAATGCATTAAATGCTTATAACGCCGCATTGCTTACAAAAATTCTCAAAGTTAGCGTTGAAGAATTTAGCCCTTCAATCGCCAGAGAAATCTACGAGATGTATGAAGCGGTTAGTATGCAGCCGTCACTTAGAAGTGAGTATGAGTACCCTGTTTTTTCTCATGTTCAGGCAGGGATGTTCTCACCTAAGCTTAGAACCTTTACCAAAGGTGATGCGGAGAGATGGGTAAGCACAACCAAAAAAGCCAGTGATTCTGCATTCTGGCTTGAGGTTGAAGGTAATTCCATGACCGCACCAACAGGCTCCAAGCCAAGCTTTCCTGACGGAATGTTAATTCTCGTTGACCCTGAGCAGGCTGTTGAGCCAGGTGATTTCTGCATAGCCAGACTTGGGGGTGATGAGTTTACCTTCAAGAAACTGATCAGGGATAGCGGTCAGGTGTTTTTACAACCACTAAACCCACAGTACCCAATGATCCCATGCAATGAGAGTTGTTCCGTTGTGGGGAAAGTTATCGCTAGTCAGTGGCCTGAAGAGACGTTTGGCTGATCGGCAAGGTGTTCTGGTCGGCGCATAGCTGATAACAATTGAGCAAGAATCTTCATCGAATTAGGGGAATTTTCACTCCCCTCAGAACATAACATAGTAAATGGATTGAATTATGAAGAATGGTTTTTATGCGACTTACCGCAGCAAAAATAAAGGGAAAGATAAGCGCTCAATAAACCTGTCTGTTTTCCTTAATTCTCTGCTGGCTGATAATCATCACCTGCAGGTTGGCTCCAATTATTTGTATATTCATAAAATCGATGGAAAAACTTTTCTCTTTACCAAAACAAATGACAAGAGTCTGGTTCAGAAGATAAATCGCTCTAAAGCTTCAGTTGAAGATATTAAGAACAGCCTCGCAGATGACGAATCATTGGGATTCCCATCTTTTTTGTTTGTTGAAGGCGACACCATTGGTTTTGCCAGAACTGTTTTCGGGCCGACCACATCCGATCTGACAGATTTTTTAATCGGGAAAGGAATGTCATTAAGCAGTGGAGAGCGCGTTCAGATAGAGCCACTGATGAGGGGAACCACCAAAGACGATGTTATGCATATGCATTTCATCGGCCGAACAACGGTGAAGGTAGAAGCCAAGCTACCTGTATTTGGCGATATATTAAAGGTCTTAGGGGCAACAGATATTGAAGGGGAGCTTTTTGACTCATTGGATATAGTCATTAAGCCAAAATTTAAAAGGGATATAAAAAAGGTTGCCAAGGATATTATTTTTAACCCGTCACCTCAATTTTCAGACATTAGCCTGCGGGCAAAAGATGAGGCCGGAGATATTTTAACAGAACATTATCTATCAGAAAAAGGCCATCTCTCAGCGCCTCTGAACAAGGTCACCAATGCTGAGATAGCTGAAGAGATGGCATATTGCTACGCAAGAATGAAAAGTGATATACTGGAATGTTTTAAAAGGCAGGTGGGCAAAGTTAAGGATTAATTATCAGGAGTAATTATGCGGAACAGAATCATGCCTGGTGTTTACATAGTAATAATTCCTTACGTTATCGTAAGCATTTGCTATCTCCTTTTCCGCCACTACATTCCTGGTGTTTCTTTTTCAGCTCATAGAGATGGTCTTGGGGCGACATTGTCATCATATGCAGGAACCATGATTGCAATCCTGATTGCTGCCTTGACGTTTCTAATCGGAAGCAGAACGCGCCGACTGGCCAAGATTAGAGAGTATGGGTATATGACATCGGTAGTTATTGTCTATGCCCTTAGTTTTGTTGAGCTTGGAGCTTTGTTTTTCTGCGGGTTATTGCTTCTTTCCAGCATAAGCGGCTACATGATACCCACTATCGCCATCGGCATTGCCTCTGCATCGTTCATTCATATATGCATCCTTGTTTTCCAACTATATAATTTGACCAGAGAACAAGAATAACCCGGCCTCAGCGCCGGGTTTTCTTTGCCTCACGATCGCCCCCAAAACACATAACCAATTGTATTTATTGAAAAATAAATAGATACAACTCACTAAACATAGCAATTCAGATCTCTCACCTACCAAACAATGCCCCCCTGCAAAAAATAAATTCATATAAAAAACATACAGATAACCATCTGCGGTGATAAATTATCTCTGGCGGTGTTGACATAAATACCACTGGCGGTGATACTGAGCACATCAGCAGGACGCACTGACCACCATGAAGGTGACGCTCTTAAAAATTAAGCCCTGAAGAAGGGCAGCATTCAAAGCAGAAGGCTTTGGGGTGTGTGATACGAAACGAAGCATTGGCCGTAAGTGCGATTCCGGATTAGCTGCCAATGTGCCAATCGCGGGGGGTTTTCGTTCAGGACTACAACTGCCACACACCACCAAAGCTAACTGACAGGAGAATCCAGATGGATGCACAAACACGCCGCCGCGAACGTCGCGCAGAGAAACAGGCTCAATGGAAAGCAGCAAATCCCCTGTTGGTTGGGGTAAGCGCAAAACCAGTTAACCGCCCTATTCTCTCGCTGAATCGCAAACCGAAATCACGAGTAGAAAGCGCACTAAATCCGATAGACCTTACAGTGCTGGCTGAATACCACAAACAGATTGAAAGCAACCTGCAACGTATTGAGCGCAAGAATCAGCGCACATGGTACAGCAAGCCTGGCGAACGCGGCATAACATGCAGTGGACGCCAGAAAATTAAGGGAAAATCGATTCCTCTTATCTAGTTACTTAGATATTGGCCTTGGCTTTATCTCAATATTATATGGATCATAGCTGGCAACTAATTCAGTCCAGTAAATATCCTCAATAGGGAATAATATATGCTTTCCATTCCATCGGGAAAAAGTTTTGTTCAACACACCAAGCTCAATCAACTCACTAATGTATGGGAATTGTTTTGATGTAACCACATACTTCCTGCCTTCATTAAGGGCTGCGCACAAAACCATAGATTGCTCTTCTGTAAGGTTTTGAATTACTGATCGCACTTTATCGTTTTGCATCTTAATGCGTTTTCTTAGCTTAAATCGCTTATATCTGGCGCTGGCAATAGCTGATAATCGATGCACATTAATTGCTAGCGAAAATGCAAGAGCAAAGACGAAAACATGCCACACATGAGGAATACCGATTCTCTCATTAACATATTCAGGCCAGTTATCTGGGCTTAAAAGCAGAAGTCCAACCCAGATAACGATCATATACATGGTTCTCTCCAGAGGTTCATTACTGAACACTCGTCCGAGAATAACGAGTGGATCCATTTCTATACTCATCAAACTGTAGGGGTTGTAATAGTTTATCCGATTTCTCGCTGTAGGGGTACACGAGAACCACCGAGCCTGATGTGGTTAAAAGACAGGCACAATCTTTACTACCGCAATCCACTATTTAAGGTGATATATGGAAGAAGAATTTGAAGAGTTCGAAGAGCATCCTCAGGATGTGATGGAACAATACCAGGACTATCCGTATGACTACGACTATTGATAAAAATCAATGGTGTGGACAATTCAAGCGATGCAATGGATGCAAGCTGCAATCGGAATGCATGGTTAAGCCTGAAGAAATGTTTCCTGTAATGGAAGATGGGAAATATGTCGATAAATGGGCAATACGAACGACGGCAATGATTGCCAGAGAACTTGGTAAACAGAACAACAAAGCTGCCTGATAGTGGCCTTTATTTTTGGCATAAATAACAGAATAAACACTGCACTGTGTATTCATTCCAACGAGTGAATACACGGAGCAATGTCGCTCGTAACTAAACAGGAGCCGACTTGTTCTGATTATTGGAAATCTTCTTTGCCCTCCAGTGTGAGGGCGATTTTTTATCTGTGAGGATATGAACAGATGTCAAACATCAAAAAATACATCATTGATTACGACTGGAAAGCATCAATAGAAATTGAAATCGACCATGACGTAATGACAGAGGAAAAACTTCACCAGATTAATAATTTCTGGTCAGACTCTGAATACCGACTCAATAAACACGGCTCTGTATTAAATGCTGTATTAATCATGCTGGCGCAACATGCTCTGCTTATAGCAATTTCAAGCGACTTAAATGCATATGGTGTTGTGTGTGAGTTCGACTGGAATGATGGAAATGGTCAGGAAGGATGGCCTCCAATGGATGGTAGCGAAGGAATAAGAATTACCGATATCGATACATCAGGAATATTTGATTCAGATGATATGACTATCAAGGCCGCCTGAGTGCGGTTTTACCGCATACCAATAACGCTTCACTCGAGGCGTTTTTCGTTATGTATAAATAAGGAGCACACCATGCAATATGCCATTGCAGGGTGGCCTGTTGCTGGCTGCCCTTCCGAATCTTTACTTGAACGAATCACCCGTAAATTACGTGACGGATGGAAACGCCTTATCGACATACTTAATCAGCCAGGAGTCCCAAAGAATGGATCAAACACTTATGGCTATCCAGACTAAATTCACTATCGCCACTTTTATTGGCGATGAAAAGATGTTTCGTGAAGCCGTCGACGCTTATAAAAAATGGATATTAATACTGAAACTGAGATCAAGCAAAAGCATTCACTAACCCCCTTTCCTGTTTTCCTAATCAGCCCGGCATTTCGCGGGCGATATTTTCACAGCTATTTCAGGAGTTCAGCCATGAACGCTTATTACATTCAGGATCGTCTTGAGGCTCAGAGCTGGGCGCGTCACTACCAGCAGCTCGCCCGTGAAGAGAAAGAGGCAGAACTGGCAGACGACATGGAAAAAGGCCTGCCCCAGCACCTGTTTGAATCGCTATGCATCGATCATTTGCAACGCCACGGGGCCAGCAAAAAATCCATTACCCGTGCGTTTGATGACGATGTTGAGTTTCAGGAGCGCATGGCAGAACACATCCGGTACATGGTTGAAACCATTGCTCACCACCAGGTTGATATTGATTCAGAGGTATAAAACGAATGAGTACTGCACTCGCAACGCTGGCTGGGAAGCTGGCTGAACGTGTCGGCATGGATTCTGTCGACCCACAGGAACTGATCACCACTCTTCGCCAGACGGCATTTAAAGGTGATGCCAGCGATGCGCAGTTCATCGCATTACTGATCGTTGCCAACCAGTACGGCCTTAATCCGTGGACGAAAGAAATTTACGCCTTTCCTGATAAGCAGAATGGCATCGTTCCGGTGGTGGGCGTTGATGGCTGGTCCCGCATCATCAATGAAAACCAGCAGTTTGATGGCATGGACTTTGAGCAGGACAATGAATCCTGTACATGCCGGATTTACCGCAAGGACCGTAATCATCCGATCTGCGTTACCGAATGGATGGATGAATGCCGCCGCGAACCATTCAAAACTCGCGAAGGCAGAGAAATCACGGGGCCGTGGCAGTCGCATCCCAAACGGATGTTACGTCATAAAGCCATGATTCAGTGTGCCCGTCTGGCCTTCGGATTTGCTGGTATCTATGACAAGGATGAAGCCGAGCGCATTGTCGAAAATACTGCATACACTGCAGAACGTCAGCCGGAACGCGACATCACTCCGGTTAACGATGAAACCATGCAGGAGATTAACACTCTGCTGATCGCCCTGGATAAAACATGGGATGACGACTTATTGCCGCTCTGTTCCCAGATATTTCGCCGCGACATTCGTGCATCGTCAGAACTGACACAGGCCGAAGCAGTAAAAGCTCTTGGATTCCTGAAACAGAAAGCCGCAGAGCAGAAGGTGGCAGCATGACACCGGACATTATCCTGCAGCGTACCGGGATCGATGTGAGAGCTGTCGAACAGGGGGATGATGCGTGGCACAAATTACGGCTCGGCGTCATCACCGCTTCAGAAGTTCACAACGTGATAGCAAAACCCCGCTCCGGAAAGAAGTGGCCTGACATGAAAATGTCCTACTTCCACACCCTGCTTGCTGAGGTTTGCACCGGTGTGGCTCCGGAAGTTAACGCTAAAGCACTGGCCTGGGGAAAACAGTACGAGAACGACGCCAGAACCCTGTTTGAATTCACTTCCGGCGTGAATGTTACTGAATCCCCGATCATCTATCGCGACGAAAGTATGCGTACCGCCTGCTCTCCCGATGGTTTATGCAGTGACGGCAACGGCCTTGAACTGAAATGCCCGTTTACCTCCCGGGATTTCATGAAGTTCCGGCTCGGTGGTTTCGAGGCCATAAAGTCAGCTTACATGGCCCAGGTGCAGTACAGCATGTGGGTGACGCGAAAAAATGCCTGGTACTTTGCCAACTATGACCCGCGTATGAAGCGTGAAGGCCTGCATTATGTCGTGATTGAGCGGGATGAAAAGTACATGGCGAGTTTTGACGAGATCGTGCCGGAGTTCATCGAAAAAATGGACGAGGCACTGGCTGAAATTGGTTTTGTATTTGGGGAGCAATGGCGATGACGCATCCTCACGATAATATCCGGGTAGGCGCAATCACTTTCGTCTACTCCGTTACAAAGCGAGGCTGGGTATTTCCCGGCCTTTCTGTTATCCGAAATCCACTGAAAGCACAGCGGCTGGCTGAGGAGATAAATAATAAACGAGGGGCTGTATGCACAAAGCATCTTCTGTTGAGTTAAGAACGAGTATCGAGATGGCACATAGCCTTGCTCAAATTGGAATCAGGTTTGTGCCAATACCAGTAGAAACAGACGAAGAATTTCATACGTTAGCCGCATCCCTTTCACAAAAGCTGGAAATGATGGTGGCGAAAGCAGAAGCAGATGAGAGAAACCAGGTATGACAACCACGGAATGCATTTTTCTGGCAGCGGGCTTCATATTCTGTGTGCTTATGCTTGCCGACATGGGACTTGTTCAATGACACCTCAGCAGGAAAACGCCCTTCGCAGCATTGCCCGTCAGGCTAATTCTGAAATCAAAAAAAGCCAGACAGCAGTTTCCGGATAAAAACGTCGATGACATTTGCCGTAGCGTACTGAAGAAGCACCGCGAAACGGTAACGCTGATGGGATTCACACCGACTCATTTAAGCCTGGCAATCGGCATGTTAAACGGCGTCTTTAAGGAACGATGAACATGAAAAGCAAAATCATCAGGGAGCTACAGGCTCCTTTTTTATTATTCGCATTCACCCTCAAGCGTATTAACCAACAGTTCAGGGATTAATGAAAGATGGCAGACATCATTGATTCAGCATCAGAAATAGAAGAATTACAGCGCAACACAGCAATAAAAATGCGCCGCCTGAACCACCAGGCTATATCTGCCACTCATTGTTGTGAGTGTGGCGATCCGATAGATGAACGAAGACGCCTGGTCGTTCAGGGTTGTCGGACTTGTGCAAGTTGCCAGGAGGATCTGGAACTTATCAGTAAACAGAGAGGTTCGAAGTGAGCGAAATTAACTCTCAGGCACTGCGTGAAGCGGCAGAGCAGGCAATGCATGACGACTGGGGATTTGACGCAGACCTTTTCCATGAATTGGTAACACCATCGATTGTGCTGGAACTGCTGGATGAACGGGAAAGAAACCAGCAATACATCAAACGCCGCGACCAGGAGAACGAGGATATTGCGCTAACAGTAGGGAAACTGCGTGTTGAGCTTGAAACAGCAAAATCAAAACTCAACGAGCAGCGTGAGTATTACGAAGGTGTTATCTCGGATGGGAGTAAGCGTATTGCTAAACTGGAAAGCAACGAAGTCCGTGAAGACGGAAACCAGTTTCTTGTTGTTCGCCATCCTGGGAAGACTCCTGTTATCAAGCACTGCACTGGTGACCTGGAAGAGTTTCTGCGGCAGTTAATCGAACAAGACCCGTTAGTAACTATCGACATCATTACGCATCGCTATTACGGGGTTGGAGGTCAATGGGTTCAGGATGCAGGTGAGTATCTGCATATGATGTCTGACGCTGGCATTCGCATCAAAGGAGAGTGAGATCGGTTTTGTAAAAGATAACGCTTGTGAAAATGCTGAATTTCGCGTCGTCTTCACAGCGATGCCAGAGTCTGTAGTGTCAGATGATGACCGTACTCAAACATCGGGTTGAGTATTATCTTACTGTTTCTTTACATAAACATTGCTGATACCGTTTAGCTGAAACGACATACATTGCAAGGAGTTTATAAATGAGTATCAATGAGTTAGAGTCTGAGCAAAAAGATTGGGCGTTATCAATGTTGTGCAGATCCGGTGTCTTGTCTCCATGCAGACATCACGAAGGTGTTTATGTAGATGAAGGTATAGATATAGAGTCGGCATACAAATATTCCATGAAGGTTTATAAGTCTAATGAAGACAAATCCCCATTCTGCAATGTGCGAGAAATGACTGATACCGTGCAAAATTATTATCACGAGTACGGTGGAAACGATACTTGCCCTCTCTGTACAAAACATATAGATGATTAAACCCAATATTACATAACAATCCTCGCACTCGCGGGGATTTATTTTATCTGAACTCGCTACGGCGGGTTTTGTTTTATGGAGATGATAAATGCACTTCCGAGTCACAGGAGAATGGAATGGAGAGCCATTCAACAGAGTTATCGAAGCGGAGAACATCAACGACTGCTACGACCACTGGATGATATGGGCGCAGATAGCACATGCAGACGTAACCAATATTCGAATTGAAGAACTGAAAGAACACCAAGCCGCCTGATGGCGGTTTTTTCTTGCGTGTAATTGCGGAGACTTTGCGATGTACTTGACACTTCAGGAGTGGAACGCACGCCAGCGACGTCCAAGAAGCCTTGAAACAGTTCGTCGATGGGTTCGGGAATGCAGGATATTCCCACCTCCGGTTAAGGATGGAAGAGAGTATCTGTTCCACGAATCAGCGGTAAAGGTTGACTTAAATCGACCAGTAACAGGTGGCCTTTTGAAGAGGATCAGAAATGGGAAGAAGGCGAAGTCATGAGCGCCGGGATTTACCCCCTAACCTTTATATAAGAAACAATGGATATTACTGCTACAGGGACCCAAGGACGGGTAAAGAGTTTGGATTAGGCAGAGACAGGCGAATCGCAATCACTGAAGCTATACAGGCCAACATTGAGTTATTTTCAGGACACAAACACAAGCCTCTGACAGCGAGAATCAACAGTGATAATTCCGTTACGTTACATTCATGGCTTGATCGCTACGAAAAAATCCTGGCCAGCAGAGGAATCAAGCAGAAGACACTCATAAATTACATGAGCAAAATTAAAGCAATAAGGAGGGGTCTGCCTGATGCTCCACTTGAAGACATCACCACAAAAGAAATTGCGGCAATGCTCAATGGATACATAGACGAGGGCAAGGCGGCGTCAGCCAAGTTAATCAGATCAACACTGAGCGATGCATTCCGAGAGGCAATAGCTGAAGGCCATATAACAACAAACCATGTCGCTGCCACTCGCGCAGCAAAATCAGAGGTAAGGAGATCAAGACTTACGGCTGACGAATACCTGAAAATTTATCAAGCAGCAGAATCATCACCATGTTGGCTCAGACTTGCAATGGAACTGGCTGTTGTTACCGGGCAACGAGTTGGTGATTTATGCGAAATGAAGTGGTCTGATATCGTAGATGGATATCTTTATGTCGAGCAAAGCAAAACAGGCGTAAAAATTGCCATCCCAACAGCATTGCATATTGATGCTCTCGGAATATCAATGAAGGAAACACTTGATAAATGCAAAGAGATTCTTGGCGGAGAAACCATAATTGCATCTACTCGTCGCGAACCGCTTTCATCCGGCACAGTATCAAGGTATTTTATGCGCGCACGAAAAGCATCAGGTCTTTCCTTCGAAGGGGATCCGCCTACCTTTCACGAGTTGCGCAGTTTGTCTGCAAGACTCTATGAGAAGCAGATAAGCGATAAGTTTGCTCAACATCTTCTCGGGCATAAGTCGGACACCATGGCATCACAGTATCGTGATGACAGAGGCAGGGAGTGGGACAAAATTGAAATCAAATAATGATTTTATTTTGACTGATAGTGACCTGTTCGTTGCAACAAATTGATAAGCAATGCTTTTTTATAATGCCAACTTAGTATAAAAAAGCTGAACGAGAAACGTAAAATGATATAAATATCAATATATTAAATTAGATTTTGCATAAAAAACAGACTACATAATACTGTAAAACACAACATATGCAGTCACTATGAATCAACTACTTAGATGGTATTAGTGACCTGTAACAGAGCATTAGCGCAAGGTGATTTTTGTCTTCTTGCGCTAATTTTTTGTCATCAAACCTGTCGCACTCCAGAGAAGCACAAAGCCTCGCAATCCAGTGCAAAGCTTTGTGTGCCACCCACTACGACCTGCATAACCAGTAAGAAGATAGCAGTGATGTCAAACGACGCAGCTGACTTCTTTTCTTTCACGACTTCCCCACACCCAGCATGCATACCTTTCCGCCATAACTGTAGTGAATGTCTGTTATGAGCGAGGAGCGGAAGTTAACACTTATGAAAAATGGCTACGAAGTCCGTGGCTATCTATCGGCTTATTAGTACTTGAAACGCTTCTTCAGAAGCCTGAAGAGCTAATCGTTCGGCGATACTATATATGCATTAATAGACTATATCGTTGGTATAAACAGTGCACCATGCAACATGAATAACAGTGGGTTATCCAAAAGGAAGCAGAAAGCTAAATATGGAAAACTACAATACGATGCCCCGTTAAGTTCAATACTACTAATTTTTAGATGGAAAACGTATGTAATAGAGAGTAACTTAAAAGAGAGATCCTGTGTTGCCGCCAAATAAATTGCGGTTATTTTAATAAAATTAAGGGTTACTATATGTTGGAGTTTAGTGTTATTGAAAGAGGCGGGTATATTCCTGCAGTAGAAAAAAATAAGGCATTCCTACGAGCAGATGGTTGGAATGACTATTCCTTTGTTACAATGTTTTATCTTACTGTCTTTGATGAGCATGGTGAAAAATGCGATATCGGAAATGTTAAAATTGGTTTTGTAGGTCAAAAAGAAGAAGTAAGCACTTATTCATTAATAGATAAAAAATTCAGTCAACTCCCTGAAATGTTTTTTTCCTTAGGTGAAAGCATTGACTACTATGTTAATCTCAGCAAATTAAGCGATGGTTTTAAACATAACCTTCTTAAAGCTATTCAGGATTTAGTAGTATGGCCAAATCGATTAGCCGACATTGAAAATGAAAGCGTCCTTAACACCTCATTACTTAGAGGGGTAACTCTTTCAGAAATTCATGGACAGTTCGCACGTGTGTTAAATGGTTTGCCAGAATTGTCAGATTTCCACTTTTCATTTAATAGAAAAAGTGCTCCCGGATTCAGTGATTTAACTATACCTTTTGAGGTGACGGTTAATTCTATGCCCAGCACGAACATTCATGCTTTTATCGGGCGGAATGGGTGTGGTAAAACAACAATTTTGAATGGAATGATTGGTGCAATCACCAACCCAGAAAACAATGAATATTTTTTCTCTGAAAATAATAGACTTATCGAGTCAAGAATCCCAAAGGGATATTTTCGATCGCTTGTTTCAGTTTCGTTTAGTGCATTTGATCCTTTTACTCCTCCTAAAGAACAACCTGACCCAGCAAAAGGTACACAATACTTTTATATTGGACTCAAGAATGCTGCCAGCAATAGTTTAAAATCACTAGGCGATCTCCGCTTAGAATTCATTTCAGCATTTATTGGTTGTATGAGAGTAGATAGAAAAAGACAACTCTGGCTTGAAGCTATCAAAAAACTAAGTAGTGATGAAAACTTTTCAAATATGGAACTCATCAGCCTCATTTCTAAATATGAAGAGTTAAGACGTAATGAACCACAGATTCAAGTGGACGATGATAAATTCACTAAATTGTTTTATGACAATATCCAGAAATATCTGCTTCGAATGAGCTCTGGACATGCAATTGTTTTATTTACTATCACAAGATTAGTAGATGTCGTTGGCGAAAAGTCATTAGTTTTATTCGATGAACCAGAGGTTCATCTGCATCCACCTTTGCTCTCTGCTTTTTTACGAACATTAAGCGACTTACTCGATGCACGCAATGGTGTAGCAATAATTGCAACTCATTCCCCAGTAGTACTGCAAGAGGTTCCAAAATCCTGCATGTGGAAAGTCCTACGGTCAAGAGAAGCAATAAATATTATCCGTCCGGATATTGAGACATTCGGTGAGAACTTAGGTGTTTTAACTCGTGAGGTGTTTTTACTTGAAGTGACAAATTCTGGATACCACCACTTATTATCGCAGTCCGTTGATTCAGAGCTTTCTTATGAAACCATTCTAAAAAATTATAATGGTCAGATAGGATTAGAAGGTCGAACCGTTTTAAAAGCGATGATAATGAACAGAGATGAAGGTAAAGTACAATGAAAAAACTACCTCTTCCAGCGAGAACTTATAGCGAAATGCTTAATAAATGCTCGGAAGGTATGATGCAGATAAATGTTAGAAATAATTTCATTACTCACTTCCCCACTTTTTTGCAGAAAGAACAACAATATAGAATATTAAGCTCGACAGGTCAGTTATTTACCTACGACAGGACACACCCTCTTGAGCCTACAACCTTAGTAGTTGGTAACCTGACAAAGGTTAAATTAGAAAAGCTTTATGAAAATAATCTCCGAGATAAAAACAAACCCGCTAGAACATATTACGATGACATGCTTGTTTCATCAGGTGAAAAATGTCCATTTTGTGGTGATATAGGACAGACAAAAAATATAGATCATTTTCTTCCTATTGCACATTATCCTGAATTTTCGGTGATGCCTATTAATTTAGTTCCATCGTGCCGCGACTGCAATATGGGAGAGAAAGGTCAAGTTTTCGCAGTAGATGAGGTACACCAAGCGATTCATCCCTATATCGACAAGGACATTTTTTTTCGTGAGCAATGGGTATATGCAAATTTCGTTTCCGGAACTCCGGGTGCTATCAGTTTTTATGTTGAATGCCCGGCGAACTGGAGGCAGGAAGACAAACACAGAGCTCTTCATCATTTCAAGCTATTAAATATTGCTAACAGGTATCGTTTGGAGGCAGGGAAGCACTTGAGTGAAGTGATTACTCAAAGAAACTCTTTCGTAAAAGTTATAAGGAAATATAGTTCAACCGCAACGTTTCAGCAGCTACAGTCAGAATTTATTGAAGCAAATCTGAAACCTATTATAGATTTGAATGACTTCCCCAATTATTGGAAAAGAGTTATGTATCAGTGCCTAGCAAACTCGGAAGATTTTTTCAGAGGGATCTAGAATATGATGAAAGATAGAAAATTACGACGCTTATCGGAAGTGAACGAATACTTTTTATATGAGGAGGGCTGTTTTTACAAAATCCGGTAGTAACTTGCTAACCAATTCCTAGGCAGGTCATTGGCAACAGTGGCATGCACCGAGAAGGACGTTTGTAATGTCCGCTCCGGCACATAGCAGTCCTAGGGACAGTGGCGTACAGTCATAGATGGTCGGTGGGAGGTGGTACAAATTCTCTCATGCAAAAAATATGTAAAATCGGTAGCAACTGGAAATCATTCAACACCCGCACTATCGGAAGTTCACCAGCCAGCCGCAGCACGTTCCTGCATACGACGTGTCTGCGGCTCTACCATATCTCCTATGAGCAACGTGTTAGCAGAGCCAAGCCACAACTCTAATTTTAATACATAATGAATGATAATAATAATATTAAAAATTTCCTGTGTAACTAATTTACTATATGGTTTCTGATAAGAATCATTGCAAAGATCAAACAACTTGTATTACATTGACAGTTAAGCAGTTAATTTTATCACCTCTAAAATATATCAGCATCTAGCATGCAACCTATCAAAATGGAGAGTTTTATGACTAAAAAACCATGGGAAAGAAGACTTAAAGATTTATCGCACTTGCTCAAATGCTGCATTGATACATATTTTGACCCTGAATTATTTCGCTTGAATTTGAATCAATTCCTCCAAACCGCAAGAACAGTAACATTTATTATTCAAAAAAACAAAAACCAGATTATAGGATATGACATTTGGTATAACAATAATGTTATTGAAAAATGGAAAAATGATCCATTAATGGCTTGGGCTAAAAATTCTCGCAATACGATAGAAAAACAAGGCGATTTAGAAATGTATAGCGAGGCAAAGGCTACTCTTATTTCATCTTACATTGAAGAAAATGACATTGAGTTTATTACAAATGAAAGTATGTTAAACATTGGTATAAAAAAGTTAGTCAGACTTGCACAAAAGAAATTACCTTCATATTTAACTGAATCATCTATTATTAAATCAGAAAGACGATGGGTCGCTAATACGCTAAAAGATTACGAATTATTACATGCCTTAGCTATAATCTATGGCAGAATGTATAACTGCTGTAACTCTCTTGGCATACAAATAAACAATCCAATGGGTGACGATGTGATTTCGCCAACATCATTCGACTCTTTATTTGATGAAGCCAGGAGAATAACTTATTTAAAATTAAAAGATTACTCCATAAGCAAATTGTCATTTAGCATGATACAATATGACAATAAAATAATTCCTGAAGATATTAAAGAGCGTCTAAAACTGGTAGATAAGCCTAAAAATATCACTTCGACAGAAGAGTTAGTTGACTATACAGCCAAGCTTGCAGAAACGACTTTTTTAAAGGACGGTTATCACATTCAAACATTAATTTTTTATGATAAACAATTCCATCCAATTGATTTAATCAATACAACATTTGAAGATCAAGCAGATAAATATATTTTTTGGCGTTATGCAGCTGACAGAGCCAAAATAACAAATGCCTATGGCTTCATTTGGATATCAGAGCTATGGCTCAGAAAAGCAAGCATCTACTCCAATAAACCAATACATACAATGCCAATTATAGATGAAAGACTTCAGGTAATTGGAATTGATTCAAATAATAATCAAAAATGTATTTCATGGAAAATAGTTAGAGAAAACGAAGAAAAAAAACCGACTTTAGAAATATCAACAGCAGACTCAAAACATGACGAAAAACCATATTTCATGCGTTCAGTCTTAAAAGCAATTGGCGGTGATGTAAACACTATGAACAATTGAGTCATAGAACTTCCATTATTCTCCTGAAGATAATAATCGCCAAATAAACCAATACTCAGCTTTACAATATACTAACTAACCGCAGAACGTTATTTCATACAACGTTTCTGCGGCATATCACAAAACGATTACTCCATAACAGGGACAGCAGGCCACTCAATATCAGGTGCAGTTGATGTATCAACACGGTTCAGCAACACCCGATACTTCTTCCAGGCTTCCAGCAACGAGGTTTCTTCCTTCGTTGCAATTTCCAGATCTGCAGCATCCTGAAGCGGCGCAATATGCTCACTGGCTACCTGCATCAGGCTTTTTTTTGTTTCTTCCGCCTCCCGGATCCGGAACAGTTTTTCTGCTTCCGTATCCTTCACCCAGGCTGTGCCGTTCCACTTCTGATATTCCCCTCCCGGCGATAACCAGGTAAAATTTTCCGGTAACGGACCGAGTTCAGAAATAAATAACGCGTCGCCGGAAGCCACGTCATAGACGGTTTTACCCCGATGGTCTTCAACGAGATGCCACGATGCCTCATCACTGTTGAAAACAGCCACAAAGCCAGCCGGAATATCTGGCGGTGCAATATCGGTACTGTTTGCAGGCAGACCGGTATGAGGCGGAATATATGCGTCACCTTCACCAATAAATTCATTAGTTCCGGCCAGCAGATTATAAATTTTTATGGTCCGTGGTTGTTCACTCATTCTGAATGCCATTATGCAAGCCTCACAATATAGTTAAATGCAATGTTTTTGACGGTGTTTTCCGCGTTACCCGCAGCGTTAACGGTGATGGTGTGTCCGTGTGAACCAATACTGAAAGAATGGGCATGAGCACCGATAACAACCGGATGCTGGTGCGCACCAATACCAACTGTATGCGCATGTGCACCGGCACTCACGGCTGTACCGGACAATGAGTGACTGTGGCTGCCCTGACTGTCCGTTTTCGATAAATAAGCAATACCCTGTGTGCTGGTTCCTTTAACTGTGGATAAACTTCCTGTAATGGTTGCTGTTCCATACTGACTCCAGCCAGAACTGTTCATCCTTAAACCACTTGTGTGGGCATGAGCACCCGCGGCCCCTGTTGAACCGCTCAGACTGTGAGCATGAGCCCCCGTGTTATTCGTCGATTTGGTGCCGTAATCGAAACTGCCTGTTGTTTTCGTCCCGTAATCAAACGACGATGTGGTTTTCGTCCCCAAATCCGTACCGGATGCACTGGCACTGTGGGTGTGCGACTTAATTCCATCCTGTTCCTGAGACAATACAGCACGACCGCTGGCGGGTTTCCCCTTGATTGTCCAGCCTCGCATATCAGGAAGCACACCCGATGGATACGCGACAGCAAGTTTTGGGTAGGCTGATTTGTCAAACGCCTGCCCCTGCATCAGGACGTAGCCAGACGGAACGATATCTGATGGCCACGGGATCGGCGCACCTGCCGGAAAGGCCGAATTCTCACCGGCCCCAAGGTATTCAAGAACATCTGCAACGGAATTTTTTGCCAGAATATCCCTGCCAACCTGAGTCAGTTCAGTCAGGCTGGCGGCATCATTTTCCGCAAAATACGGTAATTTATTTTTCGCCGTGGAAAGCCCTGCCAGCGCCGTCAGTGTCGCATTCTTCGGTTGTTTACCCGCAAGCGCGTTAGTCATGGTGGTAGCAAAATCTGGATCATTCCCGAGCGCTGCGGCCAGTTCATTCAGCGTATTCAGTGCGTCAGGTGACGCGTCGATAACATCTGCAATCGCGGCCAGTACAAAAGCGGTGTTCGCAATCTGGGTATTGTTTGTTCCCCTGAGCGCGGTTGGTGCTGTTGGCGTTCCGGTCAGTGCCGGACTGTCCAGTGGGCTTTTCTGTTCGTTTCATCCATTACCACCTTAACCGCCTTTGGCGTTGCAGCAAGCGTTTCAGACGTGCTGTTGGTTGCACTGCTGAGCTGCACTATCCCCTTTCTCGTTGTGTCCGCATCCTCAAGCGCGACAGCTGAAGCTATATCTTCTGCACGTTTTGCCGAATTTTTTGCACGTATTGCCGCCGCTTCTGCCGCACTTTTGCTCTGCGATGCTGATACCGCACTTCCCGCAGCCTCTGTCGCCTTCGTGGATGCCGTTGACGCACTCCCCGCCGCCGCTGTTTTTGCGTCTGCCGCGGCAGAGGCGCTCCGTTCCGCTGCTGTTTCAGATGACCTGGCATTCGTCTCGGACGTTTTTGCCGCCCTGGCAGAATTTTCTGCCGCCGTTGCCGAGGAAGCTGCACGACCGGCACTTGATGATGCGTTCGTTTCTGATGATTTTGCTGCCTCTTTTGAGGCCACCGCATCTCGTGCTGAAGTGGCGGCCTCTGACGCTTTCGTGGCCGCGGTGGAGGCAGACGTGGCGGCTGATTGTTGTGACGCTGCAGCATTCGTTTCTGACGTTTTCGCCGCACCGGCACTGGTGGCCGCCGCGTTTTTTGAGGACTCTGCGGCTGCGGCACTTTTTTCCGCTTCAGTGGCCTTTGCTGATGCCGCTTCTGCGCCGGAGGACGCTTCCTGAGCTGACGATGCAGCCTGTCCGGCGGACGTGCTGGCGGCGCGTGCTGAGTCAGTTGCATCAGTCACAAGGGCCGCGACCTGAGCAGCTGATGCACTGGCATCGCCGGCTGATTTCTTCGCGTCTGCCGTACTCTGTGCCACCACGGACGCGTTACGCGCCACCTCTTCCACCATCAGTTCAAGACGACGCAGCACCTCCGGCCGGGCATCATCCTCCGTCATGGCACAGAGAAAATCATTCAGCGTCCCCGGTTGTGAATCTTCATACACGGTGATGGTCCCGGCGTGCGATGGTGGAAAACCGTCAACCTGCAGGATGACACTGTACTGACCGTACTCCACATCCATGCTGTAACGCCCGGCTTCATCCGGATTCTCTGAGCCCACCGTGTTCACCACCACCGTGGTGCTGTTACGTCTGGCTTTCAGCTGAATGGTGCAGTTCTGTACCGGTTTTCCTGTGCCGTCTTTCAGGACTCCTGAAATCTTTACTGCCATATTCACCCCACAAAAAAGCCCACCGGTTCCGGCGGGCTGTCATAACACTGTGTTACCTGGCTAATCAGAATTTATAACCGACCCCAACGATGAATCCGTCAGTACGCCAGTCGCCACTGCCGGAGCCTTCATAAGCAATATCAACAACGACGGACGCTGCCGGATTAATCTGTATACCTGCACTCCACGCCACTGAGGTATGCCGCATTGCACTTTCGTCCCTGGCAGTGGTCGTCTCTTTCATATACCCGGGAGTGATTTCCGTCTTACGGTAATCCATTGTACTGCCGGACCACCGACTGTGAGCCACTCCGGCCATGGCGTACGCACTGACCTGCTTACTGATTTGTAAAACCGGTCCGGCCATCACGCTCACATAACGTCCACGCAGGCTCTCATAGTGAAACGTATCCTCCCCGGTCATCACTGTGCTGCTCTTTTTCGACGCGGCGAACCCCAGGGAAGCCATCACCCCCACACTGTCCGTCAGCTCATAACGGTACTTCACGTTAATCCCTTTCAGATGACTCACACCGGTATCCCCGCCCGACAACGACGGCAATGTACCCGGTTTCACTTGAAAATAGCCCACCGTAAACGTACCATGTCCACCTTCCGCACGGGCCGGAGTGACTGTCACCGCAAGTGCGGCAAAGACAGCAACGGCAATACACACATTACGCATCGTTCACCTCTCACTGTTTTATAATAAAACGCCCGTTCCCGGACGAACCTCTGTAACACACTCAGACCACGCTGATGCCCAGCGCCTGTTTCTTAATCACCATAACCTGCACATCGCTGGCAAACGTATACGGCGGAATATCTGCCGAATGCCGTGTGGACGTAAGCGTGAACGTCAGGATCACGTTTCCCCGACCCGCTGGCATGTCAACAATACGGGAGAACACCTGTACCGCCTCGTTCGCCGCGCCATCATAAATCACCGCACCGTTCATCAGTACTTTCAGATAACACATCGAATACGTTGTCCTGCCGCTGACAGTACGCTTACTTCCGCGAAACGTCAGCGGAAGCACCACTATCTGGCGATCAAAAGGATGGTCATCGGTCACGGTGACAGTACGGGTACCTGACGGCCAGTCCACACTGCTTTCACGCTGGCGCGGAAAAGCCGCGCTCGCCGCCTTTACAATGTCCCCGACGATTTTTTCCGCCCTCAGCGTACCGTTTATCGTACAGTTTTCAGCTATCGTCACATTACTGAGCGTCCCGGAGTTCGCATTCACACTGCCACTGATATCCGCATTTTTAGCGGTCAGCTTTCCGTCCGGTGTCAGGGAAAAGGCCGGAGGATTGCCGCCGCTGGTAATGGTGGGGGCCGTCAGGCGCTTCAGGAACACGTCGTTCATGAATATCTGGTTGCCCTGCGCCACAAACATCGGCGTTTCATTCCCGTTTGCCGGGTCAATAAATGCGATACGATTGGCGGCAACCAGAAACTGGCTCAGTTTGCCTTCCTCCGTGTCCTCCATGCTGAGGCCAATACCCGCGACATAATGTTTGCCGTCTTTGGTCTGCTCAATTTTGACAGCCCACATGGCATTCCACTTATCACTGGCATCCTTCCACTCTTTCGAAAACTCCTCCAGTCTGCTGGCGTTATCCTCCGTCAGCTCGACTTTTTCCAGCAGCTCCTTGCCGAGATGGGATTCGGTTATCTTGCCTTTGAAAAAATCCAGGTAACCTTCCGCATCATCGCTCGCCCGACCGACGGCCTCCACGAATGCCGATTTGCCAACGGTGTTCACACTGCGGATATAAAAGTAATAATCATGGCCCGGTTTGATATTGATACTGGCGGCTATCCAGTACAGCGCCGTACCAAGATAACGCGTGCTGGTTTCAACCTGTCTGATATCCGCAATCTGCTTTTCCGAGAACCAGAACTCAAACTGTACCGTCGGGTCATAAACGGCAAGATGCGGCGTGGCGGTTATCTGAAAATAGCCCGGCGTCAGCTCAATCCTCGACGGTGCTGCCGGTGCGGCAATCCGGAACGATACCGACGCCGGATCGCCCTGCTGCCCCCACGCATTTACCGCCCGGACTGTCAGCCTGTAGTTCCCCAGCGCCAGTTGCGTGAAGCGGTATGTGGTTTCCGTCGTCCGGGCCGTGCTGACCAGCCGCTCACTGCCGTCGTCCGCTGTTACGGTCAGACGGAGCAGGAAACTCACGCCCTTCACCACCTTCGGTGTGTCCCATCGCGCCAGCACCTGATATTCCCCGCTGTCTGCAGTGACTTCTGCGGTCAGGTGCTGCACCGCTGGCGGCGTGACACCATTCACCGTGCCACTCTGTTCGCCGTCAAAGTGCGCCCCGTTATCCACGATGGCCTCTTTTTCCGGCACATGCTGCACGGCGGTGATGGCATACGTGCCGTCGTCGTTCTCACGGATACTCACGCAGCGGAACAGTCGCTGGCGCAGCGTCGGCAGCTTCAGCTCCCATACGCTGTATTCAGCAACACCGTCAGGAACACGGCTCACTTTTACCTTCACGCCGTCGGTGACGGACTGAACCTCCACGCTGACCGGATTGCCACTTCCGTCAACCAGGCTTATCAGCGCGGTACCGGAGGATGGCAGCGTGATTTCACGGTCGAGCGTCAGCGTCCGGGTCTGGCTGTTCACCGCCAGCACACGACCACCGGTGCTGATACCGGCATAGTCATCATCGCAGATTTCAATAACATCGCCCGGTACATGGCGAAGCCCTTCTGCGCCGACGCTGAAATCCACGGTCTGCGTTTCCAGCAGTTCTGTTTTAATCAGCCACAGCCCGGCGCGGTGTGCCTGCCCCCGGCTGGTACAGCCAAAGGCATCCATCTTCGTAACATTACGACCGTAACGGGCAATGGCCTGCGTATCTTCAACAAGCTCTGTCGCCGTCTCCCAGCCGTTGTTCGGGTCAATCCAGTTCACCTCAACGGCATTATGGCGGTCCTTCAGGGCGCTGAAGCTGTAGCGGAACGGCGCGCCATCATCCGGCATCACCACATTACTGCGGTTATAGGTCCACGTCTTATCCGACGGTCGGTCCTGCACGAACGTCAGCGTCTGCCCGTTCCATACCGGCATACAGCGCATCGCCGAGCAGAAATCGCTGAGCACATCCCACGCCTTACGCTGTGTGGTCAGGTACGCATTACAGGTGATGCGCGGCTCCGTGCCGCCAAAGCCGTCCGGCACTGACTGGTCGCAGTACTGGCCGATGACATACAGCGCCCATTTATCCACATCCGCCGCACCAAGACGTTTCCCCATGCCGTAGCGCGGATGGGTCAGCATATCCCACAGACACCAGGCCATGTTGTTGCTGTATGCCGGTTTAAACGTTCCGTCCCAGATACCGCTGTATTGCCGCGTCTGCGGGTTATAGTTCGACGGCACCTGCAGAATACGCCCGCGCAGATGATAATTACGGCTCACCTGCTGGCTGCCGAACTGCTCCGAGTCCACCTGCACGCCGACCAGTGCCGTGTTCGGGTAGCACTGTTTCACATCGATGATTTCAGTGTATGACGACCAGAGCGTTTTGTTCTGCAGCTGGTCTGTGGTGCTGTCCGGCGTCATCCTGCGCATCCGGATATTAAACGGGCGCGGCGGCAGGTTACCCATCACCACCGAGGCCAGATACTGCGAGGTGGTTTTGCCCTTAATGGTGATGTCTTTTTCCGTCACCCAGCCACCGTTACGTTGTATCTGAACCAGCAGGCGGACTTCCGACGGATTCCTGTCACCCTTTGAGGTGGTTTCCACCAGTGCCTGTACACCGAAGGTAAAGCGCAGACGGTCGATGTTTGCAGACGTAATGGTGCGGGTGATCGGCGTGTCATATTTCACTTCCGTACCCAGCACCGTCTCGGAGCCGGAGGATTCAAATCCCTCCGGCGGAGTCTGCTCCTGCTCACCAGCCCGGAACACCACCGTGACACCGGATATGTTGGTATTCCCCTCAGTGTCCAGCACCGGCGTACTGTTCAGCAGCACGCTTTTTAAGCCATCCACCGGACCTTCAATCGGCCCTTCGCTGATGGCATCGATCACACTCAGCAACTGCGTGGACTTCAGGTTGTCCTTCGCTTCGCGCGGGGTATGCCCCTTACTGCTTCCTTTACCCATTCCTCACGCTCCATAAATGACAAAACCGCCCGCAGGCGGTTTCACATAAAACATTTTGCATCAGCGACCAATCACCACAACCTGACCACCGTCCCCTTCGTCTGCCGTGCTGATCTCCTGAGAAACCACGCGTGACCCCACGCGCATTTCCCCGTACAGAACAGGCAGAACATTGCCCTGGGCAACCATGTTATCCAGTGAGGAGAAATAGGTGTTCTGCTTACCGTTATCCGTTGTCTGTATACGGGGAGTTCTGGCTTTCGGTGCCAGCATCTGCGCCACACCACCGAGCACCATACTGGCACCGAGAGAAAACAGGATGCCGGTCATACCACCGGCCCCAATGGCTGCCCCCCATGCTGCAAGGGTGGCTCCGGCGGTAAAGAATGATCCGGCAATGGCGGCAGCCCCCAGGACAATCTGGAATACGCCACCTGACTTGGCCCCGGCGACTCTGGGAACAATATGAATTACAGCGCCATCAGGCAGAGTCTCATGTAACTGCGCCGTTAACCCGGACGTGCTGACGTCCCGCCCGGCAATCCGTACCTGATACCAGCCGTCGCTCAGTTTCTGACGAAACGCCGGGAGCTGTGTGGCCAGTGCCCGGATGGCTTCAGCCCCCGTTTTCACACGAAGGTCGATGCGGCGACCAAATCGTTGTAAATCCCCGTAAAGGCAGATGCGCGCCATGCCCGGTGACGCCAGAGGGAGTGTGTGCGTCGCTGCCATTTGTCGGTGTACCTCTCTCGTTTGCTCAGTTGTTCAGGAATATGGTGCAGCAGCTCGCCGTCGCCGCAGTAAATTGCGGCGTGATTCGGCACTGATGAACCAAAACAGCACAGCAGCACATCGCCCGGCTGTGCCGCTGACAACGGCACCTGATACAGCCCCGTCGCCTCCAGATTATCCAGATAGAGATTCTGGCCGTTACGCCACCAGTCATCCTCACGATGAAAGTCCGGCATCTCAATCCCCGCCAGATGATAAGCATCCCGGAACAGTGTGTAACAGTCCGTCACACCGTGCTCAAAGCGCCGCCCGGTGAGATGCGGCACACAGCGGAACTTATGAATCGTCCCCCGGCAGACCAGCCACCACGGCAAATCACTCTGCACCTGCAGCCGCCGGTCGGCCTCACTCAGCCAGGGCAGACCACCGGGGTGGCTGTGGACCAGCGCCACAATCTCACCCTGCATTTCTGCCTGCAGCCAGTCTTCCGGCGACATACGGAAATACGCCTCCGGCTCACCGGAGATATTCACGCAGGGGAAATATCTTTCCCCCTCCGGCGTGCTTACCACGAAGCCGCACGACTCCGCTGGCGCACATCGCCGGGCGTGCGCCAGAATCGCTGATTCTGTCTGTGTCATGGGATTTACTGCGAAAGTTTGTTAATGGAAAGGAAGCCGCCAAAGTTGCCGACGTTATTGCGGAACTTACAACCGCTCAGGCATTTGCTGCATTTATCCTTCGTGATATCGGACGTTGGCTGGTCATATTCATCCGCGACAGCCGGACCGCTATAACCGCACTCGTCACCGCGATAGGTCCAGGTGCAGGTGTTGGCCAGCATGATACGTCCCGGAAAAACAGCGCCATCCGTTTCCGTCGGCGTGGACAGTACAAAGGAGGCACTCACCGCGCTCAGTTCGCTGCACTGCTCAATGCGCCAGCGGCTGATCACCTCCTGCTCCGGATCGGCGTAACTGTTTCCGTTGACGAAGTTCACCGCATCCAGAAAACGGGCGTAAACCTTACGCCGGACCACCGTTCCGCCGACCAGACTCTGCATATCTTCCGCCATCCCGGTGACCATACCGTACAGGTTAGAAACCGTCAGCGTGGGGCGCGTACTGGTGCCTTTGCCATTCAGTTCAAAACCGCTCCCCTGAATGGGATACGGCTGATACTGTCGCCCCTGCCAGGTGACCGGCTCACCTTTTTCGTTCTGCTCATTACAGAAAAAATAACGTTCTCCACCGACCTCTGTCAGGTCGATTTCCCAGAGCACCACGCTGGCCGACTGCTCCGCACGGGTGCATTCATTCAGTGTTTCCTGCCGGATATCCTGCATCAGTTCACCACCTGTTCAAACTCTGCGCTGAACTCAACACGCAGCATACTGACCCGCGACGACCATTTTGCGCAGGTCACCTTTATCTGCCGCCACTCATAAGGCGGCGTCCACAGAAAGGATTTCCAGCCCCCGTGCTCTTCCAGAAACGACTCCAGTACCGTGGCCTCCTCACGGGGGACAGAAAGCGTCACGCTGTACGTTTTCAGGTTGGCATTCAGCCCGGCAGGCGCTCGCTGAGAATAGCCATCACCAAAGCGCACCTTTCTTACAGAAGGGACCGAAGCCACATCCATACCGGGTTTCACTTTCCAGCGGAAGGTCTTCATCGTCCACCTCCGGAGAACAGGCCACCATCACGCATCTGTGTCTGAATTTCATCACGGGCACCCTTGCGGGCCATGTCATACACCGCCTTCAGAGCAGCCGGACCTATCTGCCCGTTCGTGCCGTCGTTGTTAATCACCACATGGTTATTCTGCTCAAACGTCCCGGACGCCTGCGACCGGCTGTCTGCCATGCTGCCCGGTGTACCGACATAACCGCCGGTGGCATAGCCGCGCATCAGCCGGTAAAGATTCCCCACGCCAATCCGGCTGGTTGCCTCCTTCGTGAAGACAAACTCACCACGGTGAACAATCCCCGCTGGCTCATATTTGCCGCCGGTTCCCGTAAATCCTCCGGTTGCAAAATGGAATTTCGCCGCAGCGGCCTGAATGGCTGTACCGCCTGACGCGGATGCGCCGCCACCAACAGCCCCGCCAATGGCGCTGCCGATACTCCCGACAATCCCCACCATTGCCTGCTTAAGCAGAATTTCTGTCATCATGGACAGCACGGAACGGGTGAAGCTGCGCCAGTTCTGCTCACTGCCGGTCAGCATCGCCGCCATATTCTGTGCAATACCATCAAAGGTCTGCGTGGCTGCACTTTTTACCTGCGACATACTGTCCGTGGCGCTCTCTTCCCACTCACTCCAGCCGGACTTCAGGCCTGCCATCCAGTTCCCGCGAAGCTGGTCTTCAGCCGCCCAGGTCTTTTTCTGCTCTGACATGACGTTATTCAGCGCCAGCGGATTATCGCCATACTGTTCCTTCAGGCGCTGTTCCGTGGCTTCCCGTTCTGCCTGCCGGTCAGTCAGCCCCCGGCTTTTCGCATCAATGGCGGCCCGTTTTGCCCGTTGCTGCTGTGCGAATTTATCCGCCTGCTGCGCCAGCGCGTTCAGGCGCTCCTGATACGTAACCTTGTCGCCAAGTGCAGCCAGCTGGCGTTTGTACTCCAGCGTCTCATCTTTATGCGCCAGCAGGGATTTCTCCTGTGCAGACAGCTGGCGACGTTGCGCCGCCTCCTCCAGTACCGCGAACTGACTCTCCGCCTTCCAAGT
>JAMJIN010000148.1:0-9923 GCA_036784775.1 Chromatiales bacterium | reverse complement strand
CATAGTGCGCGCTACAAGATCAGCCATGACAGTTTCCAAACCAGAGTTGTACCATGACAGGATTTTTAGTTTTTTGCCCCAAAACCCTGTCAAGTGCTTTTTGTAATTATTTACTGCTTGCCACGGGTTTTTGAGAAGTTACCGGCATAGGCCCCGACAACGGCACCGCCGAAACCGATGTTGGCAATAAACCGATGCAAATTGATCGGGTTCCACAGCGGCCCCTTCATTACCTCCCAAATATTGCCCACCACCACACCAACCTCATTGACGCCTGAAGGTGCCATCATAAAGGTGGCCCAGGAGTTGGAGACCACCATGATGGTCATGCCCGCGCCGTTGAGCAGCAGGCCAAGACTCAGGTGCACCCACTTCATGTTGCCGTAGCGCATGGCGTTCCAGCCATAATAGTAGGTGTAGAGGAAGAAACTCTCGAGGAAAAACAGCCCTGCATAGACCAGCCACTGAGCACCGAAGACATGCATCATGTAACCCATGAAATCGGGATAGAGCAGGAACAGCGCCAGCGCCAGAGAGCCGCCGAAGATCGCGGTGATGGAGTAACCTGTGAGACTGATCTTCATGAACTCATGGGCATGCTGTCGTAGCGCTCGTCACCGGTCATCAAGCCGACCAGTTCGATCACCAGGACAAACAGGGGCACCGCCAACACCAGAGCACCGAAAAAGAGGTGTAACTGGGCCAGAATCCACACCACTGCCCGGCTGCTGACGCCGATATTCGGGTAGTCCTTGCGACTCGTCCGGGGTGCCGCGATCAGCTCCGGCGCTTCGGCCTCACTGGTCGTACTATCCGCCGCGGGAACAAAATCCTGGCCTTCAATATGGACCCGGCCGATCGGTGCGATGCGCTGTTCGGCCCCTCCCATCCCCATATCCGCAAAAACAGGGGTTGCGCCAAAGACAAGCAGAACTGCCAACAGGGACAGCAGCCAACCAAGCCGGTTTGAAAAAACGTTTCGACGTATCGATTGTTGTCTGTTCGACCTCATCTCTTTTTCTCTCCCCTGCCCGCTCAACCCGCCGGGGTCAGGTCAGCATTCAGGGGCAGCCCCTGCATGTTCATAATCAGATGGTCCAGGCCGTAAAACGCAACCAGGGAGATGGCCAGCGCAGCAATCCAAATGACAAGCAGTGCAGCACCACCAATTTTATTCTCTTCAATCATTTTCCCACCCCTTAACCGTGATGCACTGTGACGCCGCCCGAGTAGATCAGCAACCAGTAGAAAAACAGCAGGATGCCGATCAGCACCCCAACAAACAGCTTCGGCCCCCAATTGGAGTGCCCGGACACATCTGTGCCCTCCTTTCTTTCAGATTCGTTGATTTTCTCTGGATCGGACATTAGCTGCACCTTTGGCCGCAATTGATGAAAAGTGCTTATTCCAGGCACTGAGTGCAAAATTCAGGCCAAGTGGCAATCACAAGCCGGACCGATAATGGTCCAGACTTGCCTTGCAGGTTCATACAACTCTAATCCCTTGTATTCATACCATGAATCGGGGGTGCGCGGCCAAGCACTGGCCGTACAGGCCTCTTCGGTTTTTACTATTTCCATTAAGGAGTCTCACAAAACAATCTGAACATTTCTTTCACTCAATAAAACCGGTATGTACCATTCGTTTCAACCCCCTTATGCGTAAACGCCAGTCCTGATAATCTCTTGTCCCCCCTCATAAAACCAATGTGGAAGAGGGGACATCACCCAAAACAGCACAAAGTGTTCAATCATGCCTGCGTTATTAGATCTGTTTGAACATATCGTTTAGTCTTCATTTTTCATCCAACACAATTCCAGCGCCAAGTCAGACAGTTAAGGATCCACGCATGTTGGTACACCTCTTGCTTTACATAGTGGGATCTCCATCCCAGACGGGTATTCGATGAATATGAAAGAAAAGACCGAACAGTCTCTGACAGACCTCCTTAAAACAGGCGATGAAGCTGATCGCTGCTACGCTGCCCGTACCCTGGGAACCATGGGCAGCAGAAGTGCCGTGGAGGCCCTGATCGAGCAGCTGACCGATGAGGACATAGATGCCTGCGTGGATGCCGCCGAGGCATTGGGAAGGATCGGTGACCAGCAGGCTGTACCGGCACTGATCAAATCTCTTGAGAACGAAGAGAGCGGTGAAGTCTGTACCGCCGTGACCATTGCCCTGGGCCAACTCGGCACGGAGGATGCGATCCCCATCCTGAAAAAGGTTGCGGTAGATCGACCCGAAAGAATCGAATGGGAAGACGATTGGGATAGATGGTGGGACATACAACTCGCTGCGGTTGAGGCTTTGGGGGAATTCGGCGTCGAAGATGCCACCGACACCCTGCTGCAGATCATGGAGGATGAAACATCCCAGGATATCGACCCGGAAATTTTCGCTGCGCTGGCCAATATCAAAGAGAGCGGCATCACCGCGCTACTCGAACTGCTGGCGAACGGTTCCATCATGCAACGCCGCCGCGCCGCCCGGGCATTGGGACATTCAGGTAACCCCGAGGTCAACAAAGCCTTGGGGCAGGCCCTGCGCGACGAATCACCGGAAGTCCGTGCGGCCACTGCCACAGCCCTGGCTGATATCGATGCCCATCGTTATCTGCCCGCTCTGCTTCTGCTGCTACGCGATCCTGAAGACGATGTTCGCTCTGCGGCCATAGAAGTCTGACGAAATCCATCACCGGCGACAGCGGCATCATCTCCGAAATCACTCCACTGCTCAGCGACCCCAGCAGTCTGGTACGTGCAATCATTGCCACCACCCTGGGCAGTTTGATCCAGCCCCGACCCCTGGATGAAGAGAGCCTCGCTGCGGTGGCTGACTCACTCACGGACAAAATCTATGACACTGCAGCGTCTGCCTGTGACCTTTTGGGTGTCAATGGAGACCCGACTTCACTGGACACGCTTATCGCCACCGTGCGCAACCGTAATCTCTACAGCATGGTTCGCCGGCAGGCCACCCTTGCCATTGGTCGTATCGGCATACACAACGCCGACACCATCGATCTGCTCAAGGAGGCGATTGCCGACAAGGAGCAGCCGGTACGTCTTGCCGCCCTCGACGTCTTGACGGCGCTCGACGCCATCCCAACAACAGAGGAAGAGGCAACAGAAGCATTGCAACGTCCCCTCGACATCGTGCTTGCTGCCATCGCCGGCGAACTGGAACTCTCACCACAGGAAACACCGCAGAAGGTCAGTCAGGCAGTGGAGTTCGATCCCACTCCGATAAAAGAGCAGGATCGCAAAGCTGAAGACACCTCAACCGAGACACCCGATATTCAAAATGCGGAGACGGGATCCGAGTTGGCAGATAGCGAATCCCTGGTGCTGCCGGAGACCCCTGGCCGCTCTGTCGAACCTGGCGAAGTCAATGCTGCAGTCTCCACCCTCGATGCCATCGCCCTGGACAATGCGGAGGTTGCCTTCGGAGTCCACGAGGCACTGCCGGAACCAGAGGTCGAAATCGAGATAGAACAGGAGACGGAGAATTTCCTTGAGGTCGTGGAAGATAATAAGCGCATCGGCGAACGGATGACCCGCGGCCGTCGCAAGATCAGCATCGAAGACGATGTCCGCCGTCTCGGTGTGCGCGTGCTCATCGGCAATACCGACGATGCCTCGGTAGCAGGACTGATCCGGGCCCTCAACGCGGATGATGGCGTACTGCGTTATGAAGCCGCACTGGCCATCGCGGAAACCGCACGCCTGCACCCCGGACTGGGGAGCCTGATGAACGCCTTCGGCTCCCTGACAACCCAGTTGGGTCTTGGCGACGAAGACCAAAAAGTGGCCTGTGCCCGCGCAATGGGTCTGCTTCACAACAAGGCAGCCATGCTGCCTCTACTTGACGTCCTGAATGACCCACAGACTACCTTGCGTGCCGAGGCCATCTCCGCTTTGGTTGAATTGAGCATCAACGGTGACGACCCCGACAAAGCCGACCACATGGTGATCAAACCCGTCTCTCCCAAAACCATCCTGCGCAAACTCAGCAGTGCTCTGGAGGATTCGGAATTCAATGTGCGGATGGCTGCGGCCAAAGGCATCGTTCAGTTACTGAACCTTGAGGGGCTTAGCGAGTCCAAGACCGAGATAGTGGAGCAGTTGATCGACACAGGCTTTCTCGGTGCCGGAGCCCAAGCCCGGAATATAGGCAAACTGCTGCGTTCCATCGACATCCAAGGCAGCGCCGAGAGGCTGCTCAGCCAACTGGAAACTGTCGATTCAAGCGCTGAACGCCGGTTTGTCATCGAGATGCTCGAAGAGCTGTTTATTTCCTCCAACGACCGGTCGCAACAGGCGGCTTGAGTTGAGTTCCATTTTTTCCATCACACCGAGTAATGTCACATCGCTGTTAACATTAGGAGAGTCAGCAAAATGAAGAAGTTGATCATCGCCCTCAGTCTGGCCGGTCTCTGCGCCCTGCCTGTCGCTGGACAGGCCGCTAAATACAAAGAGGTCTCCGTCAGCAACGGCGGCGTCATCACCGGCAAGGTGAGTTTTGCCGGCAAGGACAAAGCGCCCAAAACCTACAAGATTTCCAAAGACAATGATGTCTGCGGCACAGGCACCCGCGAGATAGACTACGTTCGAGTCAACAATGGCTCACTGATGGACACCGTTGTCTATCTGGACAAGGTCAAAACAGGCAAGGCCTTCGACGCCTCGATCTCCAGCACAGTCCTGGATCAGAAGGGTTGTGAGTTCAAACCCTTCCTGCAGGTAATGAAGAACGAAACCAAGATCGCAGCCGTCAATCAGGATCCTATCCTGCATAATATCCACACCTAAGAAATCATCGGACGCACCAAGAAGACCGTCTTCAACGTAAGTCAGCCCGAGCCCAACACCGTCACCAAAACGGTCAAGCTGAAACGCGGATCCGCCATGAAGGTGGAGTGTGACGCCCATGATTTCATGCACGGTTTTGTCTTCGTCGCCAAGAACCCCTACTACGCCAAGGTAGCGGAAGACGGCACCTTCAGTATCGACAATGTACCCCCGGGCAAATACACCATCAAGGCCTGGCACGGCACCCTGAAGGACCAGAAATCCAAGATTGAGGTTGCCGCCGGCGGCACCGCCAACGTGGACTTCACCTTCAAGTAAAACCTTGGGGAGACTGTCGGATGTCCTATTCCGGCAGTCTCCCATGGAGACCGGACTATGACATTTTCAAAACGGCTGAACCTGGCGCCGCTCGACTATCTCGCCATCGTTGCCGGGATCATCAATGCATTGGTGATCGGAGCCATCGTCGTCTACTGGTTTCTTAATAATTAAAGGTAAAAGGTGAAAGGTTAAAGGCCTTCTTTAAACCAGATACCTTCAACCTGGCGCCGATCGTCCAGAACGGTTTTTACCTTTTACCTTTTACCTTTTACCTTTTGCCTGAGTCAATGCCATCCCAAGCCCAAAACCAAACTCCGGAATCCGTCTCCCTTCCCCGGTATAAATCCATCCTCCTCGCGGTGGACTCTTCCGATCATTCAAACCGCAGCATCACCGAGGCGGTTAATCTGGCCGGCATCTGGAACAGCGCTCTGACTGCCGCCCATGTCTATGCGGCCAAACTGCACGATGTGCGTTTCCGTCAGATGGAGGGAGGTCTGCCGGAACAGTTTCGCGAAGAAGAGGAGCTGGAACGTCAACGGGACGTGCATGACGACCTGATCACACGGGGCCTCTCTATCATCACCGATTCTTACATGGACCAGGTGGAAAAGGAGACGTCACAACAGAACATCGAACTCAAACGCCGCGCCCTGGAAGGCAAGAACTACCGGGAACTGGCGCGTGAGACCAACAGCGGAAACTACGACCTGCTGGTAATGGGTGCACTGGGCCTGGGCGCCGTCAAGGGCAGCCGGCTCGGCACTGTTTGCCAGCGCGTCGCAAGACGTTGCGATATCGACATGCTGGTCATCAAGGATCCTCAAAAGTCCATCAAAAAAGGCCCCATCGTGGTCGCGGTGGACGGTTCCACCCGTTCCTACGGCGGCCTGCTCTCCGCTCTCGCCCTGGGCAAGGAGTGGGATGTGCCGGTGAAGGTGATCTCCGCCTTCGATCCTTACTACCACTATGTCGCCTTCAATCGTATCGCAGGTGTGCTCTCCGAGGAGGCAGGCAAGGTGTTCCGTTTCCAGGAACAGGAGAAACTGCACGAAGAGATCATCGACTCCGGTCTGGCGAAGATCTACCAGGGCCATCTCGAAGTGGCGCGGAACATCGCCGCAGACCAGGGCATGCCGGTGGAAATAAAACTGCTCGACGGCAAGCCCCACGACGTCATCAACCGTTATCTCAAATTGGAACAACCCTCCCTGCTGGTGATCGGCAAACTCGGCATCCACGCCGACGATGAACTCGATATCGGCGGCAACGCAGAGGCCCTGCTTTCCGACGTGGATTGTGCGGTATTGCTGAGCCAGCGGGAGTACCGTCCACCGGTGGAGCGCATCGCCGAGGTCACCACCTCATGGACGAATGAAGCAGAGCTCCGCATGGAGCGGGTCCCCTCCTTCGTGCGCAACATGGCGCGTATGGCGATCCTGCGCTATGCCCAGGAGCACGGCCATACGGTCATCACCGAAAGCATCGTTGAAGAGGCTACCGCCCAGCTGATGCCGGGACACGCCGAACAGGCAATGTCCGAGATCGTCGAGGCCTACGATAATGGTGAGCTTAAACGCAAACCCCCTACCGAAGAGGTCATGCGTTGGGACGACCAGGCCAAACAGCTGCTGCTCACGGTAGACAACCTGAGTCTGCGGGGCAACCTGAGCATGCGGGCGGAGAAGAAGGCACGGGCCGCTGGCCTGCGTACCGTCTCCGCAGAACACATCGAGCCGTTTCTTGATAAGGACCTTGATGAGAGCCGAGAGCCGAGGGCCGAGGGCCAAGGAAAAGAACTCTCTGCTCCACCCTCGGCCCTTGGCCCTGATTCCTCGGCCCTCCATTGGCAGGCCGCCGCACTGGCCCGTCTGATACGGGTGCCAGAGGGTTTCATGCGAGACGCATCAAAACAGCGCATCGAAGCCTATGCCAGTGACCAGGGACTCAGTGAGATCTCCCTGCAAACCGCCGAGGCGGGTCTGGCAAAAGCCCGGGATGCCATGGCGTCGGCCATGCAAGGCGACGCTCAACCCTCGACCCCGGCGACAGAGAAAAAAAGTGCTTGCCCCTTTGCCGACCTAGTGCAACCCGTACCCGAGCCAAAACCCGCTGTCCCGGAAACCAAGCTGGTCTGGAGCAGTGACGCGGAAGCAATGCTCGCCAATGTTCCCGCGGGCTACTGCCGCGACATGACGGTAAAAGCCGCCGAAACCATTGCCGGTCAGAGCGACATAAAACAGATCGACGCCGACTTCCTGGGCCAGGTCATGCAGACCTTCACCCAGGGTTCAGCAACCGTTGAGGAGACAATACCCTGGAACGAAGATGCCCGTGAGCGCATTGCCAAGGCACCTGAGATGGTTCAGGGCATGCTGGTGAAAGAGATCGAGGGTTGGACCCGACGGCAGGGACTCGACCGAGTCGATCACGATGCAGTGGACGCGGTGAAGCAAGAGTGGGCCGAACGTGGTGTATTCCACCTCGACCCCAGCGATCCTCGCAGCGGCAGCGACTGACCAGGCCTCCCATGTCTGATCGTAACCTATTCCTCCTGGCCATAAACCTCACCCGCCGCTGTAATCTGGCCTGCGAACACTGCTACATGGACGCCGAAACCAGGGATAGTGGAGGTTCGAACGAACTCACCACCCACGAGGTCGAGGGACTGCTGGATGAGATCGCCAACCGCAGCAACGAGACCATGGTGGTGCTCACCGGGGGCGAACCCCTGCTGCGTCGGGATCTGGAGGAACTGGTAAACCACGGCAGCGCATTGGGACTCTCCATCGTGGTCGGCACCAACGGTGTTTTACTCAATGAAAGCCGGGTGCAGCAACTGAAGGCGGCAGGCGCCATGGGCTTGGGCATCAGTCTCGACTCCCTGGATCCAACTCAGCACGACGACTTTCGCGGCTGCCCCGGCAGTTGGGAGAAGACCCTCGCAGGCATGGAGGCCTGCCGCAAGTTCGATCTGCCTTTCCAGGTCCACTTCTCGGTCACCGAACAGAATGCCCACGAGGTCCAGGGCATGATCGACTTCAGCCGGGCCACCGGTGCCCATGTACTGAACATATTCTTCCTGGTCTGCACCGGCCGTGGCGAGTCGATGAGCGACATCACCCCGCAACGCTACGAAGCCGTGTTGAAACAACTGGTAGAGGCCCAAGCCGCCACCAGTGACCTGATCATCCGCGCACGCTGCGCACCCCACTACAAGCGCATCGCCTACCAGCTCGACCCGGAATCCCCTTTGACCCGCGCTCAGGGATACGAGGGCGGCGGCTGCCTTGCAGGCATTCACTACTGCCGCATCACCCCGGAAGGCGGCGTCACCGCCTGCCCCTACATCCCAGATGAAGAGGGAACTATCCGGGAGACGCCTTTCTGGCAGATCTGGGATAACTCCCCCACCTTCGCCCAGCTTACCCATCCTAACCTGGGCGGCAAGTGCGGCAAATGTGAGTATCAGCAACTCTGCACCGGCTGCCGTGCGCGACCCAAGGCCCTCGGCGGGAGCCTGATGGATGCAGACCCCTGGTGCTCCTACCAGCCGGAAGGCAAGCCGATAATCCAGCCACTGGCCCCCGCAATAACCGATGATGTGTCCTGGTCGTCCGAAGCGGAAAAGCGTCTCTCACGCGTTCCCGGTTTTCTGCGCAAGATGGTACGCAAACGGGCTGAAGAGCATGTGCAGAAACTGGGGGAAACTGTGGTCACCCCGGAACATATGGCGACATTGGCGAAAAATCGCTTCAAAAACGGCATGCCCTCCCGTCCACCAGGTAACGTCAGTTCCATCGCCGAGGCGGGAGCGCAACCCATCAGCGATGCGCCTCCCCTGCCCTGGACGGCTGAGGCGCAAACCTATCTCGACACCATGCCCCCTTTCCTGCAGGAAGGCGTCCGCCAGGTGGCAGAAGACGTCGCGCGCAACGAAGGCCGACTGGAAGTCAACATGAAGCTTCTGCAACGCCTGGAGGATGAAGACGAACCCAGGCGCGCCTTCCCCTGGGAAGAAGAAGCAGAGCACCTGCTGAAAATAGCCCTGTCCGACCGGGGCCCTCAGGTCAGCCTCTTCGTCCAGCCTTCGATGGAGGCCGCAGTGGAACGGGAGGTGAAACGCCGCCGTGCACAGCGGGTGGCCGTCGAGGATGTCATCAAGGTATTGGATACCCTGATGGCAGGCGTTGAATGGAATCCTGAAGCACTTGAACGCGTAAAATCCGCCCCCGAATTCGTCCGTGCCGGCATCAAAAAGGCCGCTGAATTCGCCGCCCGCCGGGAAGGCCTTGAGGAGATTACCAGCGACGATCTGACCCGCTTTCGCAACCGTGCCATGATGCGGGCAGTCAGACGCATGAAGGGATTCGATATGAAGGCCCTCGACTTCGACGCCTTCGAGATCGCCAGAGAGCGCATGCCCCGTCTCAAGGACAACGAACAGGCCGCCAAACGTTTCGCCGAGATTCGCGAATACGTCGAAAGCCACCAGAATCCGGACGGCAGCGGACTCGGCACGCTGGGGCGGGATCTGATCGAGAAGATGCGGCGGGAATTGAAAGAATAGGTTTAAAGGTTAAAGGTTAAAGGTTAAAGGTTAAACAAGTGTGTACCGGGAACTGCCCAATGCAAACACTTTTTTCTGGCAACAGCAGTCACAACAAAGTCTGGCCTTCCCGTTGGCACGGCCCCCTTTAACCTTCCTGATTACCCCCGAGCCTCAGCCATGCTGAGGAGGCGTTGTGGCATGGGTGGTGTGCGCACTGCAGCGTAGCCGAGGCGCGA
>JAMJIN010000147.1:0-9928 GCA_036784775.1 Chromatiales bacterium | reverse complement strand
CAGTGCGCGAGCAGCCCATGGAGCTTCAATGCCGTGGCCCGTGTAATCAGTGGATCTTCATTTTTCTGTGTAGTCATCACCATAAACGTAAGGATGGATCCATCTACTGGGAATCAGCATCGATATCACCTCTGCGTAACGAGCAGGGTGAGGTAACCCATTTTATTGCTGTTAAAGAGGACATCACTGCACAGAAACGGGCTGAAGACCTGTTGAGAATGAATGCCACGGTATTTGATACTACGACGGAAGGCATCATGGTGACTGATGCCGAAAACCATATTAAAACTGTCAATTCTGCATTCAGTCGTATCACCGGTTATGAGCCGAGCGAGGTGGTTGGACGGAATCCCAGTATCCTCAGTTCCGGGCGTCAGGAGAAGCTATTTTATCAGACGATGTGGGAGGCGGTCTTGCAGAAGGGCCATTGGGCGGGCGAAATCTGGAACCGCCGCAAAGACGGCAGCGTCTACCCACAATGGCTCTCCGTTGCTTCCATCAAGGATAAAAAGGGCAGGGTGAGTGAATTTGTCGCTATTTTTTCCGATATCACTCAACGAAAGGAAAATGAGGAACAGATTCGCTACCAGGCAAACTATGATGCCCTAACCGGATTACCCAACCGCTCCCTTCTGCAAGACCGTCTTTCGCAAGCCATCATGTCGGCTGGACGAGAAGAGTGGGGATTAGCCCTGCTGTTCATCGACCTTGATAAATTCAAAGTCGTCAATGATAGTTTTGGTCATGTAATCGGGGACGAACTGCTGCAAAAGGTTGCCACACGCATCAAGGCCTGTGTACGGGAAGTTGATACCGTAGCGCGTTTTGGCGGGGATGAATTTGTCGTTCTGCTACAGGACATTTCTGAACCGGAAGATGCAGCGAAGGTTGCCAGCAAAATCATCGAAATGGTCTCCAGAGTGTTTGATCTTTCAAGCCGCGAAGTCTTTGTCGGTGCGAGTATTGGTATTACCCTCTACCCAGAGGATGCTGATACTCCAGAGACTCTATTGCAGAATGCAGATATGGCGATGTATCTGGCAAAAGATACTGGGCGCAACCGTTTTCAGTTTTTTACCGCAAAGATACAAGAACAGGTCAGGATTCGCCAAAGTCTGGAGCATGATCTGAGACAGGCTTTGAAGCGGGGTGAATTTGAACTCTATTATCAACCTGTCGTAGATACCTGCAATGAATCAATTATTAGCGTGGAGGCACTCCTGCGATGGCATCATCCACAATTAGGTTTTGTCGCACCGGATACCTTTATCCCTCTTGCAGAGGAGATCGGTTTGATAGGAAAGATTGGGACGTGGATATTACATACCGGTTGCCTGCAAGTACATAAATGGCATCAGGCCGGTTTGGGTGATATTGAAATTGCATTCAACCTGTCTGGCAGGCAAAGGGAGTTGGGGTTGACTGCAAATGACATCTCTCAGATATTGCGCGAGACAGGTCTACCTGGTGAGTTCCTTACCCTTGAAATTACTGAAAGTGAGCTTATAGAGGACACAGCAGAAGAGATTACCTGGCTGCAGTCATTTAAAAATGTCGGTGCTAAATTGTCCATAGATGATTTTGGTACCGGTTACTCATCACTTAGCTACTTAAAACGTTTCCCGGTGGATATTTTGAAGATTGATCGGGCCTTTGTGGCTGATCTGCCAGACAACCAGGATGATGCTTCTCTCGTTGAGGCAATTGTTGCCATAGCAAAAAGCCTTAACCTCAAATTGGTAGCAGAGGGTGTAGAAACCCATGCTCAGGCGGAGTTCCTAAAGAAAATTGGTTGCGATTATCTACAAGGCTACTATTTTGGTATACCAATGCCTGCAGCTGAACTCGCTGAAAAGATCGGCGCCGTCACCAATTCGGATTCCTGAATAGGGTTGATAAAACGCATAAAATGAAAAACACAATATGTGCATAATATATATTATGTTAAATTGTAAATATTCTAAATTCTCTCTGATGAATTATTGAGTAAAACAGAACTGAAACTGAGATTCCCGGATAGAGCGAGATTCTGACACTACTCTCCCCCGATTTCAGATCAGAGTTACCCAGCTTGAGCCTGATTTGCTCTGATTGCAGCAATCACTTCCTTCAATATTGCAACGCTGGTAAAGGTCCTGAATGCGAGTGTTCTCTGCTGCTGTGAATCCTTTGACCACCTTGTCGAGTTTCTTTGGCTGTATAACGCTTCGTCTTGAACAGCGCGTTCAACGGTTGCTCGCAATTTCGAATAGCAATTCCGCATTTCCTGGGCCTGAGCATCATTAGGTTGTGCGACTCCCCATTCTCGGTCCATTTTGCGCTATTGATGTTATCGAGGAGTATCTCGGTACGTTCCTTTAAACGTTGCTCGGTTTCAAACGTGTCAGTGGCCAGCTCTTGTTTTAGTGCTTGCTCTTCCCGCAGCAAGGCTTCGACATCATTAATTGGCTGCTCGACCAGTGGATGAACATAGCGCTGGATACTGCAATTGAAATCGTTCGATTTGATTTCTTCGGACGAGGAAACCCAGTCATTGCACCTCAGCGTGATCTTCTTGGGCGTGACGCTGGTCTTGCTGCAGGCCGACCTATGTTGCCGGGTGGCCTGGCAATTGGATTCGTAGGCTTGGGTGGCCTGGAGATGGGTGGCTTGGGACGATCGGGTTTCCCTGGTGGTGGGTTCACGATAATCGTGTCGCCGCCACATCCCCAACAAGGGTAAGGGTCGTAGTAGCCACCATAGTAAGCGCCGTATGAAACGGAGCCGCCAACGGATGAGGAGCCTGTGCTCGAACATCCTGTCAATAGCGCGGCAACCAGTAACAGGATGAGGCCAAACATTTTTCGACGGAATAGTGTCATGATCACTCTCCCCCTTCGGTGGCAATACCAGGCCATTTCTGAATCATGAAGAGTGCCCCGGCGGGGTCAGCAAGCAGTGCGGTCTGCTTGTCTTCTTCAGCTGTCCCGGACTTTACCAGTACCCTGCCCCCCAGATTGGTTACAACATCCGAAATCTTTTGTGGATCGGCAACACGGATTACAGGCACCCACCGCTGCTCTAATTTTTTATCGAACACCCCTCTGACGCCGGCACGCCATTTTCCATTCATTTTCAGAATCCAGTAGTTCTCCCGGTTTTCTCGTGAGGAATAACCCACCAAGGTTTGGTAGAAATCCAGTGAAGTCGTGGGATCACTTGACCAAAGTTCATCCCAGAGCCAGTCGTTGATGGCGGGTTCTTTATCTTCGGGGTCACCGCTGGCTGATCGAAGAAGCAGAATTTGTGCGCCTTGAGGGTCGCTGATCAAGGCACCTCGTCCTCGGTGGCGCATATTTGTAGGCCCCTCATGTATCTTGCCTCCCTGTTCACGGATGAACCCGGCAGCTTGATCGACATTCGACACTGAGAGTGATGCGATCCAGCGAGCAATACCTCGACCATTAGGTTTTGGTTTGATTTCAACCATGCCGCCGATTGCCTGTCCGTCCCGCATCACAACAGTATAAGCACCCTGGTGCTTGAAGCCCCATCCAAACAATTGCCCATAGAAGTCTTCAGCCTGTGCCACATCCTGGGTCAGCAGATCATGCCAAACTATTTTACCGGGGAAGTGCTTGTGTGTGGCGGGAGAAGCTACAGGCGTCAGATCCAGCGTTGAGCAACCGTTGAGCGCTGCAAAAGTGAATAACAGAGCAATAATCGCCATTGAAGGTGCGGCATGTCTGCGAAATCTCTGTGTACGCATCGTCATTATCCATAACTCCAGGTAGCCTGGGATGCATAATATACTTGAGGAGATTCAATGTCCTAATGAATTTAGGACAGAGTGGGATATTTCCGAAGATGTACCGATTCCATAGAATGGTTTGGCACACGATAGCATAGCCCGATGGGCCTGGCTGGTGGAGCTAACCTAACATCCTCGCGTAAACGCGAGGATGTTGGCAATCACGCTTGGCGAAGTCGCGCGTAGATCTTATCCTTAAGTTCGGTACGCTTGTACTTCATCGCTTCGATGCTTTCATCCGCGATGGGCTGTCCGCGCTCTTCGAGTACACGGATTTCGTTGTCGAGCGTATCGTGCTTCTTCACCAGCTCAGCAAATTCTGTGTCTGCTGCACTGAGTGCCTCGAGCTTCTGGTGGAATTCGGGGAATTCATGGTCGATATCGTGGTGTTCTGAAAGCATGTTGCCCTCCCTCTTTTCTCTTATCAGGGTCAGACCAGAATGATTTCTGCACCGACCCTTTATTAAAAGCAGGGATTACCGAATCGGTTTATCCGGCAATCCCTTCTTGAAGAACCTTTAACCCTGGCGCGCCTTGACTTCCTTGATCACCTGCTCCGCGACACTGTTTGGGCAGGGAGCGTAGTGTGAGAACTCCATAGAGAACTGACCGCGACCAGAGGTCATGGTCCGAAGGTCGCCGATGTAGCCAAACATTTCGCTTAAAGGAGCATCGGCTTTCACACGGACGCCGGTGGTGCCTGCTTCCTGAGATTTGATCATACCGCGGCGCCGGTTGAGGTCACCAATTACGTCACCCACATGGTCATCGGGGGTGAAGACGTCGACCTTCATCACAGGCTCAAGCAGCTGGGGGCCCGCTTTCGGCACAGACTGACGATATGCTGCCTTTGCAGCAATCTCATAGGCAACCGCAGAGGAGTCGACAGCATGGAAGCTACCATCTACCAAGGTGATTTTGACATCAAGCAGCGGGAAACCAGCCAAGGTGCCTGTTTGCATGCTGAGCGCGAACCCCTTCTCCACTGCAGGCCAGAATTCACGAGGGACGTTACCACCGGTAACAACAGATTCGAACTCGAAGCCGCTGTTCTGCTCGCCAGGCTCGACTATGTAATCGATCTTGGCAAACTGACCCGAACCACCAGTCTGCTTCTTGTGAGTGTAACTCTCTTCGATACGTTTGGTTATGGTCTCACGGTAGGCCACTTGGGGCTTGCCGACGGTTACTTCTACGCCGTGGGTGCGTTTGAGGATATCGACCTTGATGTCGAGATGCAGCTCACCCATGCCTTTGATGATCGTCTCGCCACTCTCCTCGTCGGTTTCAACGCGGAATGAGGGATCTTCCTGCATCATCTTGTTGAGGGCGATCCCCATCTTTTCCGAACCACCTTTGTCATTTGGAGAGATCGCGATGGAGATAACCGGATCAGGGAAAACCATTGGCTCAAGGGTGGCAGGCCGCTTCTGATCGCACAGAGTATGACCGGTCCGGGTGTTTTTCAGACCTACCAGAGCGATGATGTCGCCAGCCTGGGCAGAACTGAGCTCCTCACGGGAGTCGGCATGCATCTCCACGATACGGCCGATACGTTCGGTCTTCCCAGTGAAAGTGTTGAGTACGGTGTCGCCCTTCTTCAGCTGGCCTGAGTAGATTCGAGTAAAGGTCAGCGCACCGAAGCGGTCATCCATAATCTTGAATGCCAATGCGCGCAGTGGGTATTCCGGGTCGACAATGGCAAACTCACCGGTCTCGTTGCCTTCCATATCGACCTCAGGCTGAGGCTTGACCTCCACCGGGTTGGGCAGGTAGTCAACAACGGCGTTCAGAATCGGCTGGACGCCCTTGTTCTTGAAAGCGGAGCCGCAGTAGGTGGGGAAGAAATCGAGTGCGATGGTACCCTTACGAATGCAGGCCTTGATGGTATCCATGTCAGGCTCTTCGCCTTCCAGATACATCTCCATTGCATCATCGTCCTGCTCGACTGCCGCCTCAATCAATTTCTCGCGCCACTCTTCGACCTGATCAACCATATCGGCTGGCACGTCCTGGATTTCGTACTTCTCAGGGTCACCTGAGTCATCCCAGACCCACGCTTTACGAGTCAGCAGGTCTACCACGCCGACAAATTGGTCTTCAGTACCGATAGGCAGCACCATGACCAGGGGATTTGCACCCAATACCTTTTCCACCTGCTCGACTACGCGGTAGAAGTCAGCACCGATACGGTCGAGTTTGTTGACCAGGATGATACGGGCAACCTCGGATTCATTGGCATAGCGCCAGTTTGTCTCGGACTGGGGCTCAACACCGCCGGAACCACAAAAGACGCCTACGCCGCCGTCAAGCACCTTCAGAGAGCGATAAACCTCAATAGTGAAGTCAACGTGCCCAGGGGTATCAATGATGTTTAGACGGTGGCCGTCCCACTCGCAAGAGGTGGCAGCGGACTGGATGGTAATACCGCGCTCCTGCTCCTGCTCCATGAAATCAGTGGTGGCCTCGCCATCGTGAACCTCACCTGTCTTATGGATCTTGCCAGTGAGCTTCAAAATGCGCTCTGTGGTGGTTGTTTTACCAGCATCCACATGGGCAAAAATACCGATATTTCGATAATGGGTGAGGTCTGTCATTTCTGTTTCCTAGTAATCCCAACTAAATCTTGGTGGGCATTGAGACGATGCCACGCCAAACACAGGCGATAGCTTTGCGGATGCAGACCCTACCAGTAAAGATGCTGGTGTCAATACTGAATCTGCATGTGAGCGGGAATATAACCCCTCTTCCAACCGTGAAAAACCTGTGACGATGGGGATTTTACTTGAATTTCCTCTTGTTTTCGCCCTGAATTAACCAATTAAATACATTCATATTGACCAGCAAAGCATTGAATATTCAGAATTAATTAAGTCAGTATTATTGTCTTGATAGCCTCGTCTCCTTAAGAGTCTCCTCAGAAATTATTAGTTGGCGAGCAAATCACAAAATTTCAGGCTAAATATGTGGATGAGCGAAATATTCACAGCGCGGGAATTAAATTCATCTGATCCAGTGAAGCGGATTATTTATCACCTCATTTTCTATTTCGCCGCATCCGCCAAGGATAGCGATAATCAAAAAAGCAAGTGTGAGGCGTAGCGGTGGCTGAAACAATGGTATTTTCCCTCCAATTGCCGTGATGCATAGAGGGCCCGGCATTAACTATTGCTCGTGTGATGTCTCACTTAGATTAAACTGCTCACGATATTCCTGGAGTAATCTTTCGGCGTCTCCAACCTGTTTTGGGGTCATAGCGGAGGATGCGGCATCCTGAAACCGCTGACCATATCTATCACCAGTTAGAGCGCTCAGTCCGAACCAGGCATAAGCTTTCACATAATCTTTCTCGGTTCCCAGACCATAGAGATACATACCCCCAAGTTTACCGAAGGCACGCTCATCTCCCGCAAATGACGCCGCCAGAAATTCGTTGAAAGCAGTCTGCCTGTCACCCTTTCGGTTGGCTTCCATTCCCTCTTCAAGTCCCGCATGGCTGGGAAAGATCGTAAAAATAAAAATCAGGCCGCAAACTGCCAGCAATCTTTGTTTTGGATTAATCATAAGAAAATTCGTAGTAACAATGTTTGGAATACCACTCATCCTACAAAAAACAGTGCTATCCAGCAACGCGCTGACACTTAGGGCTAACACTATGCGGGAGCCCGTCGACAGACCCTAGTTCATTACTTTGAAGTTGTGCCAATTTTTCAGCATATCTGAGAATATCTCCATGGGGACTGGCTCATGGAACAGAAACCCTTGCACTTCATCACAACCTGAATGCTGCAGGAATTTGAATTGCTCAAGAGTTTCAACTCCCTCCCCTATGGTTTTAAGGTTGAGATACTGGGCCATCGAGATAATGGTTTTTGTTATCGTTGCGTTATTTTGATCGGTTGAAACATCTTGAATAAACGATTGATCAATCTTAAGTTTGTCGATCGCCATTTGGTTAAGATAAGAGAGGCTTGAGTAACCTGTGCCAAAGTCATCTATGGCTATGTTGACTCCCTGCGCGTTCAATTGGGTCAACGTGTCTTTCACTTCGACAATATTTTGCATGAAGGCCGTCTCTGTCATCTCCAACTCAAGGTAGTGAGGACTTAATTGGGTATCACCCAATATACTGTTCACTTGGTTGAGAAAATCGGTTCTGCGGAATTGAACAGGTGAAACATTGACCGCAATCGGAATCTTCGGCAAGCCTGCGTCATGCCAAATTCTGTTGCGGCAACATACTTCCCTTAGAACATATTCGCCCAGCGAAACTATCAGCCCGGTATCTTCAGCGATAGGAATGAAATGATCGGGCAGGATATATCCACGTTCAGGATGTCGCCAGCGCAACAGCGCCTCGGCACCAATCAATTCTCCCGTTTGAATATCGATCTGGGGTTGGAAAAAGAGCTTGAACTGATCCTTCTCCATGGCGATACGCATATCGTTTTCCATCGCCAACCGGTCTCTTACCTGTGCCTGCATCTCTGGAAGATAGAAGCGTATGGCATTACGCCCCTCCTCCTTGGCTTTATACATGGCAGTGTCTGCCCGGCGAATAATGTCCTCGGCAGTCTCCCCATCTCCAGAAAAAAGTGTTACGCCAATACTGCTGGTCGTGTGCAGTTCATATTCCCTGATGTGGTAAGGCTCAGCCAGGCTTGCTTTGAATTTCTCCGCTATCGATAAAACCTTATTTGTTGCTGATTCTTGATCCGGCCCCAGTTCATTCAGCACCATCATGAACTCATCGCCACCCAGACGGGCCAAAGTATCGTCTTTTCTGACCAGTTTCTTCAATCGCCGGGCAAACTCTTTCAGCATCCCGTCACCCACGAGATGTCCTAGTGAGTCATTGATATTCTTAAACCGGTCCAAATCCATGAAGACGCTTGCACCTATGGAACCACTTCGGCTTGAGCGAGCAAGAGCCTGATTGAGACGGTCAAACAACAAGACTCTATTCGGCAGGCCTGTCAGACTATCGTGATAAGCGAGAAATTCGACCTCGGCTTCTGCACGTCGCTGCTTGCTGACATCAACCATACTGGACAGGAAGTGGATGATCGTGCCTTTTTCGTCTCTAATCAGGCTGATACTCGTCCATTGAGGGTAAACTTCGCCATTTCTACGTTGATTCCATATCTCTCCCTGCCATGAGCCAGAGCCAGTCAACTGCTTCCATAGATTGCGGTAAAAACGATCATCATGTCTACCTGACTTGAGGATGCTCGGTGTCTTACCGAATACATCTTCTGGCGAATAGCCGGTCATCTCAACAAAACGCCTGTTTACTCGCTGAATCCTACCTTGGTCGTCAGTGATGATCATCGCATCGTGCGCCTCAAATACCATGGAGGACAAGCGAAGTTCTTGTTCCAGTGCTTTTTGTGACGTTATATCGTGAAGCGTGACGACAGCACCAATCCGCTCCCCTTCTTTATTCGCAAGTGCTTCTCCATTCGCCAGAAGGGTACGTTCTGTGCCGCCATTTGGAGGCGAGACAAAAACCTCCTGCCCGCGTACCTTTCCATCTTGCAATGTGCGATACAGAGGAGATTCATCACGTGCGAGTAAGCGTGCTCCATCCGCACTATGCAAGCCATATTGAGAAGCGCACTCGTTAACGGGGATATGAAGTTCGCTATTACCCAGAAAGGTTCTGGCGGCGGGGTTAAAAAGAGTCAAATGACCATCCTTGTCGCAGACAACTATACCGTCGGATATCGATTCCAGTATCGTATTTAAAAATTGGCGCTCTTCCTTAAGCGCTTGTTCGGCAAGTTTACCCGGTAGTTGCATAAATACCGGTGCTGATACCCGTTTCATCGCATAAAAGACAAGGTGAAATGAATATTTTGCATAATTTCTGGAATTCACCGCTGGTGAGATCCAGAAACCAGGAAAAATCCTGCATTTAAGCGAGAAAAATGAGAAAGCGGATTGTTGTCGAGGTAAAATAAGCTCGTCAAAACAAAACCTTACCCAACAACAAAGTAACTTCTCAAAAACCCGTGGCAAGCAGTAAATAATTACAAAAAGCACTTGACAGGGTTTTGGGGCAAAAAACTAAAAATCCTGTCATGGTACAACTCTGGTTTGGAAACTGTCATGGCTGATCTTGTAGCGCGCACTATG
>JAMJIN010000510.1:0-1259 GCA_036784775.1 Chromatiales bacterium | reverse complement strand
ATATATATATATATATATATATATATATATATATATATATATATATATATATATATATATATATATATATATATATATACATTGTAGTTGTCTAACAATCTAAAAACACTCAAAACATTTTTTATTCATTGTGGAATTACAGCATCATATTTTCGAGTTAAAATATTATGATATGTGCACTCGTTGCAACATGCTGGCAGGGAAAAAAATTACAAGCTCATAAACTCATATGGAATATTTTTTACAAAGTGCGTTGTACGTTTGCAGGACAGAGCCATTGTAGTTGTACGCCCTTCTCTTCCTACACTCCCAGAAATAAATGTACAACAACTTTCAGTGGACAAATTTTGCGTAAACCTTAAATTGCATATATGACTTACCAAAAGGTTATTTTTTCCGACGTCTTAATTGATAGATCAAAAATATAACCGCACAAATGTCACCCCACGTAGAAGTTGTCAGACAGAGACGGTGCTGACTTTTGTAGGGTCGACTATTTCGGTGATAAAGTGTGCTGCACCTCACTTTCGTCTGCGTTGTCACGTGGTGACGTTTCGTCGTATGTACTTTTACGCGCGCAGTCGTTAAAATATGTCTTTTCGTTAAGAAATACAGACATATGTGTAATCAAAAGTAGGTATAGTGAAAGTTTATTCATTTGGACATGTGTGTGTGTGATCGTAGTAATCGGATTATGCATTGCAAAGCTCAGATACGGATGTTGAAAGGTGAGTGGTGGCATTCCTTGTTGCATACCCTTTAGTTAGTATATAAAATATTAGTTACAAAGGCCCAAGTTGATTCAGTTGCCCGTGGTATTAAAGTGTGTCTTAGTAGCGACTAAACAACTAAACTGGTTATGACGTTAAAGAGCAAATAGGATGTGTAGCCGGTCACCCTTTTTACCCTTTTCTTGCCGACATTGCCGCTTTTGGGGTAAGACCACAGTTGACCTTCCTGAAAGCAGTCACATAAACAATACAATTGGACAAACCTGAATCATTGGAATTTACCCTAAATCCTGTTAAATGTCAAAAATGTCAAATTTTCTTACAAAGTTATGCCACGTTTGGTTCTGAAAATCAAGCAATTATATGAATACTAATTTAAAAATAAACTCATTAGTATATTCAAAGGGGCAGTAAGCAGGCTTCATTGATTCATGTAAATCTAGTGTACATGATCTATGATTTATCAAGTGTCAAAATCGACCTATAATTAAATTATGTGACTGGTTTTCAGCTAATAATACGGACAAA
>JAMJIN010000146.1:0-9943 GCA_036784775.1 Chromatiales bacterium | reverse complement strand
GCCGCTTCACATTGGCTTTCGGTGCCGTAGTCTTTGAACAAATCGCTCAAGCTCATGCCTGTCTGAAATTGGATTGGATTCTGCGCCATGTCCGCTCTCCTATTGTGGATCGTGGCATCATCTTGCAACAACCAGTGACTCATTCCGTGAGTCACTGCTGAACATTCGTACTAATCAAGTAGATCATTGCGGTACAGAGAAACAGGCCAAAAACCGCAAGCGTGCCCAGACCACCGATAATCAGGGAGAAATCGACCGGCAGGGTGCCTGAAATAACAAACAGCGGTTTCGTCAGATTAAAATAGTGCACCGTACCGTAGAGAAAGATCAGTCCCATAGCAGCCGGCAGAGCCAGTACTTCCCGGGAGAGCCAAGATGTACGCCATTGGGTGGCCGAGCGCCAGGCACGCTCAGGATGCCCCAAGTGGAAAAACGAGGCGATCAGACCCGCAAACAACAGCGCCAGAGAGACCATGCTTCCGACCGCATAGAAGTTACTGCTCTGCGCCGGCAGCAGATTGGCCAGTGCATAGAGTTGGCCGGTATAGAGCGCAAGGAACAGGCCCTGGCCCACACCGATCAACGTTGTCAGAAATATTACCGAAAATGCCGGATGCATTATCAGTTCCTCCCGGAACAGGGCCAGGGGCCGAGGACCGAGGGCCGAGGAAAGAGGCTCGGCAAACCGGATCGCATCTCCGTCACTTCATTCATTTCCAAAAATACTCCAAAATTCATTCCTCGGCCCTGTCAGCTACCAAGCCACATCGTCAAGGGTCTCACCGACTTCAGGCGGCGTCGGCAGCTCCTCTTTCTTCAACGGATTATCGACACGCACCAGCTCATCCTCGTGGATCTGAATCCGGGTCTTGCGCCGTGGCAGATAGTGATTGGAGGGCTTTGTTCCCCACTCAGGCTGCAGCGGATACCCCCCCTGCTCACGAATCGCCACTGACACTTCAGAGTCGGGATCATGAATATCACCATAGATTCGTGCACGGGTGGGACAGGCCAACACGCAAGCCGGCTTGCGTTCCGACTCGGGCAGACTCATATCGGTGATACGGTCGATGCAGAGGGTGCACTTCTTCATCACCTTCTGCTGCTCGTCGAACTCACGAACGCCGTAAGGACAGGCCCACAGGAACAGTATTTACAACCGATGCACTTGTCGTAATCCACCAACACCACACCGTTGTCCTCCCGTTTGTAGGAGGCCCCGGTGGGACAGACCGGCACACAGGGTGGATCTTCACAGTGCAGGCAGGATTTCGGGAAGTGGTAGGTCTCGGTGTTCGGGAACACGCCCGCCTCATAGGTCTGCACCCGATTGAAGAAGACACCGGTAGGATCGGCATCATAGGGGCGCTGATCGGTCAAGGGACCCGCCCAGCCGGAGGTATTCCACTCTTTGCAGGAGGTCACACAGGCATGACAGCCCACGCAGACATTGAGGTCGATAACCAGTGCGAGTTGAGTCATAACATTAATCGTCTTTACGTTCCTGCTTCTTCAATCCTGAATTTTCGCCTTTTTGCGAAAAGCACCCGCCACGAACGCCTGCCACTTGCCACGCTTCGGATCCTGGCCCGGCAGCTTTTTCTGCGGCTTGAACTGGGGCGAAGTCACCTCCGGCTCTCCAGCCTCCGCCGGGTAGATCCTCACCCGCACATCGAACCAGGCAGCCTGTCCGGTCACAGGATCGGAGTTGGACATATGGTCTCCCGCCTCACAGGGCGGCAGCTCTTCGGAGATAACGTGATTGAGCAGGAAGCCCTTCTGGGACTCATTCGCCTTGGGGGATAACCCCCAACTGCCCGCCGCCTTGCCGATGGCGTTCCAGGTCCATACTGTGCCCGGTTCCACCGCCTCGGAGAAACGGGCCATGCAGCGCACCTTGTTGATGGGCGACTCGACCCAGATCCAGTCACCATCACCAAAGCCGCTGGCCTCTGCGGTACGGGGATTCACAAACAGGTAGTTATGGGTGTGGATCTGCCGCAGCCAGGCATTCTGTGAGTCCCAGGAGTGGTACATCGCCATCGGCCGCTGAGTGAGGGCATTCAGCGGGTAGGTATGGGTATCCACCAATTTGTGCTCCAGCGGTGCGGAGTAGAACGGCAGCGGATCGAAATTTTCCTCGACACGTCTGCGCAGACGCTGCGGCGGTATGCGGCCGGGCCACTTGCCCTGGGCCGCCAGACGGAAGCGCTGCAACACCTCTGAGTAGAGGTGGATCGTAATGGGCTCTGCGTAGCGGGTCATGCTGTGGGCCCGCGCCCACTCCAGGTAGCCGCGATTCCAGTTACGCATGTATTGATAGGACTTCGGCAGCTCATAGCGGTAGAAGCAGCCGTTCTCCTTGTACATCTCCCACTGCCTGGGATTGGGATCGCCCTTGAGGAACTTCTCGCCACCCTTGCCGCGCCAACCGGCAAGAAAACCGATACCGGAACCCGGCGAGGTCTCATAATTGACGACAAAATCGGGGTAGTCTCGAAACTTGCGGCTGCCATCCTCTTTGACAAAGGCGGGCAGACCGAGACGGGATCCCAACTCGATGAGCACCTCCTGAAACGGTTTGCAGTCGCCACGGGGCGGCACCACCGGAATGCGCACCGAATCCACCGGCCCGTCGAACTCGGAGATCGGCCGGTCGAGCATCGACATGGCGTCATGGCGCTCAAGATAGGTGGTGTCCGGCAGTACCAGGTCCGCAAACGCCACAGTCTCAGACTGGAAGGCGTCGGCAACGATCAGAAACGGGATCTTGTACTCTCCATCCTCATCCTTGTCGGTGAGCATCTTGCGCACATTCTCGGTGTTCATGGAGCTGTTCCACGCCATGTTGGCCATGAACAGCAGCAGGGTGTCGATCTTGTAGGGGTCACCGCGCCAGGCGTTGGTGATGGCATTGTGCATCAGACCGTGTACCGACAGCGGATACTCCCAGGAGAAGGCCTTGTCGAGGCGCACTGCCTCGCCATCCTCATCGACGAACAGGTCATCCGGTTTCGACGGCCAGCCCAGGGGCATACCATCCAACGGCGTATTGGGCTGCACCGCCTCCGGGCCATTCGGTGGTTTCGGGCAAGGAGGAATCGGACGCGGGAACGGCGCCTTGTGGCGAAAGCCGCCGGGGCGGTCGATGGTACCCAACAGGGTCATCAGGATAGCCAGTGCGCGTATCGACTGAAAACCGTTGGAGTGGGCAGCCAGGCCACGCATCGAATGAAAGGCTACCGGGTTGCCGATCACCGAATCATGATCGTTGCCCCAGGTATCGGTCCACTGAATCGGCAGCTCAATCTTCTGGTCGCGGGCCACCACCCCCATCTCGTGGGCGAGACGGCGGATAGTATCCGCAGGGATGCCGGTAATATGCGCGGCCCACTCCGGCGTGTACTCCTCGACCCGATCCTCCAGCAACTGGAATGCCGGTTTTACCGGCGTTCCATCCTCCAGCTTGAACTCGCCCATCAGGCGGGGATCGGATCCCGGCGTATGGGTGGATATCTCATGGTCCAGATCAATGTCCCACCAGAGCTTGTTCTCAGGGTCGAAACAGCCCTCTTCGATATGCATCTCGAAACGGCGGAAAAGACCGTGATCATCGCGGCTGGGATCATCCACCACCAGCTCCGCAGAGTTGGTATATTTGATCAGGAAGTCACGATCATAGAGCCCCTGCTTGATCAGCTCATGGGTGATCGCCATGATCAGCGCACCGTCAGTGCCGGGCTTGATGGGCACCCACTCATCGGCGATCGCCGAATAACCGGTGCGTATCGGATTGATGGAGATGAAGCGGCCGCCACGGCGTTTGAAATCTGCGAGCGCAATCTTCAGCGGATTGGAGTGGTGATCCTCTGCAGTGCCGATCATGATAAACAGCTTGGCCCGATCCAGATCGGGACCACCGAACTCCCAGAAGGATCCGCCAATGGTATAGATCATACCGGCGGCCATATTCACGGAACAGAAACCGCCATGTGCTGAGTAGTTCGGGGTGCCGAACTGCTTGGCAAGCATGCCGGTCAGGGCCTGCATCTGATCACGCCCGGTGAACAGGGCGAACTTTTTGGGATCTTCGGCGCGGATCTTCGACAGCCGCCCCTCTATCAGCTCAAACGCATGTTCCCAGGAGATCTCTTCAAATTCAGAACTGCCACGCTCTGCCCCCTGTTTGCGCAGCAACGGTTTGGTCAGTCGAGCCGGCGAATACTGCTTCATGATGCCGGAGGAACCCTTGGCGCAGATCGCCCCCTTGTTCAGCGGATGGTCGGGATTGCCTTCGATATGGCGAATCTCACCATCCCGCAAGGTCACCCGAATGCCGCAACGGCAGGCGCACATGTAACAGGTAGTCTCTTTGACCTCGACGCGTCCCTGATCACTGTCAGACCTGGAAGTGGGATCCTGCATGCTGAAAAACCTATGCAATAAAGCGGTAATAATGATCGGCAATAATTTTAATATATTAGCTTTTTCTTATTGATATTACCAATCGCGATGGTGTGGCAATCACCAAATTGAGCCAGCCAGAGATGGAGATAGAGCAGAGAATGCAGTAGAAACTGCGATTGGCCATGAACCGACAGTTTACCCGGCAGTTAGCCGGGTAATTCAGCTGGCATCAATGAAGGGGGTCCATCAGCTGCGGGCCGGCAGCACATGGCCCGTTTTTGCCAGCATGGTATTCACCGCTTTTTGCAGGCGTTTAGGGTCGAAGGGCTTCTGCAACCAGCCGTTGGCACCCATGCGCTTGGCTTTATCCTTTTTGAAGTCCGCGCTTTCGGTGGTCAACATGATGATCGGAGTCTCCGCATAGTGATCCAAACGGCGCAGTTTGCTGACAAGACTGATACCGTTCATGTTCGGCATATTGATATCACTCAGCACCAGATCAACGGCATTGTCGCGGGCAACCTGTATCGCTTGCATACCATCCTCCGCCAGCAGCACTTCGTGTCCCTCGTCTTCGAGAACACCCCGCACCAGTTCCCGCATCACTTTCTGATCATCCACCGCAAGAATTATCGCCATCTCCGGACTCCTGTTTCACTAGAGAATTGAGTTCCCTCATATATCGTCGGGTAAGGGAAAAACTTAAGGAAGCTCTGATTAATTGGGTCATTGTCATCTCGACCGCAGGGAGAGATCTCAAACTACAGAGTGCTTAACAGGTTTCGAGGTATGAGATTTCTCACTACGTTCGAGTAGTGCTACACAAATGTAGCGTTTACGAACCTAAGGATGGAAATGACAATTGATCAGAGACTCCTTAAATCTTTTTGGGTTTAATTCTCGATAGTTTGTTGCGATTCATTCGTAGGAACGGCGCCCCACCGCGATTTAATACGCGGCCTGCTCAATAACTGAATTGTTTCAATACCTTATAGCCAAACTCCGGTTTCCAGCCCCAGGAGTAGTTACGCAGATCCTTGAGTGCCGCTTGCTCCGCCTGAGCCGCAGATCCGGCGCTATAACCACAACCATAGCTGGTTCTGGGTTTTCCGATGGCACTCTTGTAGTCGGTTTGTACTATGACCACATGGGCGTGGGAGAGATTGGTGTTGGCCTGGGGATGGGCGTCCTGGTATTTCTTGTGCCAACCCTGCTCGCGCAGCTTGGCTTTGGCCTTTTTAATCGCGCTGGCCACGCTCTCATTCTGGCCTGCAACCCACTCGATCGCCAGTGAATTTCCCAGCTTTTTCACCACGACACAGGCGGCCTCGGCTTGGGCATTCTGCCCAGCCAGCAACAGTGTCAGGCCAATCAGGTATCCACTCATCTGTCGCATGATAATTTCCGTAGTCTGGCTTCAACTTTGTTGGGCTTCCAGTGTCTCCCAGCGATCGAATGCGGTTTCCAGTGCCTGTTCCAGTTCTTTCAGTTCCTGCTGCAGGCCGTTAACTTTGTCACCACCCTGCAGATAGATTTCAGGATCACTCAACTGCTGCTGGATATCCCCAATCTCTTTCTCGATGGTTTCAATCCGCTGCGGCAGAGCGCCCAACTCGCGCTGGTCTTTGTAACTGAGCTTTCCTGCCCCCTTTTTCGGCGGACTCGGCTCAGACTTTACCGCTTTTTCTGAGGAAGCCACCGGCAGAGCCTGCCGTTGTTTGCGATGGCGGTCCCAATCACTGTACCCCCCGACGTACTCGGCGATCCGGTTTTCCCCCTCGAACACCAGGCAGGCGGTGACCGCATTATCGAGAAAATCCCGGTCGTGGCTGACCAGTAGCAGCGTGCCCGTGAAGTTGATAAGCAGCTCTTCGAGCAGCTCCAGCGTCTCCACATCCAGATCGTTGGTGGGCTCATCGAGCACCAGCACATTGGCCGGTTTTGTAAACAGTTTGGCCAGCAACAACCGGTTGCGCTCACCGCCGGAGAGCGCCTTCACCTGGGTGCGCGTCCGCTCCGGGGTAAAGAGAAAATCCTGCAGATAGGAGATGATGTGTCTGCTGCCGCCGCCAATCTCGACCTTGTCGCTGCCACCACCCACATTATCCTGTACCGACAAATCCTCCCGCAGTTGGCTGCGCATTTGATCAAAGTAGACCACTTCCAGATTAGTCCCGAGCTTCACGCTGCCGCTGTCCGGTTGCAACCGTCCAAGCAGCAGATTGAGCAGGGTGGTCTTACCGGCGCCATTGGGGCCGATGATGCCGATCCGGTCACCCCGCATGATGGTGGTGGAGAAACCACGGATCACCGGCTCCTCCTCCCATGCATAGCTGATGTCATCCACCTCCACCACCAGCTTGCCGGAGCGTTCACCCGCCTGCAGCTGCATACGCACCTGGCCAGTTTCACTACGCCTGCGGCTATGCTCATTCCGCATCGCCTTCAGCGCTCTCACCCGCCCCTCATTTCGGGTGCGGCGGGCCTTGATCCCCTGACGGATCCAGACCTCCTCCTGCGCCAGCTTCTTGTCGAAACGGGCATTCTCCTGCGCCTCGGCATTGAGCATCTCCTCCTTGCGGCGCAAAAAGTTGTCGTAGTCTCCCGGCCAGTCGGTCAGGCGTCCCCAATCAAGTTCCAGAATCCGCGTGGCGAGATGACGCAGAAATGCACGGTCATGGGTCACAAAGAGCAGCGCCCCACCGTAACCGAGCAGAAATTCCTCCATCCAGTCGATGGATTCGATATCGAGATGATTGGTAGGTTCGTCCAGCAGCAGCAGATCAGGTTCAGTCACCAGCGCCTGGGCCAGCAGCACCCGTCGCTTGAGTCCACCGGAAAGTGCCTCGAACTGCATGTCAGGATCCAGCGATAGTCGGGAGATTACCGTCTCGACCCGCTGTTCCAACTGCCAGCCATCCCCTGCCTCAAGCTCATGCTGAACCCTGGCCAGGGGTTCGAGCAGGGTTTCGTCACCTGTCTCCGCAAGACGGATGCTGATCTGATGGTACTGTTTTATCACTTCAGAGAGTTCCCCGATGCCATTTGCCACCACATCGAAAACGGAGCCCTTCAGCGCTTTGGGTACCTCCTGCATGAGGCGTGCAATACGCACGCCGCCACTGACAACCCGTTCACCGTCATCCGCGGTCAGCTCTCCAAGAATGATCTTCATGAGGGTCGATTTGCCGGCACCATTGCGTCCAAGCAAACAGATCCGCTCACCCCGTTCAATGGAGAGATCCACCCCATCCAGCAGCAACGGGCCACCAAATCCAAGTTGTATATTTCTCAGCCTGATCAGCGACATCGATTCACCGTTGGAGATTAACGCAGAGAGAGCCCTATCGACCCACCGGCCGCGTCAAAGGAAAAGCCGTGTAGTTTAACAGGCTTGAAGTGGAATTAAGGAAAGAATGGTATGCGGGGAATGATAAAGCTGAAAACAGCACCACCATCATCGGCATTTTCCGCCCAGATGCGGCCCCGATGTCCATCGATGATCTCATGGCATATAGCCAGACCCAGACCGGTGCCGCCCGCACCATTATTGGTCTTGCTGCTCTGGATAAACTTATCAAACACAGCCTCAAGTTCATCTTCCGGGATTCCTATACCCTGATCCCGAATGGTGAAACGCAGTGCATCGCAATCTTTACCATCGTCTTCCCGCCGCCCCATGGGGATTACATCAGCAACGATGGTGATATGGATAGATTTTCCGTCAGGAGTGAATTTAAGGGCATTGGAGAGTAGATTGGTAATCACCTGGCCGATGCGTAACGCATCAAAAGTTGCCAGCGTTGACGCTTTTATCGGGTCGATGAAAACCCTCAAGTCATGTTCCTTGAATCTGGCCTCCTGTTCTGCGAGACAGGTATTGAAGACTTTTGCCAAGTCATTCTGTTCCAGCTCGAACTCCATGCGCCCAGCTTCCAGTTTCGACAAATCAAGCAAATCGTTCAGCAGTGCCAGTAGCCGATTGCCGCTCTCATTGATACGCAAGAAGTATTTGTTCAGCTTTTGATCCACCTCCGCTGAGACCTTATTGAGGCCAAATTTGGAGAAACTCAAGATTGCGTGCATCGGTGTACGCAACTCGTGGGACATGTTCGCAAGAAATTCCGACTTACTCTGATTTGCCCGCTCAGCCGCCTCCATTGCCTCTCGCAGATCCCAGGTCTGCTCCGCCACCAATTCCCGCAGGTGATCACGATGCAGTCTGACTTCACTCTCTTTCTCTTCGAGCAGTTTCAACGCCTTGTCCAGACTGCGGGCATGGCCCTCCGACTCCACCAGACTGATCTGACCCTGCCAATATTCGGCAGTAATGCGATGACCAACCAGAAGAATAAATCCCCAATAGATACCGGTATAGACCACCATCAGATAACCCAGGGTATCGCCCTGAATACCTATATAGAAGCTGATTATTATGACCGGCATCCAGATCAGGGCGAGAAACACGTTCCAGACTTTCGGGAACTGCGTCATCGTACCTATCGCTCCGCCGCTCATACCAGCCGCGGCGATCAGCATGACGAAACCATCTGCGGTAAATCCGGCGACGTGAAGTGCAAGCGCGGAGAAGCATCCCAGCAGAAAGCCGCTCACCAAACTCCAGAAAGTGTATCCACTGCGTGATTCGACAAGCCTCTCATCGGCAATCAGGGAGAGTCGTCTCGAGTAGAAATAACGAATGCCGCTGGCGGCAAGCAGCATCAGGGCAACAGGTCCCATGATCTGTAGCTGACTTCTGAGAAGCGTACTGCCAATGAGGATAAATGAGACAAGTGCGGGGTAGGCAAAAACGATAATGCCGGCCCGGCGCCCCATGTCCCGGCTACCGCGCTCATTGACCTGGAGTCTCAGTTCAGACGAAAGTTCAGATGCAATATGACCGTTTGAAAAGAAATCAGGCATGGCCCGTTCTATCTCCCATCAACCTGCCTGTTGTTACCCAACCTCAGATTCGACCGCATCGAGCAGCAGATCCATCTGATCGATAACCCGCTCAACGCTACTCCTGCTCATTCCCTCGGATGAATCATTTGCATTCCGCATATCAGACAGAATGTTCCGTGTCAGATCCTGCATCCGAAGCAGTGTTTCACCCTGACTTTGAAATCGCTGCTCATTGTCGATTCCGACAACTCTTGCATTCGATATCTGCAGCATTACTTCCAGGTTTTTTTTCCAGCGGGCATGCCTATTCGCGTCTTCTACCGGCATATTCCTGATCAATACGGAAACACCGCCGTATTTGGCCAATGTGCGGCGTCCGAAATCGATGAAACGTCCATCATCCGGTCCCATCTCCAGCACTTCCTGCTCCAATGGACCGACATCGCCTTCATGGGAGAGGTAGAGATCACCTTCTTCACCCGGTAGTTGCATAAATTCCGGTGCTAACAACCATTCCACCGTATAAAAGACAGGGAGAAATAAAAAATATGCACTATCTCTGGAGTTCACTGCTGGTGAGATCCAGAAACCATGAAAAATCCTACATTTGAAACGATAAAAATGAGAAAGC
>JAMJIN010000509.1:0-1260 GCA_036784775.1 Chromatiales bacterium | reverse complement strand
GTGTCACTGTGTGTAAAGTTCTGTAAAGACTAAAGGCTAAGCTAAGTAGGCCCAACATGTATGTCTGTTTTATAGGTATAATAATATAAAAAAGTGTCTGTCTTCGCTTACTCTAGCTGCAGATAACTATATGAAATTATTTTCACAATCACGATTCTTCACAGGCACAGTTTCGGGGGTGGGGTGGGGGGGGTAGTAGCTCAGCTGTTAATAATACACAGTGCTGAAGAAACTGAAATATTAAATACCAAAAATAATACAAAATGACAATGGCAACAATGAAACAATAGCAGTAAGAATAGTAATATGTGTATTATATATATATTTACATAACACAAAAATAACTATATATTTTTTTTGTACAGGTCCAAGTGGAACTCGAAGAACATTGATACTTGGAAGTTTGCCAACCCTATGGATGCCTTCAAAGTCTGTAGAAACACCAGAAACAACCCGACAGGAGCCTGTAAGTGTTGCTCAATTACTGTTTGCATATTGAAGGTATCCTGTCTTAATCAAATGTGTTTTCTTTTACTTCTTTCTGCTTTGACTATTTATCTTTTCTTGTCCTTTTTTTGAATTTGGTATATTTGATTGTCTAATCTGTGATTTTCCTTTGGGAAAATCAGGCACTTCCTCTGAGGACAACCACACTACCTAGTCTATTAATTAATTCCTAAGGAAGGTATTTTTTTCATAAACCAATCCTAAGACAGTAGTTTTGTCGTTTTTATGTTTCAGTCATACAGAGAGCCACCGCCAGAGTTTGATCATGTTGCATAGTTCAACTTTGAAGACATTGGCAAAGTTCGGCTTCCATGGTGCATCACAGAAACTCTGCAAAAACTATTAAACTTGCAGTTGTTTTGGACAGTGTTGTCAAGCCGCAAGTTATTCTTGAAAGTGACACTGGTATGGCAGCTTCAGCCCATGTGTTTGGGGTACCTGCTCCACACCTTTCCACTGACCTTGAACACATAAGGGTAAATACCTTTCTTGACTTGCGTGAAAAGTCAGTGTGTACTGGAATAACTGCAGATGTTCTGCAGAATTTTGCCAGTCTGCCAGATGGTACTGGTTCAAAACAGTATTTTCGATACATTATAAACCTACCAGCCAATGTCATGTTTTTCCATATGTCCTGCATTATGTCAAACTCATGGCAACTTCTGCTCCCCACCACTCAGGACAGTCACAATATGTGCAGCAATTGTTCGCATGTAGAAAAGACTCACAATGCTCGGTACCAAAGACAAGAAC
>JAMJIN010000327.1:0-2279 GCA_036784775.1 Chromatiales bacterium | reverse complement strand
ATCTAATTTAATGGTGTCATTCAGTGCAACATTGTTTCACTTAGATAACTACACTCAATCACCACAGACCCATTTAAAAGCATCAAAAATGAACTATTATAAATAGTTCAATGATTGTCAATGCACCATAAGACCACACAATATAATCTAATTTAATGGTGTCATTCAGTGCAACATTGTTTCACTTAGATAACTACACTCAATCACCACAGACCCATTTAAAAGCATGTGATAGTGAGCGCGCCACATGAGGAAGTATTCCCGCTGCAGTGTCTTCTCATGGTTCAGCACTGCCATTCTGTGCATGAGTCGCAGGTCCTGGCGGTGTTCGTACGCTGCATGCCAGCGATACAGGAAACAGGCCTGCAGGTTCAGTCTGTGAAAGAGAAAGTGAAAGAAACATGTCTGAAGGTTCAGTCTGTGAAAGAGAAAGAAACATGCCTGCAGGTTCAGTCTGTGAACGAGAAAGTGAAAGAAACATGTCTGAAGGTTCAGTCTGTGAAAGAGAAAGAAACATGCCTGCAGCTTCAGTCTGTGAAAGAGAAAGAAACATGCCTGCAGGTTCAGTCTGTGAAAGAGAAAGTAAAAGAAACATGTCTGTCTGAAAGTTCAGTCTGTGAAAGAGATTGAAACATGTCTGCAGCTTCAGTCTGTGAAAGAAACATGTCTGAAGGTCTGGTCTGTGAAAGAGAAAGTGGAAGAAACATTTCTGAACGTTCAGTCTGTGAAAGAGATAGTGAAAAAACATGTCCAAAGGTTCAGTATGCGAAAGAGAAAGTAAAAAAACATGACTGAAAGTTCAGTCTGTGAAAGAGAAAGAAACATGTCTGAAGGTTCAGTCTGTGAAAGAGAAAGTGAAAGAATCATGTCTGAAGGTTCAGTCTGTGAAATAGAAAGTGAAAGAAACATGTCTGAAGGTTCAGTCAGTGAAAGAGAAAGTGTCAGAAGCATGTCTGAACGTTCAGTCTGTGAAAGACAACTCTAGATAGAAGTGAACGTACCGCCTGAACCTGACTGCTTCCTTAGACAACTCTAGATAGAAGTGAACGTACCGCCTGAACCTGACTGCTTCCTTAGACAACTCTAGATAGAAGTGAACGTACCGCCTGAACTTGACTGCTTCTTCAGACATCTCTCGTTTCTTCTGCATCAGTTCAATGAATTGCCTGATGGCATCAAGAGGTACGGCCACGAGGTACTGTGTCTGTATAAAACATATGAATGACGAGCTCAGTAAATAAAGTTGAAAGGAAAAACTTTGTTGAGTGCATGCAGCACAAATGACAGAATTGTACACACATAAAACATCTAATATTATTCTGCTGATGTAGGTTGCATAATATTTGACTTTTAACATAAAAAGGGGAAAATTAGAAAAAATTATATTTTTTTATGAATATCTACTTGATTGAGGATTGCATAACAATTATTATTATTAAAGCAAAACATAAGTCATGGTCTATGCACCAATAACAGTTACTAAAACAACAATTTGTAACTACAATTAAGAATATCACGCCAGTGGTTTACTAGGAAACCCTTGTTTGAACACACAACTGGTTAAATACATTGATTAGACAACGTAGGTGTATTTCTATTGCAAGTTTAGCAGATAAAACTGCACATGGCACACAAAATTGTTTTTCATAAACAGAAACATGCGTTTCGCGTTTTGATCAACGTTAACCGCAGACATCCGAAAGGAATGACGCACACAGCGAACGAAAACATGCGAAACAAGACAAGTAGCACCCGCCAAACTGTAAAGTCACATTATTACAAAATGGTGGCATCCACGAAAAAGAGAAAAGCCATTTTGGCATTGCTTCTTATAATGACAATTTGTCGCCAGCAATGAAATATTTGGGTTCATTCCTGGATACAGCGATGTAAGGGACAAGGCGTTTTTGGAAATATTGTTAGGGAATTAGAGGGGGAAGACCCCGAGATGTACAAAAGATACTTCCACGTAACTCTCGAGGGCATTAAGACCCTGAGATGTACAAAAGATACTTCCACTTAACTCTCGAGGGCATTAAGACCCTGAGATGTACAAAAGATACTTACACGTAACTCTCGAGGGCATTAAGACTCTGGCTCGAGAGCATTAAGACTCTGGCTCGAGGGCATTAAGACTCTGGCTCGAGGGCATTAAGACTCTGGCTCGAGAGCATTAAGACTCTGGCTCGAGGGCATTTAAGACTCTGGCTCGAGGACATTAAGACTCTGCTACAGAAGGTTGGTTCATCTATAAAGGTTGGTTCATCTATAAAGAAAAC
>JAMJIN010000145.1:0-10003 GCA_036784775.1 Chromatiales bacterium | reverse complement strand
TCGCGCCTCGGCTACGCTGCAGTGCGCACACCACCCATGCCACAACGCCTCCTCAGCATGGCTGAGGCTCGGGGGTAATCAGGAAGAAGTATGCCAATCACTCTTAGAGACCAAGCCGGTGTTTCGTACTGTGCAGGGTAATCTGGCTATTCGTCACAAGATAGCAGGGTTTGATTCTTACGAGTATGCAGTAAAGCACATCCCAAATATTCGTAATGGTGACAAGGTAGAGATCAGAGTCAATCCCTACCAGGCACCTGATATTTTCATCATAGAAGAAGACGAAAACGGGCAGGAAATTCGCTACAACTGTGAGCCGATTCTGAAGGATGGTGCAGGATTTCCACTGGATGCACCTGTGATCGGGGAGGAATACAAAGCGGCTCCAGATACTGAAAGCGTCCGCCTGGGTAAGGAAATGGCGAAAAGAGCTTATGGGGTTGAGACAGAGGACGATGTCAAGAAGGCCCGCAGAGAGAAAAGACCGCTGTTTAATGGTGCGCTTGATCCCTTTCCACAGATGGAAGCGCGTCCAGATCTTTACTACATGCAACGCCCTGGCACTGAGATCAGTGTACCCGATCATGCCCAGGTCGAAGAGAAACGGCTTACCGTTACAGAGTTAGCCACCTATTTGGCAAAAGTCCACCAACTGCCAGGCAAATACCCACTTATCAAAGAGCATTACCCCGATGGTGTGATGGAGTCGGAGATTCCCGAGGTACTCAAGTGGCTGGGGACAGAAGATCCCCATGGGCCACCAGCAATCAATTTTAGTCAGAACTGACTGGAGGTTATATGCATCATGATTTCAGCAATCAACAAACCAAGGATACCGGAACTTGCCCGCCAGATAGGCGGTGGTAAGGCCAAGTATATGCCCATACGGCTAAAGCAGATCCTGGGAGCGTATGGCATTCCACAAACAGAGTGGTGTCAGGCCATCATCCAGGAAGGCGGGCGGTGTCGCGGTCAAGGTCTCTCACAACCCATGGGCAGTCTGATACTGAACTGGGGAACCTGGCCGAAGTTGACCGCTACCCAATCGATCAAGAACCAGACCATTGCTTTTTTGCGACAGCGAGGTGTGTCTGAGGATCACCTGGGTGGACCGCTATGGAGTGAGGTTGATGGTCAGGATTACGTTCGGCAGACCACACCAAGAAGAAAGCCCCAGGTTGCGACCCCTGAGGCTTTCAGTACAACCGATAACGAAGACGAAGAATCGCTACCGGAGAAAGAGATGTTATCACAACAGGCTAAACGGCACTTCAAGCTTTTTCAAGATCCTTTCCTGGATGACATCCAGGGACCGGATGACGTGTTTCTGGATGATGAACAGCGGTACATCCGTGAAGTCATGTATCAAGCCGCCTCCCGCAGTGGGTTCCTGGCTGTCATCGGCGAGTCGGGCGCTGGAAAGACCACACTACGCAAGGACCTGGTTGAACGAATCATCCGCGAGCAGTTGCCAATCACACTGATTCAACCCCGCATCATCGACAAAGGACGGCTTACAGCTGGGGCCATTTGTGACGCGATCATACAGGATGTCTCCCAGGATATGCCCAGGCGTACCCTTGAGGCCAAGGCTCGACAGATTGAACAGCTATTGAGTGGCAGTTCACGGGCTGGTAATAGCCATGTGCTGATCATTGAAGAGGCCCACGATCTTTCAGTTTCCACTTTGAAATACTTGAAAAGGTTTTGGGAATTGGAGGATGGATACAAGCGACTGATGGGAATCATCTTGATTGGTCAGCCCGAGTTGAAATATCACCTGGATGAGCGCACCAACTGGGAAGCCCGTGAAGTCATCCGGCGCTGCGAGATCGCCGAGCTACGGCCACTGGATAACAATCTGGAGGCGTACCTGGAGCTCAAGTTCAAACGGCTGGGCAAGCAGCTTTCTGATGTCTTTGAGGCCGACGCCGCAGATGCTTTGCGTGCCCGCCTGGTACAGCGCCGACATGGAACTGCCCAGGTGCTCTCAATGCTTTACCCGCTGGTGGTGAATAACACAGTGCGCAAGGCGATGAACCTGGCAACAGAAATCGGCGTTCAGAAAGTGAATGCCGAGATTATCCGGGGGATCTGATATGGAGGCAGTCATGAGCAAACTTAGCAGGAACCAGATCATCTACCTGCATACCCTGATTACGGTGAACAACCTTAGCGATAAAGAGTATCGGGAGCTGTTGAGTACGGGCGCAAAGGTCAGCAGCTCCAAGCAACTGGATCAGCAAGGTCTGGATGATGTGTTGGATCTGATGGAATCCATTGGTTTGAATGTTGGTGAACGTAAGCGACCTGTCAAACCACAAAAGGAGCGCCGTGGCATGGCTACATCCCGGCAGCTCAGGTACCTCGATGACCTGGCGATCAAGGTATATGGGAAAGATGGCAATACGGCCTTCAGCCACTGGCTGGAGCGCTACTTCAAGGTATCTCACACCCGATTTCTCACCAGAGAGGCCGCGCAACGTGCCATTGAGGCGCTCAAGTCGATGGCTGAGCGCGGGTATTGTGTTAAGGAGGGCAAATAATGGCTCAGCGCCTGGATAAACCGGATGCAGAAGATGCCTTGAATTCCGTCAAGGCTTGCTTGAATGGCCTGGAACAATTTGGCACTTACATGGAAGAAGCCGACAGTGGTCTTAGCACAACAGCAACCATCATCTACAACTCAGTAACTCAAGGGTTGAATGAACTGGCAGTTGTTGAAGAGTTTCTCGGTATGAAAGAGAAAAAATTTGATCATTACCCCATTGATGGGGCTGCGGAAATTCATTCAATCAAAGATTGTGGGAAGTACTTGGAGATCGTGACCCGAGACGGGCGTGTGTTTCATGCAGAACAGAAATAACAAGGCAGCCCGCAATCCGTTGCAAGTGAAGAATAGGGGTCAAAGAGTCAAACATGTGGAGCTTATGCTTGGAAATTTGGACGCAGACCGGCCTGAGTGACTTTATAAAGTCTATGCAAGCCAATATTGATATGGCGACAGCCACTAAGCCAAATATACACAGCACGGCGGCTCTGAGGCGGCCTTTGGTAAAGACATGAAAGAACTTATTTCAACCGAAGAACTGTTTGCCGAGGTATTGGGCATCCTGGGCAACCACCCTGATGGCATGAGCAGTCATGAAGTCTATGAATTGAGTCAGCTGGCAGAGTCTGCCAGTGAGGTAAGCACGGCTATGTTCAAGCTAAGTCAGCAAGGCATGTTGACTTGGGCAAAGCCCAATGGGGACGCGAAGATCTACCGCTTGAATAAATACAGGGAAAGTTTCAAGCAGATGTCCATGAGGGATACCTCACACATCCGATCAGCAGACCCCGTGATTATGACCTTGAGGCATGCCTTGAATGCAACAGAATTAGCAAGAAACTTTTACTGCCATCGGAAAGAAAAGACTGATCGGAAGATTGCAGTGCCCCTGGAAGAGGTTCAGCGGCTGATTAGCGAGGTCATACGCCGTTATAACCCGGAGATGGAGGGGGCTGAGTAAACAACATAACTGAGTGATCCTGCACCAGGCCGAGAAAGGGTGGCCATAGGCCTGGTGTATTACTGCCACGTTGTATGGCTGCCCTGGGATGTGAATAGCACCTGCTATAGCAACTCACATGAGAGTCGGTCCCCATCTCGCAATCTCCTTGCAGATGCCCCCCGGCTCTTATCCCCTCCTTCTTTATCCCCGTTTATTAAAGCCAATTAATAGAAAGGCGCGGTTTTTCGCGTTTCTATTAAAAAGCACACTTTATAAGTGTGTTTAAAACTTGACCTGAATAAAGAGATTTTTTCATGCATGAGCCCTATCAAGGTACCGGATCGGAGTTGTTAAATGACATCCACACTCACACGGCGGACGTGCTGGAGAAAGAAAGCCAGATAACACAAGGACAATCACGAAAGATTGCCCGTCATATTGTGGACCGATTTCGCCAAGCCTTTGGTGGTCAGCTGATCTATTTCCCTAAGGGGACGCAGTGTGACATCTCAGAGCGTGATGAACATCTATACGCCGAATTCAACGGCAACAACCAAAAAGAACTTGCCAAAAAATATGGCGTGACAATTCAACAAGTCTATAAGCGTCTTCGACTCATATCCGAACGGCAAAAGGAGAATCAACAGTGAACATATCCAATCAAACAAGCGATCGCAGAAAACAGCTACTGAGACGATTTTTTCCGAACTTCTTTGGCACTGAGAGCCAAGGTGCCAAGGAAGAACTCAGTGAAACAACATCAGACAAGGAATCCGCTCCAATCCTGGAGGAAGCCACTCCTGATATCGAGATGTTGCAGGGGGTACGCGCAGAGCTCCACCGGATTCGCAAAATGCGTAATGCCGAACTGGACAAAGTAGAGCGCCACGTAAGGGAGATCAAAGAACTTGAACATGAAAGGATCACATTGCTGACAAAGGCAAAAATTGAAGAAGATGAATCCTTCAAAGAGGAAGCCGAAAAGCAGTTGAAAATGATCAGCCGACTGGAGCGTGAACGAAAGGATTCAGTTGGAATTGCCGAGCAGTTGGCAGACCAGGCAGAAGCCTTGGAACCAAAGATCAAAGAACTTGAGAGAGCCAGCTTGATACAGCTTGGCAAGTATCTTGAGGGCCGCATGAGTGAACTTGTTGACCACTACAATTAGATCGCTCCAGAAGTGGCGGAAACCGTGCTACAGATCCGGGCGGTACAGAAAGTCATGATCCACTTCGAAACTGGAAATTCAAATGGCTTCAATGGTGAAATCACCCTGCCAAATATCATTGCCTTCGATCATAAAAGCCATGTGCCACTTTTGGATGGTGGCAGTCCTGTCTTCCGAAATTCAAGCAATGAACTTGCCGATGCCCTGAAATCCAAGCTCCGAGAGCTGGGGCATGTCTATGGCGTGAAATATAACTGAGGAATAGGTCATGTATGAGCCAGACAGTAGAAGAAACAGGTTGAGTAACCGGACGAGAGGTGTTGGTTCACAAGTGAAAGCATCGCAGATGCTGGATGCATTTTTTGATCCAAATAATATTGCCGTCCGCTCATTTCGTGAAGCTTACCAAGCCTCAACGGGTGATATGAAGGTAACCGGCAGAACCAGAGACTGTGAACCAATAACATTTCGTGAGGCCATTGGTTCTGGTACCTGGGCATCGGGACTTGGTGATTCAATCACTCGGGCAATGCTAAAAGAGTATCGGGGTAGTGATCTCTTTGGCATCTGGCGAAAGATTGCCAAGATCGGACCACCCATCAGAGATTTTAGGACACAGGAGCGGGTTCGATATGGGGGTTATGGTGATCTGCCTGCCGTAGCCGAAAATGCCGCTTATGCTGCACTCACCACACCAACAGATGAAAAAGCCACCTATGCACTCTCCAAGCGTGGCGGTACCGAAACCATCACTCTTGAGGCGATCACTAACGATGATGTGGGAGCTATTCAGAACATCCCTAAAAAACTGGCCAAAGCAGCAGAGAGAACGCTGGCCAAGTTTGTGCTTGGTTTCCTGAAGTCCAACCCCGTTATTTATGACGGTAACCCGCTGTTTGATGTGTTACACAATAACTTGGGGAGTGCTGCCCTATCAGCTGCCAGTGTTGCAGCTGCCAGATCGGCGATGGTCAAACAAACAGAGCCAGGGTCAGGTGATCAGATAGGTCAACCACCCGTAAGTCTCCTGGTCCCCTTTGATCTTGAAGAGGTTGCTTTCAACCTATTCCAGCGAGGTACCAACAACGACAAGACATTTGTTGAACGTATGGCACTGGAAGTTGTGCCTGTTTGGGACTGGCTGGATCCGAGCGATTGGGTTATTGCTGCCGATCCTCAGGAGCTGCCTTGCATCGAAATGGGATTCTACAACGGACAGGAAGATCCCGAGCTTTTCTTGCAGGATTCCCCGATCCAGGGATCTCTATTCTCAAATGATCAGTTGAAGTACAAGATTCGCCATATCTATGGCGGGACTGTCACTGATTACCGGGGGCTGTATAAGTCAGTGGTCGCTTAAAATAGAGGTGATTTATGTTTGCATTAAAGCCATTAAATGGCCAATTGATGGAAGCCACGGTGATTGAGGCATTCAATACATGAAAGAGCTGGTTCTCGCAGTAAAACTGACAGGCGATGCCGGTGATCTCAATGGCGAAATCCGTGTCTCTTCGAAAGAGTTCGAGAAGCTTGGGAAGACCACCGATAAAACCGGCCGGGCTGCGGATAAAGCCGGTCGGAAAATGGACCGATACGGGAAAGAGACCCGTGATGCAGGACGGGAGGCGCAGCGGCTGAATAGCGCAAGCATGATGCTGGCCTCCACGCTTGCCACCCTGGGCCTGGGCATCACCGCCGCCGATATGCACAGCGTGGTGGTAGCCGGGCAGAATCTCGACACCCTGCTACTGGGCATGGCCGGTTCAACCTCCGCGCTGGCAGATGAACAGGCTTACATGCTGTGGACTGCAAAAGACCTGCATCAGGACATCGATGTACTCACCAAGGGCTATGCAAGAATGCTGGGCCTGCAAAAGAGCGGCATCACTACCCAGACCGAGGCCCGGCAGATCCTTGAGGGACTTTCCGAGGCCGCCATCGAACTGGCCGCCAGCAACGCCCAGATCGAGCAGGTGATGTACGGTCTCGCCCAGGGACTCTCATCGCCCATTCTCCGTGCCGAAGAACTCAACCAGGTGGTGGAGCCCCTGCCTGGATTGCTGGCCAGGTTGGATGACGCCGCAAGGCTACCCGCTGGAGGCTTCCGCCAGATGGTGGTGGATGGCGAAGTTACGTCAGAGTTTTTCAAGACTACGCTGATCAAGGCGCTGCAGACCTATGAAGGCGCCGCTGAGCGTGCCGGGGACAACCTCTCGCGCATCTATGCCGACATAGGCACAGAGTACAAGCTGCTGGTACGGGCGCTCTCTGAGCCGGTGGCAGATGGCATTGGGGATGCCGCCAAAGCCCTGGAAGGCACACTGACCAGTGCTCGGGAGAACATCGATTCCATTGCTTCAACCGCCAAGATCGGCGGGGCTGCCATTATGGGCTTGGTGGCTGCCAAGACTGCCGTTGCGATCGCATCTTCCAAGATGGTGGATGGTCTCCGGCAACAGTACGCAGCCCAGCTGCAGGCCACCACTGTTACTCAGGCAAGTATGTTTGCCACCAACAGTTATGCCGCTGCCCAGGCCCGTGCCACTGTGGCGGAACGGGCACGAGCTGCCAGCCTGGTGGCCATGGGCACTGCAGCGCGTAGCGCCTCTGTTGCACTCGGCCTCTTGGGTGGTCCGGCTGGGCTGATCATCATGGGTGCGTCAGCCTTGGCTATGTGGGCCAGCAATGCTCATGACTCGGCTACCAACGCTCGGGACTGGCGTGAGGAGCTGTTGCGGTTGCGCGGCGAAATGAGCAATCTGGAGAAGTATCAGCTCGACATGAAGATCCGCGAAACTGGGCTAGCGGCGCAGGAGATGCGTGAATCACTATCTGGTGGGCCAGGGTTCTGGGAAGTGATTTCGGGTGGTGGCGGCGAACGCAAAAAGGCTGAACGGGATCTGAGGGTAGCTCAGGCCCTGCTACGTGAACTGAAAAATCAGCGGGACGAGCTGAAAAGTGGCTCATTCGATGGTAGCGCCAGTAGCGCGGCTGCTAGTGTTTCAGGATTGTCAAAGGAGCTTCAGGATCTCAAAAAATCTGGACAGGGTCTTTTTGAAGATCTCTTCCCGGAAGAAGCCGCCTTCGACCGATATGCAGCCAATCTCAATACGATTAGCCAGCTGAGGAAGAATGAATTCATTGATGATGCACGGATGCAGGACGCCATCGTTCGACTCAATGCGGACTATCTCGGCCTCGGTGATGCCGCTGAAGAGAGTGCAAAGAAGGGGGCCAAGGCCATCAAGCAGATGGCGCAGGAAGGGAGCAAGGATTTTGATGAACTGAAGCAGGCGATTGAGGGTTGGGGGCGTTCTTTCGCCCGCACCCTGGCCTCCGGAGAAGGAGACTTCCGCTCCTTCTCCCAGTCAATCATCCAGCAGATGCAGGAGATCCTGCTGGCAAAGGCTACCGACCCCCTGTTCAACATGTTCGGTGATTGGGTGAGCAGCTCGGTCTATGGGGGTGGCACGTCACAGTCCGCCATGCTGGCTGACCAATGGAACTGGACGGACGATCTAGCCATGGCCTTTAATTTCAGCAACGGTGGTGTCATGACCAACCAGGGTCCGCTGCCCCTGCAGAAGTACGGTGATGGGGGTGTCGTTAACCGGCCCCAGGTGCGGGTGGCGGGTGAGCGCTACCAGCCCGAAGCCATCGTGCCCTTGCCCGACGGCCGGGCGATCCCTGTGCAGATGCAGGGGGGCGGCGAAGCACTGACCTACTCGCCCAGCTTCAGCATTGATGCTCGGGGGGCAGCACCTGGCATGGAGACGAAGTTCCGGCAAATCGCCCGTCAGGTCTCCGACGAAGGTCTGGCGAAATTCCAAAGGCAGATCGGTCGCGGCGGATCTTCCTCCCGCTTAGTAGGGAGACGCTGACCCTATGGCCATCATAACCACACAGACAGATCCTTACCGGTAATCTGAATGTCTAGGCCAGATCCACTGTGATGCAGGTGTAGAGAGCAGTGGCACTGAGTTGGTCGATCACACTCACACTCACACTCACACCAATAATGAACCGGGTAGCGGTCTATCAGGAGGGCAGTGTTGACAAAGTGGGGGCCTGTTGACAGGCTGAAGTTTAGTTGACAAATATAAAAATATGCCTATTATTTGCGTCTCTGCTTGGTTTTTGAGATGAATTTAAATGACTGACCGTGCCCCTTGGGACTATCACCCCGATCTTTCAGAAGAGCGACTCCTATATGTTGCGGACCAAATAGCACATGTTCGACGAGAAGCACTTGAACTTCACGATGAAGAGCAAGGTGACACTCCTTGGAGTTTCGGCTGTCGTGTCTATGACCGCACCCGGATGACATTAATCAAAGAAGCAGAAGGTCTTCTGTGGCTGAGTATTGTTGATCCTTCTTTACGCTTCATTTTTCAGATTGGCTCTGTGCCTATTCGCATTTACAGAGGCGAGGCTGACGAACCTACGGAACGGACTCTTTCTCGTAGTTTTCCAGAGCTAAAACAGATATCAATGGAATTCTCGGCTGAAGATAGGGATTTGCTTTGGCGTTTTGCAGTTGAAGCAGATTCATATGGGGATATCACAGCGATTACATTCATTGGAACCACGGATAGCGGTGAGATACGGTGTAGTTGGGATGCACCGTTAATTGATCCAGTTGCAACAGTTTCTGACATGGGCAAACCATCTGGTGATGGCGTTGAGTTGACCCCGCCAACCGTTTTGCCACCTGCCAACGAAGTGGAGCCGGAGCGAGGCTCTGCGTGAATGCTCCACAGTTTCAAGGGGCAAGATTACGGCTCGCAAGGCTTGTTGCGGGTTTTTCTCTAGCTGAACTGGGTGCGGAGGTTGGAGTATCGCGTCAGCACATTCACCAGTTGGAGACAGAAGAGAGGCCGCCAGGCCCAGGAATGTTAGAGGCGTTGTCAGATGCCGTTGGAGTACTGTCAGAATATTTTTTTCGTGATATTAGGAATGAAGTAGAAGAGCAGCATTGCAATTTTAGGAAATTACGCACAGCACCTGTAACTATTACAAAACAGGTAGTTGCACGAGGAACACTTTTCAATGAATTAGTGAGCCTGCTTGACGAAAAACTTTCTCTGCCACCTGTGGATTTTCCTCAATTCGATGTTTCTTCTAACGAGGACATAGAACAGGCTGCTGAGCACTGTAGAGATCATTGGGAGCTTACTGTAGACCAACCTATCACGAATATGATACGAGTGGTTGAAAGAGCTGGCGCTGTCGTTACCTGCATCGATGGTCTATCTGCAAAAATTGATGCGTTGTCGATTGACCGGGCCAGGCCCACCATTGTTAGAAGTACAGCAAAAGCTGCTCCTACACGACTTAGGTT
>JAMJIN010000508.1:0-1264 GCA_036784775.1 Chromatiales bacterium | reverse complement strand
AATGAAAAGGATATATATACCAGTAATGACACTGTTAAGCTTTTACATAAAGTATCGATTTGTAAAGATTGGTAATATCAAACATAACATAACAGAAACATTTTGTAGGTGGAAAGATCAAAGTATTTCACTGCCCTCCTTTGATTAGTTATGAATATGACAGTTTGCTTGATGTTGGTGGCATCTTACTGGCAACAGTTGCCTTTACTTGAATAGCTGAGCTGCCATTCAAGCAATAAAACCCCTGTCTTGTGATGCCATGTCCACAGAGAGGCACCCTTTCTTATCAGCTCAGAGGAACCTTTAAACAATACAGTGGCCAGTTGGCTGCTGTTACTAATTGCAATTAAGTGGTCAGCTAGGTGCAAGTGTAAATAAGGCAGCTAAGGCAAATAAGATAGGAATGTTAGTTTATTCTTATAGAAGGCAAACTTAATGTTACACTTTGTAACAGTGTGGATGTCAGCAACTTTTTTTACAGGCTTTTGAGGACTGAACAGTCAGCAATAACTTTCTATCCTCAGTAACAAAAGTTTATCCTCGAATGTGTTAGTATTATAATAGTACTAATAAAGTATTCGTATACTTTCACAAGTATTGCTTTGGCTTTAATAATTATTGTATTTTAATCAATTATTTGAGTGCAACAAAAAGTATTTGTTAGAATGTGATATTCTGGTCATATTCCACCACCAAACGCACGCACGCACGCACACGCATAATCAGTAGCATATTTTGTTTACCAAACTGAAAATACTTGATAAATTACACATTACCTGTACGTTGTGGCATACATACGCAATGCTACCATCACTTGGGATGCGGCCGGCAGAGAGCCTTGCCGTGTTACTGGGTATTCCAAATCATTTCTCAGCTTGTCTACAATTCTCAGAATATCGTGACGACGAAATCTGAACTTCGAATACAATTCCGTGTCGTCAAATATCTCTAGCGGATTCCTCCTATCCCGGAATATCCGACTTCGCCGAAGATTTCGCCTCAATCGTCTCCGCCAAACTATCACGGCCGCCATTTTTCACGAGTTGCGCTATGGACTAAGGAGTTAGTCCTGGTGGTTCTTGGGCGCAGCGATACGTCGCGACTACGCGGGAAATCCCCGGAAATTGAGCCTAACTAGTGCTCGTGCATACCGACTAACGGGTTTACGCTATAGCCTACGGCCCCAGGGGCCGTATGCATGGACCGGGACTAACCTCTTACGCCATAGCTTAACGCCTAGGCTATAGCGTAAACCCGTTAGTCG
>JAMJIN010000144.1:0-10141 GCA_036784775.1 Chromatiales bacterium | reverse complement strand
CGGTTAGATCATGAAGATCCAATTCACCATCAGGCCCACCTATCTCCATCGGGAATACACCGAAATATTTGGTCAGCCATAAGATAGCATTGCCCCTTCCTGGGTCTCTATCTGAGAATGCCACTACTATTTTTATTTCATTTTCCAACCCGGCGTAATCACTGCACAAAGAAACCAATTTTCCTCCCAATTGATCAAAGGATTATGGATTGACTCCTGCAATTTTAATGTGTTTTTGCATCACTTATCCTGTAAACGACGGAATACTATTAAACCGGGAATCAAAATCACTTGTTGGAATCTGAAGTCCATAATATTTCGAATCAATAGAAGACTCATCTTTTTCCCTGCTTTCTCTTTTTAAGATGCTCCATATGCTTGATAAGTGCATCTGTGGTTTCTTTTAACAATTCCAGCTCCTCAACAGACAGATCCTCAAGTTGTTCAAAATTGTACTCGATAGTTTCAATAATTTGTTTCGCCGGACGCTGCATGGGCCTCATAAAATAGGCCGTAATTGTTGAAACGATTGCCCCAAAGAAAAGCATTGAACCAATGATAATCCACGTGCCACCAATCAATTCGCCAAACCCTGTTTTCGGCATATCTGCAATACCTGCAGTAGAAAATGCCGCTATTCCCCAATACAGCGCTTTTCCGTACGAAGTGATTGTAGTTGTCTCAGATCCAGTCTCGCTCAAATAGAGTGCGGCAGCAAAAAGAAGCCATAGAATTACCAATAGAAAAGTCACTTTCACTATCGGCGTATGTATTACGACATCCCCAATAAATTTCTTGTACCTTTTTGTTAGTCCGCGAGTCTCAAGAGCCATAATCTAATTCCAACAATTGATTCTATAAGTGAATAGTTATAACAACCTGTTTTCTATATACCAACCTTTGCCATACTGCTGCTCAATATATTGTTTCATAACTTTACACGGCAATTTCATCCTGTATGTTGCTCTTCTTCCATGCCATATTTTTTTAATTTTCTCCATAGAGAGACGCGGTCAATGCCAAGAATCTTCGCTGCTCGCGTGCGGTTCTGTCCGTTGCGCTCCAATACATAGCGAATATAGTCAACTTCACGTTCCTCAAGGGTCGGCAAGCGTCCTGCCTCTTCACGTACCACATGCACTGATTTCTCCACCAAAGCAGGTGGTAAGTTTGCCTTAGTTACTTTTTCTTCATGCGTCAGGGTTACTGCACGTTCCATGATATTTTCAAGCTCACGGATATTTCCAGGATAGTCATAATCGAGCAACGCAGCCATCGCTGCAGGTTCTATCTCATCCACTGGTCGACCGATACGCGCTGCATGTTTGCGCAAGAAGTAGAATGCCAGCAATGGAATATCATCACGACGCTCTGCCAGAGGGGGCAAGTGTAGTTCCACTACGTCAAGCCGGTAGTAGAGATCCTGCCGAAACCTGCCAGCAGCCACCTCATCAAGCAAGTCACGGTGTGTTGCAGTGATCAGGCGGATATCCACAGGTATTGCCTTAGTTGAGCCAAGGGGTTGGACTTCTCGCTCCTGTATGACGCGCAGTAGCTTTACCTGCATCCCGAGGGACATCTCTGCAATCTCGTCCAGAAACAGCGTGCCCCCGTCAGCTGCCTGAATAATTCCTGCCCGTGCTTCCGTTGCACCAGTATAGGCACCTTTCTCATGACCAAAGAGCTCATTGGCCAGCAGGTCTTCCTGCAGGGCACCACAGTTCACCGCCTGATAGCCCCTTTCACTTCGCCCACTATGCGCATGAGTGAAGCGGGCCAGTAGCTCTTTTCCTGTACCGCTCTCTCCAGTAATCAAAACATTGGTGCCAGTTGGGGCGATTTGTCGCGCCATCTCCAACAAGCGCTGCATGATTGTGTCCTGAGTGATGATTGAGGGCTCGTTTCGGCCATTGCTCAGCCGCGCCTTCAAGTCTCGGTTTTCTCGTTTTAACTGAACGAACTCGAGTGCATTGCGTACAACTTCCCGCACTTCATCCAGACGAAAAGGTTTGGCGATATAGTGAAATGCTCCCGCTTTCATCGCCTCCACGGCCGAATCCAGTGTTGCAAAGCCCGTTATCAAGACCACGGCGGTTACCGGATCCAATTCCTTCGCCCGACGAAGTACGGCCATGCCATCCACTTTTTCCATTTGAAGATCGGTCAGAATGACATCAAAACGCATTTTTTCCAGGGCTTCGATGGCACCCATGCCGGTTGTGCGAGTGGTAACTTCGTATCCTTCCTTTCGGCATACATGAGCGAGATTTTCAACGGCGGTTGCTTCGTCATCGACGATTAAGACCCGACCAATCTCAGAGGATATCTCAGCCACGGCTCAACTCCTTGCCAGGAAGCAACACAATGACCTGGGTGCCTTTTCCCGGTCGGGAGGCAATAGCGAGACAACCATCATGTTCACGTACGATTTCCTGCACGATGAACAAGCCAAGCCCTACGCCCTGGCCTGGTTCGCTGGTGGTAAAAAACGGATCAAATACCTTGGAAAGACGCTCTACTGGTATGCCAGGACCATCATCGGCAACGAGTATTTCCACAAACTGTCCATCGTAATCATTAATACATTTGAGGTTACCTGCAACCTCGGCACCATCGGGGATCATTGAAACACCCTTTTCGCACATCATGGCGCTGATCCGCACATTGACACTCTTCCCGGCGGCATGCAGTGCATTCTGGATTAGATTGATAAACAGCTGCTGAATACGCTGCTTGTCTACCTCCAATATGAGATCAGATGGAATATTGACCGTGAGCTTAGCCGAATAATGCCGCAGTGTTTTACCTATAAGAATTTGAGTCTCGCCAACAAGATCCAATAACTTTATCCGGTTCTTCTGGAATACGCGTTGGCCGCCAAAATCAAGCAAGGTTCGAACAATGCTTCGTCCCCGCTCGGTTTCGGTATCGATCTGCTTCAACCAGGTATTGAGCTGTTTTGGGTCGGCCTCATCAAGTTCCTCCATTAACAACTGACAGGATGAGGAGATATTGGAGAGTGGATTGTTCAACTCATGGGCTACACCGGACGCCAGGATACCCAGTGACGCCAACTTCTCGGACTGCAACATGCGCCGCTGGCGTATCTCCAACTCTTTCAGCATCTGATTGAAAGCATCAGTAAACGTCATGAACTCACGATCACTTGATGGGGGTTGCAGATGATTGAAGCGTCCCTCAGCGATTGGCTTCAATCGGGACTCCAGCTTCTTAAATGGTGTTAGTGCTACGCGTTTGAGCTGACGTCCAACCAGATAAATTGCAAGCCCGATGATGAAAAGGAATATCAATAAAAACCACTGAGACTCTTGAACCGCTGTCTCAAGCATTCTTCGCTCCTGCTTCGACAGCGATTTGACGGAGAGGTAGATCTGGTGCCCGAGCGTTCTTATCTCGTCTTCGAGTGGCTGACGTTCATCAATTGATGTGCTATCCCAAAGCCCCAGGTTGCCGCGGTAGGCGTCCATATTTTCGATCAAGATCGATGGCTCGGGCCGGCCCATTATCTCGCCCAGAGAAGCCTTGTACCCTCGCATAAGATCCAGCGCTGACACAGCATATTCATCCGCTCTGATAGACGCCCCATTATCCTTATAGAGGAACAGGTTTTTCTCTTCACGACGCATCTCCAACACGGCATCTTTCAAATCAGAAACCACTTCGCCTTCCGTTACCTGCCGCTCAAGAAACAACAGATCCAGAAAGGCGATTACAGCGAGCACTACGGTACCTGCCACCAGCGCGACATAAGCACTGGTGATCTTGCCCCGCAAACTGGTCAGATCGAAGAAGGTAGACATAACAAAACGCAACACCCCGTTTCAGAATGCAACAATGCTACCAGATTTCATGACGGTACGCATTTTCCGCTGTTAAACCCCTAAGCAGGTCAATGGCCGTTTCAGAATGCAACATCTTCACAGATAAAACGCAGTATGCACCTAGTTAAATCAATAACTTACAGCTCATTTAACTTGGCACAGCCGTTGCTATAACAGGGGAAAGTAATATTCGGAAATACAGATTATGAAAAAGCTCAGTGATGACCTGAAACGGATGTTGACCGGCCTGGCCCACCAGGATGCAGGGGAATTTCTATCCATGCGCGACAAGATGAAAGTGCTTGGAATGGGATCAGAAACCAGGGCAAAGCCCTCCCCGTCTCCTCGCAAAATAGCAAAAAAAACAGCCACTCACCGTATTGCCTTTATCAGTGATGGCAGAGGCGTTGGTGCACCCCTCGCCTATGCCATTGATGCCTGCTCACGACAGGGTGCGAAGATCGACCTGCTAATCCATGGCACGGCGGATACGGAAAATATCTCCGCACTGGAAAATCAAATTCGAGTGGCCGGCCTCGACCACCATCGTATTCCACTGGGCATGAACCCCGTCGACGATATCATCAACTACATCTGCAACCACCTCTCTCTGATTTTTCTGGTCGCGATGCCGGACGACGACGCTGCGAAAGTACTTATTGAAGAGGCAATACCCAAGCGAGGGGGACGTATCCCCGTTCCGCTGGTACTCATAGAAGATCGGCCATCACCCCACCAGGCCGAACAATCTGCAGCCTAGTGCCCATGGGGCAGGTGCGAACTTAAATCACACCACTCCATATATCGACAAACCAAATATTTACGAAGAGTTTAAGAATGAACAAACTTGCAGATGAAGAACAGACAATCGCAAAGCCAGGAATAGTTACAAAAAAACAGTTTATTGCAGCAATAATATTCGCCGCGCTGGCTCTATTTATATCCATTGTAGTGCCCTCAATCGAAATAGCCTGGGTCAGTGCTATTTTGGTTCTGACTATCTACCTTTTTGCTTTTGAGGTGGTGGGCGTGGATGTGGCCGCAGCCACGGTCATGGTGCTGTTGGGACTGACCTCGCTATTGGCCCCACTGATGGGCCTGGAACAGGGACTGATAGATAACAAACACCTGTTCGATGGCTTCTCTTCCAATGCGGTGATCTCCATCATCGCTGTAATGATCATTGGCGCCGGCCTCGACAAAACCGGCATTATGAGCAAGGTGGCCGCCTTCATACTAAAGATTGGAGGCACGACTGAATCACGCATTATCCCCATCATTTCAGCCACAGTGGGATTCATCTCTTCCTTTATGCAGAATGTGGGTGCTGCAGCACTCTTCCTACCGGTGGTTTCTCGTATCTCTGCACGTTCGGGACTACCAATGTCGCGCCTGCTGATGCCCATGGGATTCACAGCAATTCTGGGTGGCACCATGACCATGGTGGGATCCAGCCCACTGATCCTGTTGAACGACCTGATTCTTACCTCCAACAAGGCACTTCCCGCCAGCCAGCAGATGGAAACCTGGGGGCTGTTCTCAGTTACCCCTGTGGGTGTAGTACTGATTGCTACGGGCATTGCCTACTTCGTGATAGCAGGACGTTTTGTATTACCGAAGACAAAAAGCGAAAGCAGCACTGTCGGCACGGATCCCATGGCGTACTTCCATGATGTGTATGGCGTGGATTACACCATCAATGAGATTGTTGTCACCGATGACAGCGACCTGATTGGTAAACAACTGGATGATGTTGAAACCACTTATCGCATGCGGGTTATTGCCACCAAGCGTTCTGGTGAAGAGACACGGGTCGGCCCTGGCACTATTGCACGAGATACCGAATTCCTGGCCGGTATGGTGCTGGGAGTAGTCGCCGACCCTCATGATCTCGATCACTTCATAGAGAAGTACAACCTCAAGAAACGCCGCGAGTTGCGCACCTTCCCAGAATCACTTTCCGCCGCAAAGTCCGGTATTGCTGAGGTTGTCATCCCACCCGGCTCCATCCTGATCGGGAAAAGTGCCCGCGATGTATGGATGCGAAAAACTTATGGATTAGCCATGATCGGATTGCATCGTGACGGCACCACGATGCGTGAGGGAGAGGATATCCGCAACATGCCGTTTCACCCAGGTGATACCCTGGTTGTGCATACACCCTGGAATGCCCTCGAACGAATAGAAAAGGATCGCGACTTCGTTGTGGTAACGACAGAGTATCCGCGTGAGGAGGAGTTGCGCCCTCACAAAATACTGCCTGCCGCTATCTTTTTTGGCATCGCGCTCTTCATGGTGCTGTTTACCGATATCCGTCTTTCGGTAGCCCTTCTCACAGGCGCGATGGGAATGGTGTTATCGGGTGTACTGAATATTGAAGAGGCCTACGAGGCAGTGAGTTGGAAGACGGTATTTCTGCTTGCCTCGCTCATTCCGCTGGGACTGGCAGTGGAAACAACGGGTACCGCAAAATGGATCGCAGAGCAGGTGCTTTTCGTCGTCGGTGACATGCCGATCTGGGTCATCCAGACTGCAGTGGCAGCACTGGCTACCTTCTTTACATTGGTCATGTCGAATGTTGGCGCCACCGTACTGTTGGTACCTTTGGCGGTCAACATCGCCATTGGCGCAGACGCCAATCCTGCCGTATTCGCCCTGACCGTGGCTATCGCCACCTCTAACTCTTTCCTTATCCCAACCCACCAGGTGAATGCCTTGATCATGGGCCCGGCAGGTTACCGAGTGGCGGACTTCATGAAAGCAGGCGGAATCATGACTGTGCTGTTTCTGGTCGTGATGATGGTCATGATGAATCTGGTATTCTGAGGACTAATGTCGTAATGAAGTTTATAAATCCAATAAAGACATTTACCCCTCTTTTCCTGCTCTTGGCATTACCAGGGGTGGCAATGTCAGCAGAGCCCGAAGTACACCAGCTGGACCTGACCGGAAGCTGGGTAGGCTTTCTGTCCATAGGCATATTTCTGCTGGCCTATGTGCTGGTAATGGCCGAGGAATTTACCCATCTACGCAAGTCAAAACCCGTCATTTTAGGTGCGGGCCTGATCTGGGGATTCATTGCCTGGGTCTATGCCAATCACGGCCTACCTACAGCAGCAGAACACGCAGCTCGTCATAACCTGTTGGAATACGCCGAACTGATGCTCTTCCTCTTGGTAGCGATGACCTATATCAACGCGATGGAGGAGCGGCGGGTATTCGACGCACTGTGCGCCTGGTTGGTGCGTAGTGGTTTCGGTTTCCGCTCCCTGTTCTGGATTACCGGCACCCTGGCATTTTTCATCTCCCCAATCGCGGATAACCTCACCACTGCACTGCTTATGTGTGCCGTGGTATTGGCCGTAGGAGGTGACAACAGCCGTTTTGTCACCCTCGCCTGTGTCAATATCGTGGTCGGCGCCAATGCCGGCGGCGCCTTCTCACCCTTCGGCGATATAACAACGCTGATGGTCTGGCAAAAGGGGATTGTGGAATTCTGGACCTTTTTTGCCCTGTTCATTCCGGCAGCCGTCAATTTCCTGGTTCCTGCTGCCATCATGCATTTCGCTGTACCTAATGTTAAACCAGAAGCATCCGGGGAAGAGGTGCTGATGCAGCGTGGGGCAAAGCGTATCATCGTACTTTTTCTTGCAACGATCGCCACTGCCGTCTCTTTTCACAATTTTCTGCACATGCCACCCGTTATTGGCATGCTGACAGGGTTAGGCTACCTCCAGTTGTTCGGTTTTTTTCTGAAGAAAACCTGTTATCGGTACCACACTAGCCGCCAGGAAAACGCTGAGCACGATGGGCAGCTGGGCGACATCGTCAGTTTCGATGTATTTCGTCCGGTGGCCCGGGCTGAATGGGATACACTGCTCTTCTTCTACGGTGTGGTGCTCTGTGTAGGCGGTCTCGGTTTTCTGGGTTATCTGAGCATGGCCTCCGAGTTGATGTACACAGGCTGGGGAGCCACCAATGCCAACATCACCGTCGGCGTCCTTTCCGCCATTGTTGATAATATCCCGGTGATGTTTGCCGTCCTCACAATGAACCCAGACATGTCCACCGGCCAGTGGTTACTGGTCACCCTGACCGCTGGCGTCGGTGGCTCCATGCTATCCATTGGTTCGGCAGCTGGCGTGGCTCTCATGGGACAGGCCCGGGGCAAATACACCTTTTTTGGTCATCTCAAATGGACACCGGCTATTGCCGCCGGTTATGTCGCAAGCATCTTTGTCCACATGGCAGTGAACAGCCAGTATTTCACAGGAAGCTGATCATGCTTGATAAACTGAAGTCCACATTGCAGATGATGGGCCAGGGATTGGCCCATCAGGATCTCGGAGAAATGTCACCGACTGCGGATAAAATCGCCCAAATTGAGAAGCGCAGCCAGAACTATCGCATGTCAGGAGGGGAAGGCCGAATCGTACTGATCGCCAGCACGGACCCGATGGGACCAGCATTCTACTTTGTTGTTAATCTTGCAACAAAAACCAATAGTTTGATCGAGGTATTGTATTTTAAACCGGATGAAGAAATTAAGATTCCGCTCAGGACGCTGCTGAATAAACTGGGTGATCTGACCCATAATTTCCAAATAACTTTTGCCAAATGCGATCTACATAAAGCACTTTCTGATTATCACAAACAACGCCAAGACGTCATAGCCGTTGTCTCTAGCGCATCTGAACTATTTATAGAGGAATTCAGGCTTACTCCACAGGCTCTTAATCCTCTAATGAGTATTAACTTCCCTGATATATTGATTGTAGGCAGCAGTTTTCTAGCGTAATGAGATGGATGGAATGTTTCAGTTGATAAATAAGGAGTTAAATATTTCTGCCGATGAAGAACATTCTGTTGATGAATTGATTGAGTATATTAAGCCCTTCTTAGCTTCTGATAATGTAAAAGACCGTGCAGGAAGGCTTGTCTATTTTGCCGACACCTGCCATTCCGATAATAACAGCCATTTTTATAAAACAGTCTTCAGCTAGCTCTCTCCCGTGCTGGAACAAGTTACCAGGAGATCACTGCTGGCCTGTACCATCTCTTTTCGGGCCTGCACCAGAATCAGGGTTGCTGAATGCAAAAACAGCCCAGCCATTAAAAAGGCCACAATCAAATCCGGCCAGCGGCTCTGGGTGAGATAAACAACCCCGGCCGCCATCAGCACGGCCAGGTTTCCTATCGCATCATTGCGACTGCACAACCAGACCGAACGGACATTAGCGTCGCCATTTCGATACTTGAGCAGCAACAGTGCGCTGATCACATTGGCGCCGAAGGCCACCGTGGCGATCAAGCCCATGATCATCTCGTTGGGAACCTCCAGAACAAAAACCTGATACAAGGTTGAACCCAGTACCCAAAGCCCCATTATGCCCAGGCTCACCCCCTTGATCATGGCTGCGCCAGCTCTCCAGCGCAACCCGTGTCCAATGGCCAGTAAAGTCACCGTGTAGGTCAAACTGTCGCCAAAAAAGTCCAGCGCGTCAGCGCTTAAAGCCATGGACGCGGAAAGCTGACTGGCAACCATCTCGACCATGAACATCACGAAATTAATACCAATAACAACCCACAGCACGTTCTTATACGTTTTCGACATGCCATCAAAAGGGACATTGGCTTCACAACTGCAACCTGACATTTTTATCACTCACTTGTTAAACCGGAATCATTGCAGTAAGTTTACAGGCTACAGTCACTGTAGCTTCAAAAGTTTTCCATGAACCATCGCTATTCCATCGGCCAAATGGCCCGGGCTGGTCACTGCCAGGTGCAAACGATTCGATATTACGAACAGGTGGGCCTGCTGAAAAAAGCGCAAAGAAATGCCGGCAATCAACGCGTTTATGATCAAGCACAGATGGACCGGCTGAAGTTTATCCGTCATAGCCGTGAACTTGGATTCTCGCTGGAACAGATTCGCGAGATTCTCGCCTTGAGCGACAACCCGGACCACTCCTGTCTACAGGTCGATCAGATAGCACGCAGCCATCTAAAGGATGTCGAATCAAAAATCGAACGCTTGCAGGGGATGCGAAAAGAACTGAAACGCATGATCAACCAATGCAGCGGCGATCAAATTGCCGATTGTCGAATCATTGAGGTTCTATCCAATCATCAGCTTTGTCTTGCCCGCGAGCACCAGTAAACCGGATTGCACAACGTGGAAAGAACCATCGGACAACTGGCAAAAGCAGCAGGTGTTAGCGGCTGAGTAAAACCGCGCATAGATGGCGAAGGCCGCCTCGCTGCGTCGATACATCCTCCGTCAGAACGTCACATCC
>JAMJIN010000507.1:0-1266 GCA_036784775.1 Chromatiales bacterium | reverse complement strand
GTTTCGGACTCGTGATTTGAGAAGACGACCGGATGTTTGAAATTGTTTTCTCTCTCGATGAAGTACTGCAGCACATTCAGGAGGCGCCACCTGTCCCGGGTCCACTCATCGAATGGCTGCAGTTCGTCCCGTTGTGGTAGAATGGTCCAATGCTCGCATAGCAACGCGTGGTCGTGTCCGAGAATGACGGGAAGTCTACGTATGTGATCGCGATCAAAGCCGCACTCATCGCACAAGAAACGGAAGTTCGCCGACATGATGGAAGTTGTCTGCAGAAACATGACCCGCATCTCTTTTGGCAGCGGTCCAATCGCCTCTGGTGCGCACCCAATGACCTTTGCAAGGATGTGCGTTGGCAGGCGATATTTGGAGATGGCCCGTCGCTGCGAGAAGGTGCATATGAGTCTCAGTGTGATCGTCTCGATGCCATGTGCCTCAAGCTCATCGTAAATCGCACGCATGCTCTCAAGGCCGAGCTTGAAGATGTATGGCGCCATCACAATGTCGTCGTGTGTGAAACCTTTCGAGCGTAAGAACTCGAGTTTTGGCCGTAGTATGCGAAATTGTTGCCGACTGACGTATGGTATTTTACGCCACAGATCAATGTTGTCCGTCGAGTCGGAGATGCCAAATTGTTTCTGTATATAACTAAGTTTATCGGCTTGCTCGTCTTCCGCCGTTGAGTAATTGTGGAGGATTTCCTGGTAGATGTATTCGGATTGAGCGATCCACGCAACAGACAGCGGCGGGGCACACAGACGACTGAGCTCGCGTGCTCGAGTCTCGATGGTCGCCACGGTGCGGTTCTTGAGAACATGACTGTGCGCACGCACATCATCAAGGGTCGCACCATATCGCAGCAGGATGTCGACTTTCTCGCACATCGCTTTGATGTCGCTGCGGAAAAGACGTGGATTGCGGCCCACCGAATCGACTATGGCCTCCTCGCCACACTGGAACTTCTTGAGCCAGAAGTCTGCAACACTCACGTGACCATCTGTCTTCTCTTGTTTGTACTCGGCCACCTGCAGGTCAAACAGTTGTGAAGGTCAAACAGTTATGTAGGTCAAACAGTTACATGGGTCAAACAGTTATGCAGGTCAAACAGTTACGTGGGTCAAACAGTTATGCAGGTCAAATAGTTACGTGGGTCAAACAGTTATGCAGGTCAAACAGTTACGTGGGTCAAACAGTTATGCAGGTCAAACAGTTATGTAGGTCAAACAGTCACATCGTTAACTGATAATAAGCGGCGTAACTGGGGGA
>JAMJIN010000143.1:0-10326 GCA_036784775.1 Chromatiales bacterium | reverse complement strand
ATTGTGGATCGTGGCATCATCTTGCAACAACCAGTGGCTCATTCCGTGAGTCACTGCTGAACATTCGTACTAATCAAGTCAACTTATAGACCGACAGGATAGTGCCCAGGGTGCCGATCACAGCCCCCAGAAAGAGCAGCGGCTCACCTTCGATCATGAGTGCACGATAGACGAACCACTTGGAGACAAAGCCATTCATTGGCGGTAACCCGGCCAGCCCGATAATACCTACCAGCATGGCAAAGAAGGAGATCGGCATGCGGGTGATCAATCCACCAAGCTTGTTCAGATCAGCGGTACCCGTCCGATGTACCACGGCAAATACCGAGAAGAAGAGCACTGCCTGATAGGTGGCATGATTGAACACATGCATCAGTCCACCGGCACTCCCCAGTGCATCTCCCATCACCAGACCCAACAGCATGTAGCCACCCTGTCCGATGCCGTGCCAGGCAAGCAGGTAGCGGGCATCGTTCTGGCGCAGCGCGGTATAGGTCGGCAGGATAATGGTCAGCACTGCAATCCAGGCCCAGAAGTCGCGCATATCCAGAAAGGTGAAGGGGATCGTCATCTCACTCAACCGCGCCAAACCGATCAACTGCACCAGCACCAGGATGATGGCGTAGAGCCCCATGCGGGCAGAGATGGCGCCGAAAAAAGCGGCCCCCGGTCCCGGTGTCTCGGCATACGCCGCCGCCTGCCATAGATGGAACGGCAGCAGTCCCATCTTGACCGCAAAACCTGCGCCAAACAGCCCCACCAGCAACCAGATCTGTGCCTGCGACAGTTGCGGTATGACTTCGATAATCTGTCCGTACTGCAGGCCACCGGCATGGGACCAGAGCAGAACGATTCCCGCCAGGATCGCCATTGCACCACTCATGGCGTAGGTGATGTAGCGCATAGCCGCCTGAATCGCACGGCCACCCGCCACGGTCATCAGAAGAAAACTGGCCCAACTGACCAACTCCCAGCCGATGAATAGCGCCAGCAGATCACCGCTACCCAGCAGGATCAGCATGGAAAAGACATTCGCAGCCAAGGCAACATGCAACAGCCAGAGATTGCCGCCTCGACGGCGAAAGCGCTCTCCCCACTCGCCGCTGGCGTACCAGCTGCTAAGAAGGCCCGCGCCCAGAGTGATGACTGCAAAAAACCAGGAGAGGGCGTCGAAACGCCAACTCATCTGCTGGCCCAACAGTTCAACCTGCAACGAGAAAGTCACAATCGCGCCATCGGCGATCCGATCCGCCATCATCGCCAGAAACAGCAACTGCCCAGCGTAAAACACAGTGGCAACCTTGCCCGCGTAATTGAAGCGTCCCAATACCAGCATCAGCACCAGAGTCAGACCGGAGAAGAGCAGCAGTTCATCCAATGACGTCACAGCACCCCCCTCAGTGGATAGCCGAAACAGAAAAGACAGTGTCGAAATAGAGCACCGGGTCAGCCGCCTGTATCGCCACCCCTTCAAGCCACGCCCCAAGCGGCCCCATAAACAGCATGCCCGCAATCAGCAATGCGGAGAGCAGAAAAGTCGTACCGAGATTCAACCAGCCGTGATCGCTGGTGACCGCCACACTATTATCCTCTGCCGGTTGAAACAGGTTCATCACCACCCGGAACAGATAGTTGGCCTCGATCACAATCGACAGTAACACCACCCCGAGGGCAACCTGGTAGATCACTGACGGCTGCGCCGCAAGAGCGGTAAAGAGGAGAAACTTCGCCCAGAAACCGGGCAGCGGCGGCATGCCCACCAGAGAGAGCGCCAGCAACACAAACAGCCCGCCGGCAACGGGAGAGGCGAGCCCGGCTCCCCGCAGTCCCGCCAGCGAACCCCGCCAACGCTCGGCCAGCAGGAACAGCGCGGGTTTGACCAGGAGGTGGTGCAGCGAGAGCGCCAGACCGGCAAACAGACCGGTTTCACCGGGAATGGAGAAGGCGATAAAGATCACCCCCAACTGTCCGATGGAGGAGAAGGCCAGCATGCGATTCATATCCTTCGCCCGCCAGGCGGCCAATTCACCGCTAATCGCCCCCAACAACCCCAGTATCAGCATCAGTTGCAGCGCCGATTCCTGTTGAAACAGCAGCACCAGCAGGCGCACGATCACCAACACCGCCAGCTTGGAGACCAATCCTGCCAATAATCCTGACACCCTGCTCGAAGCGGCTGCGTAGACCTCCGGCACCCAACTGTTGACCGGAAAGAGTTCACCCTTCACCCCGACACCCAGCAGAATCAGGGCAAAGGCAGACATTCCCAGGGGGGTATTCAGGGCCTCCGGAGCCAACTGGGAGAGTTGCGCCAGATTCAGGGTGCCGGTCTGAAGATAGACAATTGCGATGCCGCAAAGCGTCAGTACGCTGCCCAGGCCACTGAGGATCAGGTAGCGCAGACTGGCGGCAAATGCTGCACCACTGCGGGTGGCCGCCGCCAGACCAAAGGAGGCAACCGAGATCAGCTCATAGAAGACATAGATATTGAACAGATCGCCGGAGAGCGCCAGACCGCAGGCGGATGCTGCGAGCAGCAGCGTCAAGGCGTATTGGCGCGGTTCCGTTTCATTCCGCCAGGGCCACAACAGCAGACTCGTCACCAGCGTCAGAAAGGTGAACAACAGGCTCAGCCGGTCCACATAGAAATTGATCCCCAGCGGCGGTTGAAATCCCCCCAGTGCAATGGAGTAAGGCTTGCCCTCCATTCCCAGCCAAATCTGCAGGGTCAGCAGAATGGCATAGGCGAGGGTGAGCGGCCCCAACAGCCGCCCCAGCAATGGGGAGACCCGCGACAAAACCGGCACGACGAATGCCGCAAGCAAGGGCAACGCCACGGTCAGCACAATCGCGTTCATCTGCCGTCACCCTCAGCCGCAGGCAGAGGCCGCCCGCCCACCGGCTCTTCCAGACTCTGCGGCAATGGCGTTCCCGCCTCTCCCGCCAGATCGGCACTCATGCGCCGCTGCAGCTCCCTGATATCCAGGGTTTTATAGGCCCCGTAGGCGCGTAGCGTCAGACTCAGAGCCAACGCCTGTACACCGACACCGATCACGATCGAGGTAAGCACCATCGCCTGGGGCACAGGATCAACCATGGTTTGCACAGCACCACCGCCGGTAATAATCGGCGCAATGGCCTCCCAGCGAAAACCGGAGAGCACCAGCAGAAGATTGGCGCCCGCCTCGGCAATCACCAACGCCAGGATGATGCGAAACAGATGGTGCGACAGCACGATGCCGGCAATCCCGATCACCACCAGACCGATGGCCCCGGCATACAGCACCATTCCCAGCTCGATCGGCATCATGGCTCATCGACCTCAACATCGGCGAGACGGGCCATCAATCCGGCCAGTTCCGCCCCCACCTTGAGACCCACCGCCAGATAGAGCAGCGGCAGGGTTCCGGCAGAGACCAGTTCACCCAATACGCCGTTATCCAGCAGCGGCTGGAGAAACTCACCACCCTGCAGCAGGGCTGCCAGCCCCGTCAGGATGAATACCGCACCGGCCCCACCCTCCACGATGCTGAATCCAGCATGATTGACCGGGGTCTCAGGACGCGCCAGCAGCGGCAGAAAAAATGCGGCCGCGAGAATTACGCCTCCCTGAAAACCACCACCGGGTGTGAGATGGCCGTGCAGGATGATATAGAAACCCACCACCAGCATCAGGGGGAAGAGCAGCGCGACACCACTGCGCAGGATGAAACCGCCGGGTGGATCACGGTGTGCATCGGTCCGGCGCCTGCCCAGCACCAGACCCGCCGCCGCCGAGGCGGCAAACAGGATCGATATCTCCCCCAGTGTATCGATGCCGCGATAGCCGAGCACCACCGCAGTCACGATGTTGGCCGCACCCATCCGGTCCGGTGCATCCGTCAGGATACCCTGCCCGACGATCATGGGTGCTTGGGCAAAATCAAACTGATTGAAGATAACCAGCAGCAGAAAGGCCAGTCCACCGACAAAGACCAAGGCTGCCAGATTACGCATCTTTCACCCGCCCCAGCCCAAGACGACGCAAGGCCAGCGCCAGGATCACGCTACTGAGACCAGCACCCACTGCAGCCTCCGTCATCGCCACATCCGGCGCCCTCAACAATACGAACAGCACCGAGAGCAGCAGCGAAACCAGGGATGCCGCAGCCACCGCCGCAATATGATTTCGCACCAGCAGCACAGTCACCGCAGCCACCAGCATCATGATGACAATCAATGCAGCCACCCAGATCATGCCGATTTATCCTCTTGAGGGGCTTTCAGGGCCAGAGGATCCGAAGAGGCTCGCTGCCAGGGCTGAATCCCTGCCAAGTGGATGGCACGGGCGATTGAGGATGAACCCACTGGATTGGTGAAAAGGATAAAACCGGCAATGACCAGCAACTTGGCCCACCACTCAGGGTAGAGCAATCCTATGCCCAGAATGAATGATAGCGCACCCAGTGTAACCGCCTTGGTACCTACCTGGATGCGGTTATAAGTATCCGGCATGCGCAGCAATCCCAACGCACCCAACAAGGCAAACGCGGCACCAATCAGCAGGAACAGATCCGCCAGCAATCTCATTGACGGCCTCCCTCTATTGTTCTTGCCAGCGCAACCACACCGACGAAGGCGAGAATACCGTAGATCAGCGCCACATCGAGATAGAGGGCACTGCCGAACCAGGCAGCAAGACCCGTCAGACCGGCGGTGATGATTACGGAAATCGTATCGGCACTGACAATGCGGTCGGGCGCTGTGGGGCCGAGAACCAGACGCAACAGACCCAACAGGACAGCAACACCAAGCATTGCTGCAACGATCAGTTCCAGTGAATTGAGGGTCATCGCAGAAAACCACCCAGATGGCGTTCAAATCCCACCGCAATTTCTCGTGTCGCCGCCTCGAGGTCAACGCCGGGGGAAGCATCCACCCAATGGACCAGAATACGGTTGCCCTGTACATCGACAGATAGCGTACCGGGTGTCAGGGTGATGCTGTTGGCCAGCATCAGGCGACCCAAGGTTGAGCGTAATCCGGTCTCCACCTCCACCATCCTGGGATTGATCGGCAGGGAGGGGGAGAGGATTCGGCGCGCCATGTCCAGGTTGGCACGTATCAACGCAACAAAAAAATAGCCGAGATAGCGCGGCAGGTGAAACGGCGCATCGATACGTAGCTTCACCCCGCCGAAGATCAGCAGATGGGGCGCAGACACCAGCGTCACGACAAGAGAGACCAGGCCGCCTAATATCAGCTCCTGTCGCGAAGGTTCACCCACCAACAACAACCAGAGCAGATAGACCGTGGCAAATATGAACAGATAGTGCGGCAGTGTGAGAGGGGGTTCCCTGGAAATGTTATCCATTATCTATCTTTGCTGTAACTAAGCCCGACGACCGTGTACAAGAAATATAGTAGCAGGTATAGATAACCACAAGATGACACAGATCAGTCGTTCGATCTGCAACCCACACTCCGCCCTACATCAAATCTTCCGTTCAAGTGCGGAGATGAGTTCAACGATCTTTTCAGAGAGCGGAGCTACCTTCTTATACTCAACCTCCGCCATCTCTGTCTGTCCCTGTTTTTTGTAGTCGACGATACGTTTGATCGCATCATGCAGCTCCTGATGCGGCGCTGCAATCGCCACCATTTCAGGTATATCCGCAAGCGTTTTCATACCCACTGAATCGTACCATTTACCAAAAGCGCACTCATGGCGCGAAAAGGCAGCATGCTCATCCAACGAGGCCTTGCCATCGAGGAAGCCCCGCAACTTGGTTTTCCAGGCCAGGTGTGATGCCTTGGCGCGCTGCAGCTCATGAGCATGCCCACCATTGGTATGGAAGTACCCCATCAGCTCGACCAGCACCTCAATGTCCTGCGACATCATCTCGCTCGCTTCAGCACTTTTTGCCGAATCGGCAGTTGTATCGTCGGCAACATGAGTAATCTCCATCACGTTGCGATTGATCTCCTCCGCCACCATACTCTGCTCTTCTGCAGCCGTGGCGATCTGGGTACTCATCGTGGTGATAGTATCGACCGCCAAGGTGATCTCTTCCAGGGATTGATGGGCACTGCCGGCCTGCTCGACACTATCTGCCGCCTGCTTCTGCCCCGCCTCCATTACCCCAACTGTCTGAGTGACTCCGACCTGCAGACTCTCTATCATCTCCTGGATCTCCTGGGTGGAGTCCTGGGTGCGTTGCGCCAAAGTTCTGACCTCATCGGCCACCACGGCAAAGCCCCGCCCCTGTTCTCCGGCCCTCGCCGCTTCGATAGCGGCATTGAGCGCCAGCAGGTTGGTCTGATCGGCAATACCACGAATCACATCCAATACCGAGCCGATGCGCTCACTATCGCTCTCAACGTGACGAATCATCTCCACTGCCCGACCAACCTCCGATGCCAGCGCATCGATACTCCGCACCGCCGAACTCACCACCTCACGACCCTGATTGGCCTGCTCATCCGCCTTGGCGGCCGACTCCGCGGTTTGGGATGCACTCCTTGCCACCTCGTGTACAGTCGCCGACATCTCAGTCATTGCGGTGGCTACCTGGGTGGTCTGCTGCTGCTGAGTTCTAATACCGCTATCTGTGTGTTCCGCCAGACTGGAAAAATCAGCAACCCTGATGCTCAGATCACTCGCAGCGCCGGAAACCCGCCCCACCAGTCGCTCAATCTTGTCGGCGAACTGATTAAATCCCCGCGCCACCCGGGAAATCTCATCATTTCCGCTCTCATCCAGTCTGTGGGAAAGATTAGCCTCTTCGGAGGCAATTCCCTCCATTGCCACGGCCACATTTTGCAGTGGACTGACCACCCCACGACCGATCAGCCAAATTAAGATACCGATAATCAACGAAGAAGCCACACCAAGACCGATAATCATCAAGGACAGGTTAACAAGCGCCGCCGCATAGCCGGAACGATCTTTGGCAATCACCAATACACCAATCGGTTTGCCGGAGTAATCTTTTGCAATATCGGCATAGACTGATACCGGCTGCCCCCTCACTTCCGCAGTATCGAAATACTTTCCTGCCCCAGCAATCGATCTGAGCTGCTCACGGGTCAGCGGCTGCTGACCATCAAAAGTGGAGGCAAACTCATCCAGCGACTGATCACGGTTAATGAAAAGTGCCAGATTGACACCCCAGCGTTTTGCGAAGCTATCAAAAAATGGTTTGCCGAACGACATGCCGAATTCCACAGAACCCACATGTTCCTGCTCATAAAAAACAGGCACTATACCCCGCACCCCAAGGCCTGCCACACCGACCTCCATGCCTTGGATCGGTTTTTGAGTGCTATTGGTCTCAACCACTGTGTGCCGAAATGAGGAGAGATCATCACCAAACTTGGGCAACTTATGCACCCGCAGAAAAGAGGTTGCGGGGGGTTCATGAAACTGGAACTGGCGGACGCCGTAGGTTTTTTTCAGATGGGGAAAACCTGCCGCAAAATAGTCCTGCAGTGTCGGACGGTCACGCTCAGAAAAAGCCTTGCTCACCTGCGGGATACCCGCCACCAGCGCACTCATAGCTTGTGCCAGACGCCCCTCAGCACTCACACCAGCCATGACATTTGCATAGACCGCCTCAAGCTCTCGCTCTTCTGCAGCTTGCAGCATGCCGCCAACATAAGAGTAGGCGGTAAAGAGGGTTATCGATGAAACCACGACCACCGCAGTAACAGTAGCGATGACAAACCTTTGTGTGATACCCATACCCCGAAACATGATACCTCTCCTTGCAGGAACGTTAGATTACCCGCAAATTTCTACTTCGATAACTTATTAGCGACCTCTACTGGATTAAATTTAGCCTGGGCAAAAAAAAGCCCCACGCCTTACGACGTGGGGCTTTTCCGGCTCTATTGAGCAGATGGGTTGGACGTTTACATCATGCCGCCCATGCCACCCATGCCACCCATACCACCCATGCCGCCCATGTCACCGCCAGGTGCGGCAGCATCCTGAGGCTCTTCGGCCACCATGCACTCGGTGGTGATCATGAGACCGGCCACGGAAGCGGCGTTTTGCAGTGCAGCACGAGTCACCTTGGTGGGATCCAGGATACCCATCTCGACGACGTCGCCGTACTCATCGGTCCCGGCATTGAAACCGAAGTTGCCTTCACCCTCTCGCACCCTGTTGAGTACAACAGAGGGCTCGCCACCGGCATTGGCCACGATCTGGCGCAGCGGCTCCTCCATGGAACGGCGGCCAATGGTAATGCCGACATCCTGATCATGGTTATCCCCAGTCAGATCGCCGAGCGCCTGCAAAGCGCGCACCAGGGCGACGCCGCCGCCGGGTACGATCCCCTCTTCCACGGCAGCGCGAGTCGCATGCAGGGCATCTTCGACGCGGGCCTTTTTCTCTTTCATCTCGACTTCGGTGGCTGCACCAACCTTGATCACGGCCACACCGCCTGCCAGCTTGGCAACACGCTCCTGCAGCTTTTCACGATCATAATCAGAAGAGGTATCTTCAATCTGGGCTCGGACCTGCTCGACCCGGGCCTTGATATCGTTCTCGGAACCGGCCCCGTCGATGACGGTGGTCTCTTCCTTGGTGATAAGGATCTTCTTGGCGGAACCCAGCTCCTCCAGTCCGGCCTTCTCCAGGGAGAGACCAACCTCTTCGGAGATCACGGTGGCGCCGGTCAGGATAGCAATATCCTGCAGCATGGCCTTGCGGCGATCACCGAAGCCAGGCGCCTTGACTGCAGCAACCTTGACGATACCACGCAGATTGTTGACCACCAGAGTCGCCAGCGCCTCGCCTTCCACATCTTCAGCGATGATCAGCAGAGGTTTGCCGGACTTGGCAACCGCTTCCAATGCAGGCAACAGATCACGGATATTGGAGATCTTTTTGTCGTGCAGCAGGATGAAGGGTTCTTCGAGTTCAGCGGACATGCTCTGCTGGTTGTTCACAAAGTAAGGGGAGAGGTAACCGCGATCAAACTGCATACCTTCGACCACAGCCAGCTCGTTATCCAGAGCAGTACCCTCTTCCACGGTGATAACGCCTTCCTTGCCAACCTTCTGCATCGCCTCGGCAATGATGTCGCCGATGTTGGGATCGGAGTTGGCGGAGATGCTGCCGACCTGGGCGATCTCCTTGTCGTCGGAACAGGGGCGTGAGATATCTTTCAACTCTGCAACAGCCGCCGTCACGGACTTGTCGATACCACGTTTCAGATCCATCGGGTTCATACCGGCAGCAACGGCCTTCAGGCCTTCGCGCACCATGGCCTGGGCCAGCACGGTTGCAGTGGTGGTGCCGTCGCCGGCCACGTCGGAGGTCTGGGAGGCGACCTCTTTCACCATCTGTGCGCCCATATTCTCGAACTTGTCGGTAAGTTCGATCTCTTTGGCCACGGAGACGCCGTCCTTGGTGACGGTGGGAGCGCCAAAGGACTTCTCCAACACCACGTTGCGGCCTTTGGGACCCAGGGTGGTTTTGACGGCATTGGCCAGGATATTGACACCATTCATCATGCGCGAACGAGCGTCATCACCAAACTTAACTTCTTTTGCAGACATGTTTCTCTGTTCCTAAAAGTAGATGTATTTCTAAGTAGCGATCGGTTCCGGCAGCTGGTGCGGATTAACCCTCGATCACACCCATGATGTCTTCTTCGCGCATGACGAGAACCTCGTCACCACCGATCTTGACCTCAGTGCCGGAATACTTGCCGAACAACACCCTGTCACCAACCTTGACTTCAAGGGGGTGCGCCTTGCCTTTTTTGTCGACCTTGCCTTTGCCGACTGCCAGTACCTCACCCTGCATGGGCTTCTCGGCAGCTGAGTCGGGGAGCACGATGCCACCGGGGCTGGTGCGTTCTTCTTCCATACGGCGGACGATCAGACGATCGTGCAGCGGACGAATATTCATCTACTGTATTCTCCTGAATTGGGGTGCAAAATGATTAATCTTCAATGTTATCGGGATATGCATTATTAGCACTCACCCGAACTGAGAGCTAATAATAGGGGCAAAAAACAGAGAGTCAAGGGGAGGGGCGCAGGCCTCTAATGTTAGAGAGTGGAACAATCCCTCCTGTCAGAGCCGTCCACCCGGCAATGGAGACATAAGACAAAGGTGCACGAGGATTGTAAAAAACCTATATTTGTTTCAATAGGAAAACTTTACGTCCTTTGGGGTTCTCATCACTCTTTTTGTTCCTAAAATAGTAGCAGGACAGCGTAAATATCTTACTTGATTAGCACGAAAGTTCAGCAAGCCGCAGCCATGTCTCGGGACGTGGTGAAGTCGTTGCAGCAGCCCGAAGCAAACGAGGTAGCATGGCTCTGAGG
>JAMJIN010000142.1:0-10434 GCA_036784775.1 Chromatiales bacterium | reverse complement strand
ACCCGGAGAACCAAGTAACAGAAGAAGCTGGAATTAGAGACGAAGCAGCGTAGAGAATTGGACAACTATCTTGACAAACGTCGCTCCTGGCAAACAGTCATGGGCTCGGTGGGAAGTTGTTCACTTTCTGCAAGAACCCTCTCTTTATCATCGGGATGGATAAGCATGAGCCAATCTAATTGTCCGGAATCAAACGCCTGCTGTTCATAGCCTGATATTTCTTCAATTCCTGAAACCAATTCAGCAGTCCAGTCAGATATTGTCCTGTACACCAATCCGGGGATGTTATTGGTCAAGGTTCTGTATTTTTTCTCGCTTTCCTTGATTTCCTCCATCTTTTTTTCTGTGGCGGCCCGCGCCGCATGATCAGCTGCAGACTCTTTTTCCTGTGCAATATACTGGCCCAAATCACTGGTCATGCTGTTAAAGGCAACTGCCAATCCCTCAAGTTCATCACCTGTATCAATTGAAACACGGCCGCCAACAAAATCGCCCGAGGCTACTTTTGCCGTTGCGGCTTCAAGTTTTTTCAGCGGCGCAGTAATGGCGCGGGAGAGAATAAATGCAATAAATACGGATAGGGCGACAGCAAAACAAGAGATTAAGATTGCCTTATTCCTCAAGTCGTGCGGCGCAGAGACAAACTCTTCGTGGGGAAACGTAACGACTACAGACAAATTGGTCTTTTTCATTGGAAATGTAGCGACCATGGCATCCAGATCAAATAATCCAGCTCGTGTATAAGAGGGCTTTATCGATTGAATGGCATCAATAACCTCTCTCCCGCCTTTATCCGCAGCTATGATTTCCTGCCCTATCACGCTATCAAGCGGAGACACAAGAATCCTTGCATCTTGATTACTTATAGAGAGGAAGCCTGTTTTCCCAATTGTTTCTTCCAGCAGTTCCCCAATGATTTGCGCAAGAGGGACAACCCCGTAGAGGAGTACATCAACCTCTTCTTCAAAATAGCCTTTTCGAAAAAATGCCAGCTCAAGAGCAGGTTCCCCAAGATCTGCTTGTTTGGCAGTCACTGAAAAGACCACTCTCCCCTCATTTTTCCGGCCTTCTGAATCAAAGAAGCAAGATTCACTTCTCCTTTGCTCACGGTAACTTGGCCTTCGTTTACTTTAAGAATCTCATCCCCATTTTCGTCAACAAGAAGAATAATGGGAAATACTTCCTGCAGTTGAACCAATTGACGAACTAATAATTTTTCCTGAAAGTTTTTTACAAAGCGTTCAAATTCTCTGCCGTTAGCTATTTTGAGAAATTCTTGTGCCCGCATTTCAAAACGATCATCAAGATGGGCTGCCTGTTCTTTGGCAAAGGATTTCATCATCTGCTGCTGTTGGATTTCAACGTGATCGAGAAAAATCCGGTACCCGGAATAGCCGGCTATGGACATCGTCAACACGACAGGCAGAAGGGTGAAGATTAATATCTTTCCCTGAAGTGACTTTAAGAGACCCATAGGATTTTATTCATTTTGAGTCACCGCAATAGCCCCATATTCAAGCATGATTGCTTGAGCTGCCGGCGTTTTGAGGTATTCCAGGAATGTTTTAACAACGCCCTGTGGCTCTCTTTTCCAGGCAAGCCCAAAGGGGGTAACCAGTTTATAGGCACCTGACCGTACATTGTCGGGTGTCGGAGCAATACCATCTACTGACAATAGTGGCAGGTTACTTGTCAGCGCCAGGGATAAGGGTAAATATGCGATGGTTTGTCGGTGGCTTTTTATTCCCTCCAGCGCTTCATGAGTCGTATAGAATACTCTACCGGCAAATCTCTCAATGTCGGAAAATCCGGGAAGGTTCTTTTCCAGAATATGACGTGATGAGTCTCCCTCCTCTCTGTTGATAACATATATTTTGCCTTTATCGCCGCCTGCCTGTTCCCATCTCTCCAGATTGCCGCTGTATATTCCGTTGATCTGCTTTCCGGTAAGATTCCGAGGTCGCTCCATGGTGGGATGAAGAACAAAGGCAATAGGGGATCTGGCAAACAGCCAGTAGGTCAGCTTAAAGTGTTTTTCTCTCTCCCGTAGAGGACGGGCAACACGGGCAAGATCGCATCTTCCTTTTGCCACAGCTCTGATACCGCCGCCACTGCCAACACTATCTGGAACGTTGATAGCGATATCTGGATGGTCTGCTTCAAACTTTTTACCAAGCACCCGTAACAGCAGTTGCGAATCCCCGGTGCCGCAGATACTCACCTGTTCTGTTGCAATGCAGGATTCAGAACTGAAAAAAGTGGTGAGCATAAGCAGGGGAAGAAGATGTTTTTTTAGCTTTCGCATCACTGTTCAACACTCCACTCAAGATACAAGGTCAGTCACCGACTCCCGTGCAATCGGTACTTCAAAAATGAACTCCGCACCTCCCTGTGAGTAATTTTGCGCCCAGATCCTACCGCCATGGGCCTCTATGATCTCTTTACTGATTGCCAGTCCAAGGCCTGTCCCCCCGCCTTCACTGCGTGTCTTACTGCTCTGAATAAACTTGTCGAATACAGCCTCCAACTCATCCTCTGGAATACCTATACCTTCATCACGCAGACTCAGTCGCAGTGAGATGCACTGGGTTTGATCCTCTTTTCTGCGTCCACTGAGGAGTGTGCCGTTACTGAAGGAGATGAAGATCCGCCGGCCTGCCGGCGTAAATTTAATCGCATTACCCAACAGGTTGCCGATGACCTGGCCAATGCGTTGCGAATCGAAACAGCCCCTGGTTTCACAGGTTGGCGGGACGATCTCCAGCGTCAGCGCCTGTTCCTCCAATCTGGCCATCTGCTCGGTTGCACACTGATTGACGATTTCCTGAAGATCAGCGGCTGTGTACGCCATCGACATCCGATCAGACTCCAGCTTTGCCAGGTCCAGCAAGCTGTTGAGCAGAAGCAACAGCCGGTCACCACTCTCATTGATGTAGGTGAAGTAGGTCCCCAGTTTTTCCAGAGTTACCTGGTTCAGACGCTGCATACCCAAGCTGGAAAAGCTTAGAATGGCGTGCATCGGTGTACGCAGCTCATGGGACATATTGGCCAGAAAGCGGGACTTTGCCAAGTTGGCTTCCTCAGCCTTGGCAGCGACCCTGGCCAGTTCCCCCGTACGTTCATTCACTGTCTCTTCCAACTGCAGGCTGTGTTGATGAAGTTTATCCTCAACATGCAAGCGCTTGAGTGCACCGGCGAGGATATCCGCCACTGCGCTGAGATAGTCGACATCCATCGGGTCATATTCGGTCCCGGGTTCGAGATAGAGGTTGATCACGCCCAGTACCCGCCCGTCTCCGACCACCAGAATAACATAATGGCCGTGGGGTTTCATCTCCGTGATCTGGACCTCGTGCCTGTGATCGTCACTGCAGAGAGAGTGAACAAGTTTGCCTTGCATCGCCGCCCGGCCGCAGAGACAGTGACCAAAGGGCACGCTGGCACAGCGGTTGGTAAGGCTTTTCCCCAGGTTGTGCTCCACAATGAGAACCAGTCGATCCCCTGCTTCGTTAGCCAGAAAGATGGCACCCTTATCCCGGACTTTCATCAGCGGCTGATCCAGCAGTTCTGCAAGAAATCTCTGTAGCAACACCTGCTGCCCAAGACCCTTCAGTGAGATCTCCAGCAGCCTGGAGAGACTGGTTCGGCGCTGCATCTCTTGCCTGAGCGCATTGTCCGATCTCTTCTGCTCAGTGATATCACGCCAGACCGATTGATTGAACTGCTTGCCATCGATCTCGATCAGCTGACAGACCACCTCCACATTTCGTATCCGGCCATCCCTTGTGCGGTGTTGGCTTTCAAAAACGTCATGACCCTCTTGTTTGATCTTCTGTAGATGTTGTTGCACCTCTTCGGGGGATTCGATTATATCGACATCCGTGATCTTCAATCTTTCGAACTCCTGCCGGGTATAACCGAGATTTTCATGGACAAAACGATTGAACTGGACAAACCTACCATCCTCCAAATCAATCGTTGCTATGGCGTTTGGCGCCAGTTCGAAAAGGGTGCGGTAGCGAATCTCGGACTCCTGAAGCCGGCGTTCCTGAGCCTTGCGTTCCGAGATGTCATGCGCCGATCCGATCAGCCCGACAGGTACTCCTTCATCATCCCGTAACAGGGTGACAGTCATCCAGGTGGGGAAGACCTCGCCATTTTGCCTGACATGCCCCACTTCCCCGCTGTGCCCCCCCAGGGCAACGACCTCCTGATTAAAGGGCTCCACATCCCGTTCCATCTGCTCAGGTGTGTGAAAAAGGTTAAGGTGTCTACCGGTGAGCTCGTCTGCCGAATAGCCGTGCATTCTTGCCCAGGCTTCGTTGGTAGTACGGATGATCCCGTCCATTCCAGCTATGGCAATACCATCGGGCGACTGCTTGAAGGCAGTCTCCAGGAGTTGATGTTGCTGTCGGGCAGCTTTCTCTTCGGTCAGATCACGCCAGGTGACATGGAGGAGCGTTTCGTCACCAACATGGAGTGTGGTGAGTATTACTTCACAGGGAAATTCCTCACCATCAACGCGCCGGTGCCACCATTCGAAGCGGTGGAAGTGCGCTTCCAACGCCGTGATGATCATTTCTGTCGCTTTTTCGCTGGAAAAGCGACCATCAGGTTGTCGCTCCGGTGAAAGGTCGGCCGGGTGTGAGTTCAGTACTTCCGATTTGTCCGCAGCGTGCAGCATCCTGACTGCCGCTGGATTACAGTCGACAAATGTCTCACCTTGCAGCAGCAGGATTGCGTCTTCCGAGCGATTGAATGCCTCCTGGTGGATATGCTTGTTATCAAGCTGCAGTCTGCTGTCAGAGGGTGTCATCACTGAGTCACCAGCATTCATTCTTCGGTCTGGGCGGGTGCTGCAGCGTTGATGACAGCGAGCACCCGGTTGCCTTTTCCCAGGTACTCCAGCCGCTTGAAGCTGATCAGCCGCGCCAGAGCGATGCCCCGGCCATGGTTATCGCTCCCCCTCTCCGCTGATATCTCCAGATAGGGGAACCAATCAAAACCCTCACCCTGGTCTGTGATATGAACATGGATCTCTCCATCGCGGCGCTCAAACGTCACCTCAACCTGTCTGTTTAGCATCTCCGGCAGCCCGAGGCGTCTGTTGACCTCCTTCTCCCAGTTACCCGTTTCGTTGAGCCGGCTTTTCTCTTCATAGCCGATCCTGAGGTTTCCGTGTTCCACCGCGTTGATCATCAATTCATTGAGCCCGGTGATAGCGGTTTCAGGGTCTGGGCAGGCCTGCGCCAATAAGGTAGAGAGGTCATGCGCTTCTCTCAGCGAGCGGTATTGAAAGCGGCACGATTGCAACAGACCGAGAGTAAATCTGTTGCTGTCCAATGCTCTCCTGATGTTCAGGTAGCGCAGCTGGTCGTTGACCGCCGTCCGGACAATTGAGACCAGCGCCTCTTCCCTGAACGGCTTGGTGAGATAATAGTATGCGCCGGCCTTGGTGCCCTCCTCGATATCCTCTTTGGAAGCACAGGCGGTTTGCATGATGACCGGCACCTCCCTCAGAACCGGATGGCTGTTGATACGTGAGAGAACATCCATACCATCCATGCCAGGCATCATCCGGTCGAGCAGAATTGCGGCATATCGATGCGGTGCCTGTTCCAGCATCATCCAAGCAGTTGCGCCATCCTCCGCCGTCTCCCACTGGTAGCCGGCATCGGCAGATTCCAGATATTCGCAGATGATCGTCAGATTGAGGGGCTCGTCATCAACCACCAGGATAAGTTTATGATCTTGGTTCATTTTTTCCTTCTCTAGCCGGCACGCCGCCAATGCCAATGCGCCGTTTTCTTGACGGTTTGTATGTTTTCGGTTACCGCGCTACCAACGCCGATGAGAAGGCCCTGACTGAGCGCTGTCTCAGTACATGGGCAGCCAACAAAATGTAATACCTCTCCTATATGCGGCAACTTGGTGAAAAACTTTAGTCGGATCCTGGGGTTCCGCTCTGAAGGTTTGGGAAGAACAGCGAGTCGCTTCACACCCCCCGCCTGATGGTATAGGGTCAGCTTTGTTCGAGAATAACTATCTCACCAACAGGTCATTGCCGTGAAAAAAATCGCTATTTTCGTCGATGTGCAAAACATCTACTACACCACGCGACAGACCTACGGTCGCCAATTTGATTATCGAAAACTTTGGCAGCGAATTAATGCTAAAGGGGAGATTGTTTCCGCAGTCGCTTATGCGATTCATCGAGGTGACGACAAACAGCTGAAATTTCAAAATGCGCTCAGGAAAATTGGCTTCACAGTAAAGCTCAAATCCTATATTCAGCGGAGTGACGGCTCTGCCAAAGGTGATTGGGACGTTGGTATTACCATCGATGTGATGGAATCAGCCCAAGACGTTGACACCGTGGTACTGCTGTCTGGTGATGGAGACTTTGATCTGCTGCTGAAAAAGATCAATGAGGATTATGCCGTCACGACTGAAGTCTATGGCGTACCGGCGCTCACAGCCAACTCGCTCATCGCTGCTGCAAGCCTCTATCACCGCATTGAGGAAGACTTATTGCTCTAACCTTCCTACCGCTGTTTCATCACTCGGCAAACTCAAGCCGCTCTTCAACCGACTCAAGCCCCTTGATTGCGCAGGCCTCATCTTTTTCCCCGCCTGGCGCTCCGCTGACTCCCACTGCGCCAAGTCTGCTTCCCGCTGCGTTGATTGGGACACCTCCCACCATCATCAATATTCCACGAACATGGTTCATTTCCGGCCGGATATCCTGCCGGTTCTCCCGGAATTCCCCGGATTTAAGCCCGGACATCACCACGGCATTCGCCTTCTCCTCGGCGATCTGCAGGGTAAACCTGGATGCGAGATCATCCCGTAAAGCAGCACGGATATCCCCATTGCGATCGACCACAACTGCGCTGACCTGATATCCTTTGGCGCGGCAGGCCAAAACTGCCGCATCTGCAATATCACGCGCCAACTCCATGCCAATGATCTTGACACTGATAGTGTCGTCCGCCGCCCCCTGTGATGAGAAACAGAGTGAAATGAGTAGAAAACAACCAGCAAATGAGAGGTTTTTGTACTGTTTCAGCATATCTGCGGCCCTGTTTGGCATAGATTTTGAGGCCATCCTACAGGTCTCACCAAGATGTCAGAAGGGCAGAAGACGAAGTCACCACTGCCTGCTACAATCCGGGCATGCAACTCCCGCTGGTAGATATCAACTCAATTGCCGACAGTTTCCACGACCTCGCCAATGACGTGGCCGAGGCTTACGAAGATGTCGGCCAGCCATCCTCTGGAGAGGTCCAGCCACCGGATCTCATCATACAGGCTATGCACAAGCTTTTTGACCTGCTCAGAACACTCGACAACTGCCGTATCGATTGTGCCCCAATCCCCGAGCAAAGCCGGGAAGATCTGTCGATGATGGCAAATCATGACATACATGAACTTGGGGACTACGGCATCAATCTGCTGATTGATATCTCCATCTGCGCCGACAACCTGAAAATGGAGAGGCACAGCCGTGAACTGGAAAATCTCACCTTCCCCCTCGCCATTTGGATAGCCCGCCAAAGCGGTGAATTGAGCACTCTGGAACCCGTGGTAAATGCACTGGCGATTCTGGCCAACACGGTCGGGGAACCTTTACACCTTGAACAACTCTATCTTCTCACCGGGGAGATTCAGGATGCGGTGTCACCGCTGTTGCAGAGCGACCGGGACAGGAGCAACCCCAACCGCCCGTGGCGCGCACTCCTGCTCAACCGTGCGATTATCGCCACTCGCAGCCACCGCAGCGAACTGATGGAAGAGGCTTACGGAAATCTCGTGGAAAAATTGCCAGAGGATGCGGCCGGTTTTTTCAGGCAGGGAATGGAGCAGATGGAGGCGCTGAACTACCCGGATCATGTGCGTGATATTGTATTGCGTTACTTTCACAAATGGAGCGCCCAGCGCACGTTACACTAGGGAGCCTCTGAATAAATCTGGATGAGCAGCCACGATTCATTCAGAGACTTCCTAAAGGACTCGATACAGGAATGAAGTTTCTAGCCGATTTTTTCCCGGTCATACTTTTCTTTGTCGCATACAAACTGTATGGGATCTACGCAGCCACTGCTGTGGCTATTGCGGCGTCTTTCGTCCAGGTGGGATTTGGCTGGCTGCGCCACCGCCATGTTGAGAATATGCATCTCATCACATTGGGGATCCTGGTTATCTTCGGCGGCCTGACCCTCATTCTGCAGGATCGTACCTTCATAATGTGGAAGCCCTCGGTAATCAACTGGCTTTTCGGTGGAGTATTTCTCGGCAGTCTGTTTGTTGGGGAAAAACCACTGCTGGAACGAATGATGGGCGGCAGCATTAATGTCCCGTCACTCATCTGGCGAAAGCTGAATACCACCTGGGGGCTCTTCTTCATCCTGCTTGGGTTTCTCAACCTCTACGTGGCCAACGACTTTTTTATTGCTGAACAGGCCCTGATCCATCAAACAGGCATTTCAGAGATCGACTTCGACCAGTGCAGCACCCTGTTTCAGTCAAATGAGTTGGAAATGTGCCTTAATGCAAAGTCTCTTGAAGAGAGTTGGGTAAATTTCAAACTTTTCGGCATGATGGGCCTGACAATGGTCTTCATCATTCTGCAGGCGTTCTATCTGGCACGTCATATGCGGGATACTGAGGAAGCGCCTGAGGAGAATTGAAACATGTTTTACGCCATCATCGCAGAAGATCATGAAGAGAGTCTTGATCAAAGGCTGAAGGTTCGCCCGGATCATCTGCAGCGACTGGAAAAACTGCAGCAGGAGGGACGGCTGTTGCTGGCAGGTCCACACCCAACCATCGATTCGGAAGATCCTGGACCGGCAGGTTTCAGCGGCAGCCTTGTAGTGGCGGAATTCCCCAGCCTGGAAGACGCCCGCGAGTGGGCCGATAGCGACCCCTATGTAACGGCCGGCGTCTATAATCGAGTGACGGTGAAACCTTTCAAGAAGGTTCTGCCGGGTTAAATGAAGATCTTCGCAGCTCTTACGAACGCTAACTGGAATTCAAACCAAATTTTATCTACCAAAGGTCCGACAATGAAGAAACAACTTCTCGTAACTACACTCTGCGGCGCAGCACTCCTTGTTGGCTGTAGCCAAGAAGCCGGCAGTAGCGACAATCAGAAAACTGCCGCGCCGGCCAGTGAAGAGAAACGCTCTGCGATCCTGCCGCCGACCCATCCCCGCAACGATACGGTGCTGACCCCGGACGTGCTGCTCACCGTGAACGGACAGCCGGTCACCAAACCCATGTACGGCATCTACTTCCAGGACCGTGCCGGCCGCATCCCCGGTGCCGACAAATCCCAGGAGATGCAGATGACTGTGCTCAACGAACTGGCCAATGTGCTGATCGTCGCCCAGGATGCGGAAGCAAAAAATATTGATAAACGTCCTGAAGTCGCCGCCACACTGGCGCTGTTACGCGCCAAGCTGCTGACCCAGACCGCGATTCAGGAATACGTCAAAGCCAACCTGCCCAGCGATGCGGATCAGCAGAAGCTTTACGATGAAAAATACGCGGGAAAATCCTCTGTTGAGTACAAAGCACGGCACATCCTTGTCAAAGAGGAGGAGCAGGCCAAGTCACTCATTACCGAACTGGAACAGGATGCTGATTTTGCTGAACTGGCCAAAACTCACTCTACCGGACCTACGGGTAAAAACGGCGGAGACCTGGGTTGGTTTGATGGGGATCAGATGGTCAAACCCTTCTCCGATACCGTCAAGACGATGGAAACCGGCAGTTATACCAAAGTACCTGTGAAGACCCAGTTCGGATGGCATGTCATTCTGTTGGAAGAGACAAGGGAACTGCCTGCCCCAGCGATTGAGTCAGTCCGCAAGGAGTTGATGACGGAACTGCAGCAAAAGATACTCAGCGAGTACATTCAGGGTCTGAGGGCAAAAAGCAAGCTCGAATTCAATGAGCAGGCCGGTCTGAAAAAGAGAGAGGAAGGCTGATTGTAACTATTTCAGCACAATATGGCGTAGGTCGGATTAGGCGCGCAGTGGCACAAAGCTGCTTTTTGTCTCAACATTTTACGCGCGACGTAATCCGACAAAACTGCGTCGGGTTACGATGCGCGGCAAGCCAAGCCACGAAATTCATGCTTGGCATAGTGCGCATTTAACCCGACCTACAGAAAATCTTGACAATTTTCTTGAAATAATCGAGAATTAGGAATATATTTCTTCTTTTTACCGTCCTCCGATTTAGTCTATTTTTCCTTATTATACAAAGCGTTATCAATTGTTAATGTAACTTCTCAAAAACCCGTGGCAAGCAGTAAATAATTACAAAAAGCACTTGACAGGGTTTTGGGGCAAAAAACTAAAAATCCTGTCATGGTACAACTCTGGTTTGGAAACTGTCATGGCTGATCTTGTAGCGCGCACTATG
>JAMJIN010000141.1:0-10834 GCA_036784775.1 Chromatiales bacterium | reverse complement strand
GGCCATGGCGGTCTCCTCATTTGGCTTCAGGTTCAGTATGCGCCACCCACTGACTCAATAGCTGAGCCTCAGGGGTAATCAGGATTGTTTTTGCTGAAGCGAGAAGGAACAAAAATCTGATCATCTACGCCATCAATCAGTTTGAGGACTACCTTGCCGCCAATGAAGAGCAAATCTGGAAAAACTCAAAATTACGCGATCCGTTCCGGCTCTACAATCCAGGTCTTCAGGAGAAAGAATAGACAACTTTTGGCGCACTGGAACAGGGCATGTTTATCAGGTTGAATGCATGATGAAAAAGAAAGAAAAGAAAAAGCTAAAGAAGAAAGACAAGACCCGCGTACTGGACATCGTTAAGAACCAGGACGGCGTCCGAGATCTAAAACAGAGGATCAAACGACTGGAGGCTGAACTCAAACACTGCAAAAGCACAATTGAGGCCCTGCGCCACCAAGTTAAGGATAAACAAACCGGAAAGAACAAAAAGAGGAAGCCGGGTAATAGTGCCGTAAAATCTCTGCGGGCCCAACAGTCAACCACAGTAGCCGTTGCCCAAAGAAATGCCTGGAAGCGCCACCGCTACCTACGGGACAGGTACGATTTCCACCTTGAAAACAGCCATGACAAACCTGATGCCAGAGATCTTGCAGATAAGGATCTGAGACAGGAGTACGGAGAGGATGCCGGATTCTCTAAACAGGAATTAGAGCACATATTATCCTGACTGAATTGGCGCATGCAGCCATGAGCAGAGGTCGGTTAGGCGCCGGAAATTATTACTCTAAACCTAAATATCCGAATGATTTTCTAAAAATCATCTCGTATTACAATTGAAGTTTATGCATGCAAATATGAGCTCTGTATCGTGCCAGCACAGTCATGATCCCTGCTGAATCGTTTTCTGCTGCCTTATCGTCGTTTACCCTCATCGCCTTGGCGGAGATTGGAGATAAGAGTCAGCTAGTGTGTATGACTCTGGCAGCACGCCACCGTCATTGGCCCGTACTGCTCGGTGCTACGTTGGCATTTCTCGTATTGAATGCACTCGCGGTTTTGTTCGGCGCAGGTATTGCAGCATGGGTTCCTGAGCGCATTCGTGCTGGCGTTGTAGCGGTGATGTTCGGTGTCTTCGGTATTCACACCCTTCTTCACAAGGATGAGGATGATTCTGAAGAGGTAAAGGAAAGGCCGGGCCACGGCATCTTCTACACAACTCTGCTTTTGATCCTGGTGGCGGAATTTGGTGACAAGACCCAGATCGCGGTGGCAGGCTTGGCTGGCAGTATGGCACCTTGGCCTGTGTGGCTGGGGGCAACAGCTGCCCTGATATTGGTTACAGCACTTGGGGTCTGGGCAGGACGTACGCTGTTGCAACGCGTGCCACTTCGTTGGCTGCATCGGCTAAGTGGTGGATTATTCATGATGTTCGCTTTGATGGCTGCATGGCGAGCACTAGTCTGAGGTAACTCTAACCTGTCTCAACCCCTCGTTTTATCCCTGACTGAACTGATTCATCCCCCAGTTCCATGACTTCAGCAGGGTCTGGCCGGACAAGGCAAACCACTCGACCTGCAGCTTGGGAAAACTCACAACAGCACAGCTATGATTGCACAGGGTACTGCCGGGGTTGATCACCAGGGTATCGCCTAGCCGCTCGGCAAACACCTGATGAGTATGGCCGACCACCAACACATCGTATGCAAACCCCTGCAAACGGCCAGTCCAGTAAGCCCGCTGCTCGTCAATTGGCTCACCGCATTCATCCAGCAACCTGATTCCATCCATGAAAGAATCCGGCGGGCTGGCATGCACCATATACAATCCCCTGCCCGTTACCACCATCTCCAGCGAAGCAGGCAGACCGCTCAGATAGCGATAAGTGGATGAATCCTCTTTATCTACCGCACGATCGAGATACCAGGCTTCATGGTTGCCTGTAACGCATGCACAGCCATTTGCCATCAACAGCTCAACAGTCTCATCCAACGCCTCACCATAACCGGCGATATCGCCAGCGCAGAGGACATGCTCCACCCCCTCTTGCCGGAATATAGACAGCGCCTCTTCAACAGGCCCTGGCGTGGCATGAGGATCGCTGATGATGCCTATCTTAGTGTTCAAGGTACCCTTCCAGCGCAAAGTCCTACTCTTAAATGTTTAGGAGCATCCACACGGCTACACTCAATACAGACGGCCAATGCAGCCTATATTCAAAGTGTAGGAGGAAGACAGTGATTTGGGGCAGGCCCTTTCAGCAAACCCTTCGAACAAATGGCCGAGAAGTTGCTGAACCAGCGCCGTCAAGCGACAGATTGCCATGCCCCCGCTACAACTGCTGAAATAGCAACTGTAGCCGCAAAACAGTAAGAAGGCCGCTATTTATGACGGTGTACCACATGAAGAACCTTGTGAGTGTCTGAATACCCACGATGCTTCTTTTTCAGTATCGGGTTACAGTTGGCCTCACTGCCCTCTTAAAAGCACCTCGAACTCATCCGCAGGGACAGGTGGACTGTAGAGGTATCCTTGCCCCTCATCACACTGAAGCGCATAGAGAAACCGTGCCTGCTCCTCATTCTCTATACCCTCGGCGGTAATTTTAAGACCTAGACTATGGCCAAGCGAGATCACAGCCGTCGTAATCGCGCGGTTCTCCGGGTCATCCAATATGTCTTTCACAAACGAACGATCGATTTTTAGACGATCTATAGGCAGTTGCTTCAAGTAGGCCAGTGATGAATAACCTGTACCAAAATCATCAATCGCCAAGCTAACTCCCATTAAACGCAGCCGTTCAAGAGAACCGATAGTCTTTTTGGCCTGCTGCATGATGAAGGTTTCGGTAACTTCAATCTCCAGCGCGCCAGGTTCAAGACCGGTTTCAGCCAGGATTCTCTCGACGGTGGCCACGATATTTTCGCGCATCATTTGAGGACCTGCCACATTGACTGCGATGTGCTCCATGGCAAGTCCACTTCGCCGCCATTGCGCAGCCTGAGCGCAGGCGGTTCTTAGCACCCATTCACCAATGGGGATGATCAGGCCGCTCTCTTCCGCAATGGGAATAAAGCGTAAGGGTGAGATAATACCCTCTTCGGGATGAAGCCAGCGGATGAGCGCCTCTGCGCCAACAACTTTTCTCTCCACTGGAGAGTATTTGGGTTGGTAATAGACTCTGAACTGCTCTTGTTCGAGCGCCTCTCTCAAGCCCGCCTCAAGTTTCACTCGCTCGTATGCGACTGCTGTCATCTCCTTGCGATAGAAACTGAAGGCACCACGTCCTTGCGACTTGGATCGATACATCGCCGTGTCTGCATGCTTGAGCAGTGTCGAGACATCGGTCCCGTCCTCCGGAAATACACTGATCCCCAGACTCACACTCGTTTGCAGCGTTTGGCTTCCAATGCGGATGGGCTGCCTGAACGCCGACAATATCTTCTCAGCCGCCACTGCCGCGGCGCCGGTATCGGGAACTCTTTCCAGGATGACCGCAAATTCGTCGCCACCCAGGTGCGCAACCGTATCCTCCTCCCTGAGGATCGATCTGACGCGCGCACCAACTTCCCATAGCACTTTGTCACCTGCCGGATGCCCGAACGCGTCATTGATGTGCTTGAAGTGGTCAAGGTCGAGACACAGCACCGCCACCTGATGGTCTTCACGCTGTGCCTGTTGCAGCGCGTACTCACAGAGCGTGTTGAACAACAGCCGGTTGGGCAGATCGGTAAGTACATCATAATGGGCCAGCCGGGAGATCCTTTCCTCAGAGAGCTTCTGTTCTGTAATATCGGAAAAGATCCCAATAAATTGCGTAACTTTCCCCTGTTGGTCACGAACGGCAGAAATGTTCTGCCAAACTGGAAAAACCTCCCCGTCCTTGCGCCGGTTCCATATCTCGCCGCTCCAGTGACCCTTTTCGGTAAGCGTCGCCCATAATCTCTGGTAGAAGGCATCCTCGTGGTGCTGGGAGCGCAGAAGCCCCGCTTTTTGACCAACGACATCTTGTGGCGAATACCCGGTGATCCCGGAAAAAGCCTGATTGACACGCAGAATCCTGCTATCGACGTCGGTGATCAAGATACCTTCGGAAGCGTTTTCAAACACGCTGGCAGCCAAACGAAATTCATCCTCATCCTGCTTGCGTTCAGTGATATCCTCCGCCATGCCAGCAATGCGATAGACTTCCCCTGCGGCATTGCGGACAGGGTATCCCATAGCTTTGATCCAACGCACCGAACGATCCGGAAGAACGACGCGATATTCTGGAAATTCGATATCTGTCAGATCACCCTGGCTCTTCTTGGTGATGAAATCCGCGACCCTGCTTAGGTCATCAGGATGAATCGCGTCCAGCCAGGAGAGTGGCGTCTGATAGAGCGATTCACAGGAACGGCCCCATACCTCTTCATAGGCAGGACTGACATAGATGACCTTCTGCCAATCGGGAGTCACAAGCCAGAAGACCTCACGGATATGCTCGGTAAGCTGCCTGAAGTTCTGTTCACTGGCGCGCAGGCTCTCTTCCATCTGCTTACGATCGGTAATATCACGAACGATTCCCCGATAACCCAGATAGTCCCCATCTCTGTCGAATTTTGGAATGCCGCTGGTCTCAAGAACCATCAGCCGCCCCGATTTGTGTCGGTTGACATATTCGAGTCTTTTAAACGGCGTGCCCGCCTCCACGATTGCATCGAATACGGTCGCCATTCTTTCCGCTTCACCCTCTGGCATCAATTCAAATGGCGTCTTGCCAATTACCTCCTCGGGTGCGTAACCGAGCAGTTCCTCGATTTTTGAGCTCACATAGGTATATCGTGCGTCTGGCCCCACTTCACAAATACTGTCACTGCTTACCTCCACCAGATCACTGTATCGCGCTTCACTTTCCAGCAGGGAAAACTCGGTTTGCTTACGCTCGGTGATGTCCTGGAGTGCGCCGATGACTCCGTTCGGTCTCCCCATGTTATCGAAACGGCTGGCAGCCCAAATCCCAAAAATACCGGTATCACTGGAGAAATTTAGAGGGAGCTCGGTGTATCCCTTTTGTTCACCGGACAGCAATCTTTCAACCAGCTCACGGAATCCAGCCCGATCTGGCTTTGCGAGAGCCTCAACCAAGGCATCCATGTTTGGGTAGGCCTCTGAAAACGGCGTATCACAGTACTGGCAGATTTCCTCACCCCAAAGCAACTCGCCTGAGTAGAGATCGTATTCCCAGATTATCAGCCCTGCAGCCTTGACAGCCAGACTCAAGCGGGCCTCACTGCTGACCACATCCTGAATCAGCTCCCTGGCCTGTGCCCCATAAATCCCCTGCCCGATATTTTCACCGGTGGGCGCCCCTTCCCCCTCGGCCAGCCATCGTTTGCTCACGTGAAAATACTCGGCCAGACGATTGAGCTTGACCGCTGAAATATTTCCGCCGTTGAGCCAACTATGCAGCGATTGCCGTGAGACCCTCAACTCTTTCGCCAGTTTGCCGAGAGAAAGATCCTGTTCTCCGGCAAGTTGGGACAATCGCTTTGCAAAACCAATATCCATAGAAGTACCGCGTCCATTACTATTTTACATTTTGACATTATTGGACATTTATCTTACATATAAAAGGGTGAATTTCCAAGGTAGTTCTCCCATTTTTCGTGGAGATGGACCGACCTGTTTCCAGCTTCGATTCTCACGCAAACAAAAACTCAAAGCGGCTCACTGACGCACTGCCTCCAAATCCATTCCCAACTATGATTAGATATACCGACTAATAGAAAAAATCCGGACTTTTTCAGGCAGTGCCCATTACTCCCGACATCAAAGACTTGGATGAAAAACAGACCTCCACGCAGCTGCTAGCCGTCGTGGAGGACCTGGTGGCTGAGCTTCATCCCGGACAGGCCAATCTTCCTGACCCAAAACTGGCCGACAGGCTGGACAGTGATCTCGGATTTGACAGCCTCAGCCGGGTTGAACTGCTGAACCGGGTGGAGCAACAATTTGCAGTACAGTTGCCCGAGCAGTTGTTCGCAACGGCCGAAACACCGGCGGATATCCTCCAGAACATCCTCTCTGCAGATCCGATGCTGCAGGAGAAGATGCGTGCTCTAACCCAGTCACCCGCAGAACTCACACCTCTCGCCCTGCTCCCGGAACAGGCTGTAACGCTGCCGGAGGTGCTTGAATGGCATAGCAAACAGCGCCCCAACCACACCCATATCCTTCTCTATGGTGACGGCGAGCAGCCCACACCAATCAGTTACAAAAAACTCTGGCAGGGTGCGCGCAGGGTTGCGATTTCCCTGATTGAGCGCGGCCTGCAACCCAATCAAACAGTTGCTATCATGCTGCCCACAGGGGCTGACTATCTCTTCAGTTTCTTCGGAATTCTGTTGGCCGGCGCCACCCCTGTTCCCATCTATCCACCCGTCAGACTCTCCCAGATCGAAGATCATCTGAAACGGCATGTGCGCATCCTGAAAAATGCCGGCGCGGTTATGCTGATCACCGTCCCGGAGGCAAAGAGCGCCTCCATCCTGCTGCGGAATCTACTCAATCAGGATCTGCAGATACTGGTATCGAATGATCTCGACCGTGAGTCTGTTTCGACCCCGCTGCCACGCTCCCGACCCAACGACATCGCCTTCATCCAATACACCTCCGGCAGCACAGGCTCGCCAAAAGGAGTACAGCTAAGCCACTACAATCTGCTGGCAAATATCCGTTTTATGGGAGAGGCGGTGGCGATCACTCCGGAAGACGTCTTCGTCAGCTGGCTGCCCCTCTATCACGACATGGGATTGATCGGCGCCTGGTTCGGCAGTCTCTATTTCGGCATTCCCCTGGTGCTGATGTCACCCCTACGGTTTCTTGTCAGACCACAACGCTGGCTGTGGGCGATTCACGATCACAAGGGCACTCTCTCTGCGGCACCCAATTTCGCTTACGAACTCTGTCTGAAAAAAGTTCGGGATGAGGAGATCGAAGGCCTGGATCTCAGCACTTGGCGCATGGCTTTCAATGGTGCTGAACCCGTTAGCCCTGCGACCATCCGCCGCTTCAGCAGCCGCTTTTCCAGCTATGGCTTTGCTAACAATACGATGGCGCCGGTCTACGGCTTGGCGGAGTGTTCAGTGGGCCTGGCATTTCCACCCCCCGGCAGGATTGCCCCTGTCGATCGCATTCAGCGCCGCCCGATGCGGGAGTCCGGTCTGGCGCTTGTGGCTGAAGAGATTGATAAATCCCCCCTGGAGTTCGTCGCCTGTGGAGCACCACTGGCGAATCACGATATCCGTATTCTGGACAAAACCGGCCAGGTGCTGCCAGACCGACAGGAGGGCCACCTGCAGTTTCAGGGGCCCTCCGCCACCCGTGGATACTTCCGCAATCCCAAAGCCACCCGCCAGCTGTTTGACGGCGACTGGCTCGACTCCGGCGACATGGCCTATCGGGTTGGAGATGAGATCTATCTGACCGGCCGCAGCAAGGACATGATCATCCGTGCCGGGCGCAATATCTATCCTCAGGAGGTGGAAGAAAAAGTCGGAGAGATCGAAGGTATCCGCAAGGGTTGCGTGGCGGTTTTCGGTCACCTGAATGAGGCAACAGGCACCGAGGGGTTGGTGGTGATGGCCGAAATCAGGAAGACGGCACCGGATACACAAGAGCGGTTACGCACCGAGATCATCCGCTCACTCAGCCAACTGATCGATGCCCCACCGGACGACATCGACTTGGTGCCGCCACACACCGTACTCAAGACCTCGAGTGGAAAGATACGCCGCGCCGCCTGCCGTGAAGCTTATGAACAGGGGGAACTGATCAAGGGCCGCCCACCAGTCTGGCGGCAGTTTGCTGACCTGATTGCCGCCGGTCTGCCGGTGCAATTACAGAGATGGCGACACAAAACCGGTGAGTTGCTCTACGCCGGATATGCCTGGACCCTGTTCCTTATCGGTGCCACGATTGTCTGGCTGCTCGTGATACTGCTTCCGGACACCGGCCTGCGTCGCCGCATCATGCACCACAGCGCCAGGCTGCTGATGAAACTCTGCGGCATCCGCCTGCAGGTCGAGGGGCTGGACCATATACCGAAAAACCGGGTCTCGGTACTGGTGGCCAACCACTCAAGTTATCTGGATGGTCTGATTCTGATCGCAGCAGCGCCGTTCACCTTTCATTTTGTGGCAAAGGCGGAGCTGCTGGACAAGTTCATTCCCCGGCTGTTTCTGCGACGCATCGGCACATTCTTTGTCGAACGTTTCGACCATGGCGGCGGGGCCGGCGACACATCCTTTCTGTCAAAACAGACACAACAGGGGGAAACACTGCTGTTTTTTCCCGAAGGCACCTTTACCGCCCGTGAAGGCCTGCAGCATTTCCGGCTGGGGGCATTTGTCACCGCTACCCAAAACAGGGTTCCGGTAGTACCGGTGACCATCAAGGGCAGCCGAAAGCTGCTGCCCGCCAACTGCTGGAAACCCCGGAGAAACCCTCTCAAAGTGATCGTGGGGGAACCCATTATCCCAGCGGGGGATGAGTGGCAGGACGTCATCGACCTGCGCGATGCCACACGGCAAGTCATACTCGAAACTTGCGAAGAGCCGGATCTCTCCTGGACCCCGTAGACAAAAACAGAGCTATGCCCACATTAAATTCATGTTTTGCGCTATCATGCCGATATTTGTAGAGGAGTGCTTTGATTATCACTCCATTTGATCCAAGACGACCCTGAATTCGAATATAATTATTACTATGATTCAAAATACTGGCGAATTGGCAAAGGACGCTAGTGCAGAACAAAATATCAAAGCAGAGCAGACCCGACTGATCTACCGATCGATGCCGTTCTCTCTGCTTGCCATCCTGGTCAACAGTTCAATACTGTCCCTCGTGTTGTGGCAGGTCATTGACCACTCGACAATCATTGGCTGGCTTGTTGCTGTCTACCTGACAACGCTCTACCGCTTTCTAACCTATCGCAGTTTCCTCACCACCACGCCAGCGCAGGATAGGATCGAGTTTTTGAGAAGGCTGGCAATCCTCGGTGCCACTCTCTCCGGCGCACTATGGGGCGCTGCATCTCTGCTGCTTTTTCCAGTGGAACATGTTGCCTATCAAGCGCTTCTGGTTTTTGTCATAGCGGGCATGTCAGCAGGGGCAGTCACCACCCTCTCCTCCATCTTTACGGCGGCAGCAGCCTCCCTGCTGCTGACATTGCTACCGTTGATCTGGCGTTTCCTCTTCCTGGAATCGGATGTCGGTTATGCCATGACTGCCATGGGTACGCTCTTCACGCTGATAGTGGTCATCTCCTCCAAGCGGCTCAACCAGTCTATCCGGGAGTCACTCAAAGTCCGTTATGAACGGCAGCTCGCTGAAGAGACGATCATTTATCAGGCCCACTATGATGAGCTGACCCAACTGCCGAACCGCCGCCTGTTCATAGACCGCCTCAATCAGGAGATCACCCGCGCACGGCGGCATCAACACTTTGGCGCAATCCTGTTTCTCGATCTCGACCATTTCAAAAACATCAACGACTCTCTCGGGCACCGGGTGGGTGACATACTGCTGCAGGAAGTTGCCCAACGACTTCGGCGGCGAATCCGCAATGAAGATACGGTCGCCCGCCTGGGCGGTGACGAGTTTGTTATTCTGCTCACTGAGATCGACGATAGCAGGGAGAAAACCTCCAGTTGGGTGCAGAATTTCGCAGCGCAGATACAACTGTTATTCGCTGAACCATTCATGGTCCAGGAGCACGAACTGCACTTGAGCGCCAGTATCGGCGTCACCCTGTTTCCCATCAATGGCGCTGTACCGGAAGACCTTCTGCAACAGGCCGATGTGGCGATGTACCGCGCCAAGGCAGAGGGGCGGGATCAGAGCCGTTTCTTTCTACCCAGCATGCAGGAGGCTGTTCATCAGCGCCTGGAGATCGAAAAGGGTCTGCGCAGAGCCTTGGTGGCCGGTGAGTTGGAACTCTACTATCAACTGCAGGTGGATATTACCGGTACATGTATCGGCACAGAAGCGCTTCTGCGGTGGAACCATCCGGAACGCGGCCTCATCGCACCGAATGAATTTATATCCGTAGCGGAAGAGACCGGACTCATTTTTAAGATTGGTGACTGGGTACTCGCCACCGCATGCAGGGATTTGGCGCAGATCGGATTTCACAGGCCAATTACCCTCTCTGTGAACGTCAGCCCAAAACAGTTTCGCGAAGCCAACTTCGTCGAGCGTGTGCAGAACATTATCAACGGGTGTCGGATCAACCCCTTACAACTGCGCTTCGAAATCACGGAAAATGTGCTGATAGAGAATTTTGAACAGACAGTAGAGCGCATGCAGCAGTTGAAAAAGTGCGGCATCAGTTTCTCTATCGACGATTTTGGTACCGGCCACTCTTCACTGGCCTATCTCAAGCAATTGCCTGTAGAAATGCTGAAAATAGACCGCTCATTCGTGCGCGACATCTCTACCGACCCCAACGATGCCATCATTGTGGAGACGATTCTCGACATGGCAAGACACATGGGGCTAAAGGTCGTAGCCGAAGGGGTGGAGACCCCGGAAGCTTTTGCATTCCTTAAGGAGAAAGGGTGTGAATATTTTCAGGGCTATCTATTCAGCCGTCCTGTACCACTACAGGATCTGCTCTGCAAAATCGAGTCCACAGCCGCCTGATCCGCACGGAAATAACCCCGGATTTTATGCGTATTCACCAATTACCAAAATACTTCTTGATTAGCACGAATGTTCAGCAAGCCGCAGCCATGTCTCGGGACGTGGTGAAGTCGTTGCAGCAGCCCGAAGCAAACGAGGTAGCATGGCTCTGAGG
>JAMJIN010000506.1:0-1273 GCA_036784775.1 Chromatiales bacterium | reverse complement strand
GATAGCGAAGTAGGGGTGTTGTGTAACTAACTGATTGTTATCGAAAAGTTGGGTTGTCCTTGTTTCGGGGGATTTTAGGCGTAATATTATCTGCCGATTTCAAAGGTAATTCAGGGGCGGTTGGTGAAGAAGAACGCGTTGGTGTTGTTTTTGGTGTTGCTCATCGCGGCTTGTGGGGTGTTTGGGGGTGGAGTCCCAGGTGACTTTGAATGGGCGGACTGCGATGCCGAGATGCAGGCGAACTGCGAGACTCAGTGTAAAAATAGACGTGGAGTGGGCAGCTGTAAAATGAGCGTTGGGACTAGGGTGGTTTATAAAAATAAAAAATTAAAGTACGAGTCATACGTAGTTCCTGGCAGCCTTAGTTGCCTATGTCTTGAAGAAGATGGTTATTGCCCGTTTACAGGGTTGGGATCATAAGGGGGGTAATCATGATTGATCCAATCATGCATCATTGTTATTTCAGCGCACGCTATCATGGAAAAGACGCCCGCATGCTTTTCCCGCAGATCAAAACGTATATATTCATTGGGACGGATCCGTGGGAAGAATGTGAGTTAGACGAGGTTGAGTTCTGGTATTTTCAGACAATAGAGTCTTTTTATGAGTTTGGTATGGTTAATGAAAAGTCGACAAATGAAAGGGTAAAAAAAGACCTGTTATTAGTTCGCCGAGAGAACTTGAATCTATTCTTAGGTTATGAGGAGTTGAGCAGTAGATTGGATGTGATTAAAGAGCGACGAGTATCTCTCGGAAATACGGAAGGCTGAAGTTTTGTAGCTCAGAGCGAAGCGATGGTGTGGCGAAGCGGCACGGACGCAGGGCGGCCGGGGCATTAACGGCTGTCGCGTAGGCGAGTCGATTTTGGGGACTGGGATGGTGTGCCGTAGAGGCACCGATAAGGCCGGTCGTACGCGACTTGGCTTACTGAGCTGTAAGCTCAGAGAGAGATGGTGGTAAGCCCACCGGAGTCGGCGGTCGGCTTCAAACCCCCTCAAGCTGCCGATGTTAAGAGTATCGGTGGTGAGCATTGAGGAAACGATGAGGCAATGACCTCGTCAGGTACGATATCGAGAGGCGAGTAAAACCGAACCTATGTTGACGCGTCGAGAACCCGATATGACATCAGAACCGGGGTTGCATCCTAACCCCGGGATAAGATTGCGAGTGAATGCCGAATGACGTGGTCCAATGGACATGTACACCCCAGTTAAGCATCATTAACTTAACTGAGGTAGAAAAATGAAAGAACGAAAGAAATATTCGAAGGAAT
>JAMJIN010000505.1:0-1274 GCA_036784775.1 Chromatiales bacterium | reverse complement strand
ATCGACGACGCTCTGTCTGTTAGAAGACTTGACAGAAATGGTCACGAAATCTACGAGGTGGACGTCCATATTGCTGATGTCACGCATTACGTACAGCCGGCGGATCCCGTCGACATCGAATCAAGACGCAGAGGAACAACCTTCTACCCGGCAGTAGGATGTTCGGCTTTCCATATGTTGCCACAGAGGTTGAGCGAAGATCTGTGCAGCCTGTTGCCTGGCAAAGACAGACTTGCACTTTCCGTGCGGTTGACACTAGACAATGACGGCAATCTCCTAGAGCCGAATCCGACAATCTCACGATCTGTCATCAATAGCAATGCACAGCTGACGTACACAGAAGTACACGAGATGTTGTTGTCCACTAGACACAGTGACGGAGTTGATGAGGAACTTCGCAGAAGACTCACATGGCTGCACCACTTGTCTCAAAGACTTAGAGAAAAACGACTACAAGATAAGCGTTTCTTCTCCGAGTATGGTGGGCTCTTTGATATCGAAGACCAGTCGGCAGAGGCGCATGAATTGATCGAAGAATTCATGGTTCTGGCGAACAGAGAAGTCGCAAAGTTCCTGATTGGGAAATTCCCAGATTGCACTCCCTTGCGTAGGCAGGAAGAGCCTAAGGACGACGACTTGCAGAGTTGGTGGAAGAAGCACGCCGCCGTGGCACGAGGAACGTTCTACTTTCAGTCGTTCAACGACTTGATGACAGGCTGTGACGAGAGAGAGGATAAAGGCTTTCCACTTCTTACTGACACAACACGACAGTTGACGGAGGCGGTTGAGGCGGGAGACATGGCGAGGGCGACGACATTGGTATCATTAGAGCAACTCCACCCAGAGTTCGCACTCCTATTCCCCAGCTGGTATGGCATACAGGAGAGGTCAGAGTACATTCGATCAGGCAACGGAGCGAGTTGTCGGCACTTCACACTTCGCGAGGACGTCTACACACATTTCACGTCGCCCATCCGCCGGTACTTCGATACCGTTGTGCACCGTCTGGTGAAAGCTGCAATCGATGGACAACCGTCTCCGTACACTGGTGAAGAGATGGATCAGATGTGTCGCCATCTCAACTATCAGATGAGACAACAGAAGAAGTATGACAATGACTTGAACTCGCTGAAAAGGGCATGCTCACTGAACTCGACTGCAATGTTTCTGCCCGGAATCGTGGACAACATTGGAGATGGTCATTTCAGCGTCTATCTGCCGCACTTGCGTCTCCGCAAAGAAGTGAAGTATGGTCTTCTGGGAGTGCGCGCAGC
>JAMJIN010000326.1:0-2301 GCA_036784775.1 Chromatiales bacterium | reverse complement strand
GGCATTTCTGACGGTAGAAGTTATTGATGTCCAGAAGTTGTCAGCATGTGTGCAGCGAAACGCTGTCTTCATCTCGCCTTGGTGACCAGGGTAGTCGTGCACCCTTCGCAACTACCATACGTATGGTGGCAGGAACAATGGACAGTGGTGTCGGTTTCTCAGGGTTGCGACGGCTCTGTTGGTGGCTTGATTCACCATGTGTACACCAGAAGACGTACGTGAAACACCAGCGACCTGTTTCCCAAGCTTTCACTTCCACAACCACACGAATACTTGAAAATGCAGTGACATGTGTGAGGGAGGTGTATGCGGACATTGATCCTGGCATGACTCCAGAAAACGTGAGGGATATCTGCGTGTCCGATGATGCTGCCTGGATGACCAGGGGACACAAGTCGCACTATGGCTTTGGTTGCGTGATCGATCTGTTCACCAATCTCATCATCGACTATGCCATCCTCAGTACATACTGCCATGGCTGTGCAACAGTAGGTGACAGCATGGACAAGACAAGTCCAGATCTGTGGCTGGGTGATCACGACTGTGATAAGAACTTTGAGGGCACGGCTGGAGCCATGGATGCTGCCATTGCAGAGATCCTGTGGAAGCGGTCCATCGAAAGGCATGGCTTTCGGTATGTGACCCTTCTGTCGGATGGTGACGCCAGAACATACAATCACATTGCGTCACTGAACATCTATGGGGACAACTGCCATGTGAGAAAGAAGAGTGCGTCAACCACGTGTCAAAAAGACTTGGGACAGCACTGCGGAAAGTGGCAGTGGAGGGTCGTCAGGAAGGTGTCGTGACCGGTGGCAAGGGCTACGGCAAACTGACAGCTGCTACCATAGTAAAGCTGACGAGCTACTATGGCAAAGCAATCAGGAGCAACAGCAACAACCTCGACGGAATGCGCAATGCTGTGTTTGCGACTTTCTTCCACGCACTCTCTACAGATGACGACCCACATCACAATCGGTGTCCGAAAGGAAGAGAAAGCTGGTGCTTTTATCAGAGTGCCGTAGCGAAAGGTGAACATCCAGGGCCCCATCGAGTCATGGTCGGGACACCAATTTCGCGTGAGGTCGGCCAGTTTGTGCGACCAGTCTATGCTCGCCTTGGTGAAGAGAGTCTGCTGCGTCGGTGCTTGAGGGGTAAAACCCAAAACAGCAACGAGAGTGTCCATGCAATCGTGTGGAGGAAATGTCCCAAGACGGACTTCTGTGGCAAGGTGCGACTGGATGCTGGCGCTGCAATGGCAGTCTGCGAGTTCAACGTGGGGGTGGAGACCTTCGTCACAGCCGCCACAGTCACCATGGGATTCAGATGTGGTGTATCAGTCGAGAAGCTGACAAAGGCAAAGGATGACGAACGACTTGCTTTGATGCAGCGGAAAGGCAGTGCAGTCGAAAAGAAGCGCAGAGAAGCACATCGTCTGAAGCAGATACGCCAACATGACATGCTTGTCAGGGCCGAAGGTGGTCCATCATACAGCAGTGGAGACTTCTGACAATGTGATGGTTGGCAGCAGCCCTGTTGGTTCCACATCGTCCACTAGGGGGCACTACATGCAGCATACTGCAATACTTGTTCCGCAACTTTGTGCTGTAATGTTGTAAATACATAATCTCTCAAACTTTATTTGCCGTTTTTGACCGCAGTGAAAATGTGGCGGTTCATGCATAATGGCTGCTAGAGGGCGCTGTGTGCAACATTACGTATACCCCTGTCTAAAACTTCCAACGGAAAGTTCTACCGAAACTGTCTGACATTTCCACCTGAAATTTGGCATACACCTACAGCAAAGCATTTACAGTGCATCATGACAGAAGGAAATTTCAATATGTTTCATGATTACAATTTTATGTGATGTTGAATCACGAATGACAAATTAATTTTTTATTTGTTTCTCTGCTGTTGATCTTTCTCTTCTGTTCTCTTCTCTCACTTTCTCTCTCTTTCTCTCTCAATTTCTCATTCTCTTCTCTTTGTCTACCCTTTCTCATTCTCTTCTCTTTGTCTACCCTTTCTCTTTCTTTTTGTATTTTTTCTCTTCTGCTGATCTTTATCTTTTTCTTCTCTTCTTTCTCACTTTCTCATTAAATTTCTCTCTCAATTTCTCCTCTTTTATCTCCCATTCTCTTTCACCTTCTCTATCTCATTCTCTCTCAATTTCTCTCTCTCTCTCACTTTCTCTCTCGCTTTCTCTTCCTCTACTCTTTCCCTTTCTCTTTCTTTTTGTCATTTGTTTTTCTTCTGTTTATCTTTCTCTTTTTCTTCTCTCTCACTTTCACAATTTTT
>JAMJIN010000140.1:0-10857 GCA_036784775.1 Chromatiales bacterium | reverse complement strand
CCTCAGAGCCATGCTACCTCGTTTGCTTCGGGCTGCTGCAACGACTTCACCACGTCCCGAGACATGGCTGCGGCTTGCTGAACATTCGTGCTAATCAAGTAATCTCTTATAATTCAGACGGGGCGAAACTATTTGGAACAATCCATGGAAGACCTTGATAACTTTCAAGCCCAGCTGACTGCGGCGATAGCGCCGGTTCTGACGAACAGCGGCAAGGCATGGTTCGACAAAACGTTGGAGAGACTGGCCGCCGGCGATCAGCCTCTTGACGATCTGGGACTCTATTCAGCAATGGCCAAACGCAAGCTGGGAAACAGGCGTTTGGATCATGCCCCCGCCATAGACGCCGTCTTCTCTCCTCTTGATATCCGCCGCTGGGGGGAAGCTGACGCCGCACGACTCATTCTGCTGCTGTCGGTGGTCAAACGTCTGCCGGATCAAACCGAAAAGTTGGTGCAAGCCTATTACAGGATGGGTGACGAATCCGAACGCATCGCCCTCATCCGGGGACTGATCCTCTTCGCACCTGCGGACTATCTGACCACCATTGCCCTCGATGCAGGCCGCACCAACAGCCTGGAACTGCTCTCCGCCCTCTCGCTGGACAACCCCTACCCCGCCTCCTTCTACAGTGAGCAGACGTTCAATCAGATGGTTTTGAAGGGCCTCTTTCTCGGTCTTGCCATAGAGCGGGTGGTGGGGCTTGAACAGCGGGCAAATCCGGATCTTACCCGTATGTGCGAGAATTATGTCGTTGAGCGGGAGAATGCCGGCCGTTCCGTGCCGGTCGATATATGGCTGGCCATCGGGCCACATGCCTCACCGGAAGGGGAACAGCAGATCCTGGCCTATCTGAACCACGAGGAGACAGGACACCGCTACTACACGGCACTTGCCCTGGGACAACGTCTGTCGGAAAACCCGCCGCTTAAGTCACATCTGCAAGATCGGCTGAAACAGGAAAATAACACGCTCGTTCTCGACTTACTGCAGGATCTCCTGCAACAACAGCCGGGCTAACCAACAAACCCAGGGAGTCATTTATGAAATATTTCGACCCACACATCCACATGATGTCACGCACCACCGACGACTACGAAAACATGGTGGCTGCCGGTATCCTTGGCGTGGTCGAACCCGCCTTCTGGCAGGGACAGCCCAGGACCAATGTTGGCACTTTCATCGACTATTTCGACACCCTGATCGGTTGGGAGCCCTTCCGCGCCAGTCAGTTCGGCATGCGCCACTTCTGCACCATGGGTCTGAACCCCAAAGAAGCCAACAACGTACCCATGGCTGAAGAGGTGATGAAGGTGCTGCCCCGCTTCTGTCAAAAGGACACAGTAGTCGGCATCGGCGAGATCGGCTATGACGATCAGACACCGGAAGAGGAACGCTTCTTTGCCGAACAGATGGAGCTGGCAAAGGAGTTCGAACTGCCGGTACTCATCCATACGCCCCATCGTGACAAGGTACAAGGCACCGAACGTACCATTGCGCTGGTGAAAGAGGTGGGAATCGCTGAAGAGATGGTCATCATCGATCACCTCAACGAACAGACGCTGCCGATGGTGCTGGAGACCGGTTGCTGGCGGGGTCACTCCGTCTACCCTTTCACCAAGATGACGGAAGAGCGCATGGCGGAGCTGCTGAAACAGTACGGCACCGAAAAGATGGTGGTCAACAGTGCCGCAGACTGGGGACGCAGCGATCCGTTAAAAGTGCCAAAAACCGGTGCGGCAATGATCGCAGCCGGGTTCAGCGAGGCGGAGATTGAGAAAGTGCTATTTGAAAATCCCATCAACTTCTTCGCCCAAAGCGGTCGCATCTCTCTGGAAGAGATGAACCCGAAGAAGGTTGACCAGACCAAGCTCTGGGAAGAGAACTCGGTGTTGCGTGGCCAACAACCCATTGTGGAAGATTAACGAATACCTATCCACTGACAGGGGTCGGAGTCAAACCGGGCAGAGCTGTAGGAAATTGATATAGCTTTGAGCGGTTTGACTCCGACCCCCTACTGGCAGGCTGTTACGTTTGCCCTGACCCGACATCCCTATGAAATGGCATCGATCTGACCTGACCTACTGCACCAATGTTCACCCCAGCGAGACATTGGAGCAGCTGCTCGCGGTCATCGATGGCCCACTCCCCGCTGTGAGGCAGGCGCGTCGGCTACCCAATATGGGCAGCGGTCTCTGGCTGAGCCGCACTGCGGCCACAAAATTACTGGCGTCCGACAAGGCCTACCTCGCATTTTCCCAGGCCCTGGATGCCAACGGCATCGACCTGTTCACCCTCAACGGTTTTCCCTTTGGTGACTTCCACTCCAAACGGGTTAAGGAACAGGTCTATCAACCTGACTGGACTGAAGAGACGAGGCTTCTATACACCCTGGATCTTGCCGTCATCCTTGCCGGAGTGATGCCACCGGAACGGCAGGAGGGCACCATCTCCAGCGTCCCCCTCGGTTTCAGTCACGATTGGAGTGAAGCCCACCAGAAGAGAGCGTTGGATACCCTTTGCCGTTGTATCGGCGGTCTTTATGAAATCCATCAGGAGACGGGCTGCAGCATCAGGCTCTGTCTCGAAATGGAACCGGGCTGCGTATTGGAAGACACGGATCAATTGATCCTCTTCTTCACCAGGGAACTGCCCCGTGCGCTGGAGCAGTTGCAGATGGATCCGGATCTGCTATTCCAACATCTCGGCATCTGCTTCGATGTCTGCCACCAGGCCGTGATGTTCGAAGACGCCTACGAAAGCCTGTCGCGGATTCACCAGGCGGGTATTCCGGTCGGCAAGATACAGATATCCAGCGCCCTGGAACTCAGCAATCCGACCAACCAATCGGCCAGGAATGAACTCGCTGAATTTATCGAGGCGCGCTATCTGCACCAGAGCTGCCATTTGGATGAGAACAACCAGGTTCAACGCGTCATGGATCTGGATCAGGCAGTGGAGACCTTTCCCCGGACGACACCTTGGCGCTCCCATTTTCACATCCCCATCCAGACCCGGGAACTCGCCTCCGGCTCACTCGGCACCACCCAGAACCAGATCCTTCGGACACTCGATTTTCTACTCGACCACCCGGACTTTCATCCCCACCTGGAGGTGGAGACATACACTTGGCAGGTCCTGCCGGAAGCCATCCGGCCCAAGGATGAACCGGCATTGATCGAAGGGCTGAGCGCTGAGCTTGAATGGCTGGAGCAAGCGATGCAAAGCCGCGGTCTGTTACAGGAGACCTCACAATGAGCAGGCCACTGGTGGTCATCGATATTGTTGGCCTCACTCCAGCGCTATTGGGAGAGGAGACCCCACACCTCAATGCATTGGTAAATGACGGTTTCATGGCCACATTGGAAGGGGTCTTCCCCGCCGTCACCTGCACTGCTCAGGCCTCGATGCTCACCGGTTTGCCCCCCAGTGGACACGGTATCGTCGCCAATGGGTGGTACTTCCGCGACTTGGCGGAGATCTGGCTCTGGCGCCAATCCAACCATCTGGTACAGGGAGAGAAGGTGTGGGATGCCGCCCGCTCAGCTAACACGGAATTCACCTGCGCCAAGCTCTTCTGGTGGTACAACATGTACGCCGATGTGGACTGGTCGGCAACGCCACGACCAATCTATCCGGCTGACGGGCGCAAGATCCCCGGCATCTACACCGAACCGCCCACACTGAAACAATCGCTGCAGGAAAAACTCGGCCCCTTCCCCATGTTCAACTTCTGGGGACCCGCCTCTGACATTCGTTCATCAGCCTGGATCGCCCAGAGTGCCAGAGAAGTTTTCGATGCCCACCGACCCGGGCTTTCACTGGTCTACCTGCCGCATCTCGACTACAACCTGCAGCGACTGGGTCCAAACGATGCCGCCATCCGCGAGGATCTGCGCCAGATCGATCAGGTCGCGGGTGAACTGATCGAACACGTTCGCGCCCAGGGCGCGGAGGTCATGGTGGTCTCCGAGTACGGTATCGAACAGGCTACCGGCACTGTCGATATCAACCGGATCCTGCGTACGGCGGGGTTTCTGCGCACTCAGGAGACACTGGGTTGGGAGCTGCTTGATCCTGGCGCCTCACTCGCTTTTGCGGTGGCCGACCATCAGGTAGCCCATGTCTATCTGCAACAGCCTTCCGATCTGCAAACAGTAAAAAACCTGTTGGAGAAGACGCCGGGTATCGAGCGGGTATTGGACACGGCAGGAAAAAAGGCTTTCGGCATCGACCACGAACGTGCCGGCGAACTGGTCGCAATCGCGGAGCCCGGCCACTGGTTCACCTACTACTACTGGCTGGACGAAAACAAGGCCCCTGATTTTGCGCCCACGGTGGACATTCATCGCAAGCCGGGTTACGACCCGGCAGAACTGTTCCTTGATCCGAAGCTGCGCTTTCCCAAACTGCGCATAACGCGCCGGTTGCTGCAGAAAAAACTGGGCTTCCGTACCCTGCTGGATGTCATACCCACTCATGCGGATCAGGTTCGGGGAACTCATGGTCGCCTGGCGGACGACCCGAAACAGGGTCCGCTGCTGATCGGTTCGGACAGAAGCCTGGCGGCAGACGAATACGCCATGACCGATATCAAACAACTGATTCTGCGCTCCCTGGCGTGATCTCAGAACCGGTTACGGGGTCGGAGTCAAACCGGGTAGAGCTGCGGGAAATTGATATAGAGTTGGGCGGTTTGACTCCGACCCCTCAGGCAACCCCAGATCAAGGCACCAACACCTGCTCCGACCAATTCCCGTCATTTTGCAAACGAAAGAGACGACGGTCGTGCAGACGATCCTTCATATCGCCGTACCAGGATTCGACATAGTCTGGCTGGAAGCCCAGGCATACCAGCTCATGCGGCATCTCCAGAGTGCTCTCTTCGGGAAACCTGGCGCGAATTTCCGCCGCCGTCTCAAGGTAGGCTTCCCGTGACGGCAGTTCAGTGCTTTGCGACAGACCTTCTACCTGAAAAAGATCATAAAGTTTGCCGGCATAGGGCTTCTGCTCCCAGCTACGGCACTGATCTTCATTTTCAAAAATCTCATAACTGCCACGCACCCGAAACTGCCGCAGTTGACTCGGCCAGAAGAAGAGCAGTTCATAGGCAGGATTGAGTTTCAACTGCTCGATCTTGGGACTCACGCGATTGATGTAGATAACGATACCCGCCGTCGATATCTCTCGAACAGTGACCGTCCGGGACATCGGGAAACCGGACTCGTCCAGAGTAGTCATGGCGAAGAATGGCCCATTCATGTCACCAGCAGCTTTTGCCCGCTGAAAAGAGTCTATCAACATGTCGATTGGATTATCCATCGCTCAACTCCTGTAACGGATATCTGACCATCCGCTCAAACGCCTCTCCAAACCACAGGGTGAATCCCACGCTATCGGAACGATACCAATCGAGCAGTTCCGAAACCGACACCCAGCGATAGCTCTCCAGTTCTTCCGGATTAGCCACCACCGGCCCATCGTAAGGTAATACAAACAGAGAGCAGTACTCATTTTCAGCACGGCCATCCAGTTGCTCAAGATATGTGTAGGAGAGCAGATAGCGAGGTACAAGCCCATCTGCAATACCGAGTTCATGGGAGAGACAGCGTCGAATCGCTGCGGCGAAGGTTTCGTTGGAACGGACGTGGCTGGTGGCTGAAACATCCCAACGTCCACCACCGAGTTTACTTCCCTGGCGTTTCTGGATCAGCAGTCGTCCGGCCGGGTCGCTCAGGAAGGTAACGAAGGCACGGTGCCTGACCCCCTGTCCAAGATGGCAGTCCCCCCGTCCGGCAGTGCCGGTCCTGTTGCCGAATTCATCAACAAGTATTAACGATTCCTGCATTGTTACAACACATTTCCTTACAGCGACGTGACAATGCCCTGTATCAACACATATCTAATCCTTAGGCGCAAGCCAAATCTCACCCCAACCCCGATGTTCTGGAAACAACTTCCTAAAGCTTTTCGTCTATTGGCCGCTAACGTTAGTGATCCGGGAGGAATAATCCCTGCTTTGCATAACGAGGATGTCCCTTCTCAATCCACTTCCACAACTGGATAACGAGTAATGGCAAATTTCATTAAATCAGTCGATGACCGCACCCGTCTGGCGGGTACCAACCGACTGGAGGTGCTTCTTTTCAGCCTCGGACGTGATATGAATACCGGCAGGGAAGAGACCTTCGGGGTTAATGTTTTCAAGGTTCGCGAGGTCATGCTGGTACCCGAAATTACCCGTGCACCAGAGATGCCCCCCTCTGTGGAGGGCATGGTCAGTCTGCGAGGGAATATGATCCCGGTGATCAACCTACCCACATTTTGCGGCATTCAGACAGAGCAGGAACCCAGCATCCTGATCATCACCGAGTACAACAAGAACGTGCAGGGCTTCCTAGTACATGCGGTCGACACTATAGAACGGCTGGCCTGGAAGGATGTCAAGGTACCACCACCGATGATGGTACAACAGCATGGAGGCCTGGTTACTGCCGTCACCGAACTTAAGGATGGCCGGCTGGTGATGATCATGGACGTGGAGATGGTACTCGCCAAGACCTCCGGGGTTGGTGAGGGCGAAGACCTATTCGATGGTATCGAACACATCGGGGATAGAGAGATCACCTTGCTGTTTGCCGATGACTCCGCCGTGGCGAGAGATCAAATCGTCCGCACTCTCAACCACATGGGCATAAAATATATCAGCACCTCCAACGGTGCCGAAGCTTGGGAAAAGGTAAAGGAGATCGCCGATCGGGCTGCTGTGACTGACCGCAAAGCCAGTGACTTCATCCAGATTATCCTAACTGACGTGGAGATGCCTGAGATGGACGGATATGTGCTGACCAAAAAAGTCAAAGAGGATTCGAGACTGGCAGATATCCCGGTCATCATGCACTCATCTCTCTCCGCCGATGCCAATCAGGAGCTGGGGAGGGGCGTGGGTGCAGACGCCTATGTACCAAAATTCGAGCCTACCGAGCTCTCTTCCAAGCTGCACGAAATCATCGAAAACAGCAACAAGGCGCGATAATCTCAGACAGGTTCACTTCTCTACCTCCTGCATCTGACCTTCAGGGATGGAGGAAATTCAGAGAGAGGCGGGTGCAAGCTCTGCCATGCAATCAATCATGTGTGCTTCGTGCCCTTCGTGGTTAAAACTGTATTTCAGGATGGCCACTATTTAGAACTCCAATAAACAAGGGGCGGATGATAATGCATCATCTGCCCCTTGGTTTATTGCGCATTAGCACACTGAGTTACTTCACTTACATCTTTTTTCTTCGTTCACCGACAGCAATATTTTTCACTGAAATTCAGCGGGTCACACTATTTAAAAGCGGCAAAAGCTATGTATTGGAAGTAACGTTAAGCCACCCGCAATGCGGGTGGTTTCCACTGACTATCTAGCGCAAAACTTCTGCACTGAGGTTTGTAGGAGGTGGTGGTGAACTTATCTCATATGCACCCATCTCAATACCCGTCCCCTGGGGCACAGAGGTGCCTGAGAAATCCTTACGTATATCAATACCGTAGAGGTCTTCAAACGTCTGGTATACCGCGGCAATCTCCGGTGACAGCGTCCCTTTGCTGGCACCGGGGAATGTGGTTCCATCAATAGCCATGATATTGGGGTCACCCAGGGTAAGTGAGGTAAAAAGCGGATCTGCATCAATGTTCCCTTCACCCATTCCTGTTGCAGAATGGAGTAAGGCACTGCTTTGATAAATAGGACCACCCCACCTGATACCTACGTTTCCGCTGGTAGAATAGAGTAAATTATGGCTGAATGAGTTATTGCCTCCCTCTACTTTTCCTGGGGAAATAACCACCTGAGAGTCGGAGTCGCTATTTGTATAGAAGATATTGTTATGGATTTTATAGGTCCCATTGTTGGTCCCATTGCCATTGTCCTCAAACCCTACAGGCGTCTCAGAAATTGAGTTTCCCATGAAGTAAATATCACTGGTATATCGGGTCTGAAACCCCATTTGTTCAAGATGAAGCATTTTGTTGCCAATTACGTAGACGGTGGTAGGAACATCATCATTGACACGCAATCCTACCAGGGCATCATACATCTCATTGAAAAGGAACCAGGAAAGCTTCGATCCCTCATGCCCACCAATGGCGACAGTACCATCTGAGTCAGCGCCAGGAACATATCCATGCATTTTTTTTTGCGACACGATTACATGTTTACTTCCTTTAATATCAATCGCATTTTCAACATCATTATTCATCTCATTGCCGCCAACATAGATATATTCTAAATTTAGGCCACGAGTTTGAATCGAATCCCCCCCATTTTGATGCATATGATTATTTAAAAACCAAACATGATTTACGTCTGAAGCCAAAGAAAAACCATGATTGTCTTTAGTGTGATTAACTCCAACTACCGAATCATCATATTTATAGGCATGATGAATCTCATTATTATAAATGACCAGATAGCTATTCGAGAAACCATTCCAGCCACCCGTACTCATCAAAGATGAATGATATAGGCCACTAAGGGTATAGTCATGAATGTTATTTCCCCTAATTGAGATATGGTGATTTGGGGCACGAAAGATAAGTACCAGGGTCTCGTTGATATCGAGATTTTCCATGATGAAATAGAACCCCTGGATACGAAGGGCGTCAGCATCATCGGCCAGAGGAACTTTATTTGCGAAGCTGGTACCACGAATAAAAACAGGCTTCTCTGCAGTTCCCTCACCAATAATATAGTGAGTACCACTTGTCATGTAAGGCCCGCCATGAATTTCAACCACTGAACCTTCAGTAAGTGGCAGTGAGTTGTATGGAATAAAGCTGCATCGTGGCGTCGCTGCTGTTCCATATTCATTATCAGTATCAGTACAATTTGGATCAGTATTATCTATATAATGAGTATATGGCCCGTTACCAGCGTCGCGATAATTAAAACCGCCTGCGGCATAGTACTGGCCCTGATACATCTCATGGCTCTCAACCAGACCGAAGGAAGGAGCGGGGATGCCTATTGGCATTTGGTAGTCACTACCGTTAGTGTAGGTGTCATCACTATCGTAAGCGTAGTTATTAGCGGACGCATAGGACATCGGCAGGCCAAGAGCGCAGAGCATCGACGCTGTCTTGATTAAGTTCCACATTGTTTTCTTCATGGGTAATACTCAATTGTTTAGAATACTAAAGACATTCACAATGAACATATACGCGAAAGTCCACTTCTTTGGGGTATAGTCTAGTCGGAAAAACCACCATGTTATGTGATTCCATGCCCAAAACACAGACTCCTTGCCCCACCAAACTCAATCTTAGTTCAGTGTCAGTCCGGAAAGTAATTCCTAACCACAAAGAACACGAAGATCCCTAAGTAAGGGATTGATTAATAATAAATTTTATTAGTATGCTTCGTGATCAAAATAGCGTTTTCAGACGTACACTGGTTAAATTACGGCAATTGCGCTCGTTCCTGAAGAGAAGCTTGTGCGAAAAAGCGCACTTGGTACCTTAATCGACTTTAGCATAGTAAATATATGACTCGTACTCACGGACTCTCGCAGCTAACACCTGAACCAGCCGTTCCCTAATTTTTCAGGGAGTAAAATTCCTGATACATCGCTTCCGTTTTCTCGGCAAGTTTCTGCGTCGAAAACTCTTCAAAGATACGCGCCCTGGCATCCTTGGCCATCTGACTTCTTACGGGTTCATTTTCCAGCAGTTCAATCCACTTTTCGGCAAGCTCCGCATGCGCATTCAAAGTGAATAGATGCCCGCTCTTGCCATCCTCTATAACAAGGCTGTTATCAGCGACATCAGATGCGATAACCGGCACACAGCAGGACATGGATTCCAGAATCACATTTGGAGTGCCTTCGTATTCCGACGGCAATACTGTCAGATCACACAGATTATAGAACTCCTCCACATTGTCCTGATTACCTAAAAAGAGGCAGTTATCTCTTAATCCAAGGCGATCAACCAACTCCATTATGGAATTTTTATACTCATCTGACCCCTCCTTCGCTTGAAACAGGACGTCACCCACGAGAAGTAGTTTGATGTTGGGTATCTTTTTCAGGACCTCATTTGCAGCCAGAAAAAAAGTATCGTGGCGTTTTTGTTTTTTGAAGCTGGCAAACATGCCGATAACAGGCTCGTCTCCAATCCCATGTTTTTGTTTAGCTTCTACCTTATTCTCAACCGGTTTGAATTTGTCCATATTCACGCCGTTATGGACTACCCGATATCTCTCATCATCGTAGCCAAGTAGAGAACGGTTGAAGGCTGCCCCTGCTCTTGAGTTGGCAACGATCCAATCCACCCAGTTGCGGGTGATTTTATAGGCCAGCAACTGGTGTCCACCGTAGCGATGATAGCAGTTCCGTTCAGACCCCAGAATAATACGGGTTCCTGCGAGTTTACCTGCCAAGCGCACGGCGATTTCAGCATCGAAGAGATAGCCATGAACTATATCAATAGCCTGCTGCTTCAGAATTTTAGCCAGTCTGGTGGCCACGGTCAGATCAAATTTAGCCTTCTTCTCAACTACAAAAAAACCATCTTCTCCATCAATCAATTCCTGCCGCATCGGGGTATAGGGTGATAACACACAAATTGAGAGATCGAATCTCTCCCTATCGATATTATTTGCAAGCTCGACAACCTGCCTCTGGGCACCACCATACTCCAGGTTACTGATAACAATCATTACTTTGATTTTCTTCATTCTTCAGTCATCAACGCCATTTTGAGAATTTTTCCGTATGCCGACAATCATTGTTAGCGGCTGAGTAAAACCGCGCATAGATGGCGAAGGCCGCCTCGCTGCGTCGATACATCCTCCGTCAGAACGTCACATCC
>JAMJIN010000139.1:0-11006 GCA_036784775.1 Chromatiales bacterium | reverse complement strand
GATCTCCCATGTTGCCACGGCATTCACCGAAATGGCTGAAAAGATCGGTCTGCGGGAACGTGCGCTGACCACCCAAAAATCCATGTATGCCGCACTTTCTCAGACCAACAAAACCATCATACGGCTCCACTCGCCTGATCAGTTATTCGAAAAAGTCTGCCGTATCGCGGTAGAGCTTGGTGGCCTGAAATTCGCCTGGATTGGCCTGGTTGACGTCCGCTCCAGCTCGGTGGAACCCATCGCAAGCGCCGGCGATGATGTTTCATGCCTCGCACAAACCGAGTTTTCCCTGGACCCCGATCACAATAAAGGTTCCGGTCCTCTCTCCATCTCCATCAATGAGCAACGGCATGTGATTGTCAACAACCTGCATGAAAGCACCATAACCGCTCCGTGGCAGGATCTGGCCCAGAAAGCGCATATCCATTCAGCCGCCATCTTTCCCATCACGATGGATAAGGAAGTGATAGGCGCCTTCTGTGTCTATTCCGGGGAGAGCGAGTTCTTCAGTGCCGACATTGTTGATCTCCTGCACGAGATGACCTCCGACATCTCCTTTGCCATTGGAAACTATAAACGGGCAAAGGAGCACGAACAGTCCCATAAAAAACTCTCGGAATCCTCTGCTGAACTCGCAAAAGTCAACAACCAGATGCGTCTGTTGCTGGAATCGACCGGCGAAGGGATATATGGCATCGACACCAAGGGAAACGTCACCTTCATCAACCAGTCCGCTCTCAAAATGCTTGGATTCTCACGAGAAGAGTTGCTGGGAGGTAATATTCATGCACTGACACACCACACTTATGAGGACGGCACGACTCTCCCCATCGGGGAGTGCTCAATCCATGAGGCATTCCGCACCGGCATGTCCTGCCAGATCAGCAACGAGGTTTTCTGGCGCAAGAACGGCACCTCCTTCCCTGTTGAGTATTCGGCCTATCCGATCAATGAAGAGGGAGAGATCAAAGGTGCCGTAACCGTTTTTCGCGATGTTACCGAAAGCCATGCAATCGCCCAGCAGATGAATTTTCTGGCAACCCACGATACCCTCACCAACCTGCTGAACCGTTACTCATTTGAAAAACATCTCAGTCTGGCCTTCAACAATGCGCAAAGCGGTGACGTCGAGTATGCGCTCTGTTACATGGATCTCGACCAGTTCAAGGTGGTTAATGATACCTGCGGACATGTCGCCGGTGATGCGCTGCTACAGATGGTCTCACGCCTGCTGCAACAAACCATCAGGCACAGTGATATTCTGTCACGGCTCGGCGGCGATGAGTTTGGTCTGCTGCTTGAGGACTGCCCGCTGGAACAGGCTATTCGACTGGCCAACAAAATCTGCGAAAACGTAAAGGATTTCCGTTTCTCATGGCAGGACAAGACATTCACCATCGGCATGAGCATCGGCATCGTCAGCATCAATCATGAAAGCGAGGGTCCGGAAAGCGCTCTGAGTGCTGCGGATGCCGCCTGTTATGTCGCCAAAGACCTGGGACGAAACCGGGTGCATGTGCATAGAATGCATGATGATGAAACCATTCGCAGACAGGGAGAGATGCAATGGGTCTCCAGAATTCAGCGCGCAATCGAGGAGAAGCGGCTCTGCCTCTACCAACAACCCATCGTTCCTCTCGATGGAGATGAAGAGGCCGGGCAACATTTTGAGATTCTGCTGCGAATGACGGATGAAGATGGCCGGATGGTGCCTCCTGGTGCCTTTATTCCCGCAGCAGAAAGATACAACCTGATGCCGACTCTGGATCGTTGGGTAATCGATACAACCTTCCAGTGGCTGGCGGATAATCCAACCCGGATGGCAGATATTGAACTCTGCGCCATAAACCTCTCCGGGCAGTCGCTGGGAGACGACAGCCTCCTCGGATACATCACTGACAAACTCAATCACTACAACCTGGATGCCAACACCATCTGCTTTGAGGTGACCGAGACGGCCGCCGTCAGCCGCTTGGACCAGGCCATCCATTTTATCACCCATCTGAAACACATCGGTTGCCGTTTCGCGCTGGACGATTTCGGCACCGGCATGTCCTCATTCGCCTATCTGAAAAACATGCCGGTGGACTATCTCAAGATCGACGGCAGCTTCGTCAAAGATATTGCGGATGACCCGATAGACCGGGCGATGGTGGAATCCATCAGCGAGATCGGTCACCTGATGGGACTCGAAACAATCGGGGAATATGTGGAGAACGACACCATCCGGAAGATCCTGACCAGCATCGGCGTCGACTACGCTCAGGGGTTCGGCCTTGCAAAACCTCAGCCGCTAACCATACTCGACGAAAATTGAATCAGTAAAACCTCAGCCACCCGGCAGAGAGATACCCGTCACTTTTTTATAGAGTGAAACCGCATATGAATCGGTCATGCCGCCGACGAAATCGGTCAAACGCAACAGCCGGGTGTAAGCATCTTCCGCCGGCTTTCTATCGGGGCCGATAAACTGATCCGGCACCAGAAGAATCATCATCTGGCTGCGGGAACTCGCCTGCGGGCCATGCTCGGCGACATCGTCCACAACCTGAATAAAGCGCTCAAGCAGCTCGCTGATCACCTGAAAACCCGCGACCTCAATCTCAATTACCTCTGGCGCGTTGTAGAGCTTCTCCGCCGCCACCTCAATCAGCTGGTTCATCTCCTCCCGCTTGGGTATAAGACTCAGGAGGGGCTGGTCGAATCTGCCGGTCAGGATGTCATCTTCAGAATCCAGAAAACAGCTCATCGACTGACCGATCGTCTGATTGATCACCTTGGCGCGCAGAAACTCAATCTTCTCCTTGTTTCCACTGATGCCACGCAGCCGTTTCTCCTGCCGCTCAGGTTCAGAAAGCACATGCAGGAAAAGTCCCAGTGCCTCATCGAAGGTAAGGTGCCCCAGACGGTAACCGTCTTCAATATCGATCACCCGATAGCAGATGTCGTCCGCCGCCTCCACCAGAAAAGCCAGTGGATGGCGGTGCCAGATCGCCAATATGGGATCCCGTCTTATCAGCCCCGTATTCTCCACCACGGTTTCAAACAGCTCCCGGTCCGCAGCTGTAAAACCCGGTTTTTTGGCACTGACCCCACCAAAGCGCCCTTTGCCGATACAGGATTCACGGGGATATTTGCTGAATGCCGCCAAGGTGGCGCTCGTCAACTGCAGGCCACCGGGATTGTCACGGTTCTGCAAACGTGAAAGGACACGAAAACCCTGGGCATTACCTTCAAAATTGAGGAAATCCTCCCGCTGACTGCCATGCAGCACCCCAACCCGCCCTTTGCCGTAATCCGCCGTCTCGGCCCACAGACGAATCGCATCCTCACCTGAGTGGCCAAATGGCGGATTGCCGATATCATGGGCCAGACAGGCCGCAGCGCATATATCACCAAAATCGGAAGCCTCGGCGGATGCCAAACCATGACGGGTAATGATCTGCTCTCCAACCAAGGTTCCCAGAGAACGACCCACACTGGAAGATTCCAGACTATGGGTCAGACGGGTCCTGACATAGTCAATCTTCGACAGCGGAAAGATCTGCGTTTTGTCCTGCATACGCCGGAAGGCGGAGGAGAAAACAATCCGGTCGAGATCCCGCTGATAGTCGGTGCGGGCAGTCGTCTCGGAGGGCTCATCGTCTGATCCCAGGCGTTTGCGGGAGAGCAGTTGCGGCCAGTTCATCACCTCTATTCCCAGCCGATGACTTCGTAACCGCGCTCACTCAGGCAACGCTGCACAAACCGCTTGAAGGTGGGGTTGAGTTCCGCGGACTGAAAGGCTCCGCCGACAGCTCCCGTTGCCGCACCTGCTGCAGCGCCCGCAACTGCCCGCTCTCCCGCATCGCCGCGAAACAGCCCCCACACACCGGAAGCAATACCGCCGACAGCAGCGCCTTTGACAGCCTTCTTTCCAACCTCGCCATCCTGGTTCTCACTCACGTCGGAATCCCGGGCCAAAGCCATGCAGGCCTCGGCATCCTGTTCCGACTGACTCTTTCCCACAGTTTTCATATGATCATTGGGATAGAAGACCGGACGTTTTGGTCCCGATGCACAACCGGCCAGCGTCAAAGCAAGAACAACAGACATGGCAAGCATCGCTGGTCGAAATGATCGCATTCTTCTCATCAGGGCACGTCCCTATGGGGGGTCAGGAAAATTCAAGGAGATAGTGAAATATACTGGAACACGGCACAAGTCGCCATCAATGCGGATTCTATCCGGCTTCTTACCGGCTGTGTCAGGAGAACTGGAATATGGCACAATGCCGCAGAATTTATCCAACAACGAGTGACTCTCTCATGAACGCCGTTCGCACGACATTTCTGCTGTTATCCCTATTGCTGAGCGCGGGCTGCTCCACCGTCTACTACGACACCATGGAAAAAGTGGGCGTCCACAAACGTGACATTCTCGTAGACCGGGTGGAGTCAGCCCGTGACGCCCAGACTGAGGCCCAGGGGCAGTTCAAATCGGCCCTGGAACAGTTCGCCTCTGTCATCAAAGTTGAGGAGACCGACCTCAAATCGGCCTATGAAAAACTGAATGACGAATTCGAAGAGAGCCAGTCCGCCGCTGATGACGTCTCCAGTCGTATCGATAAAGTTGAGTCGGTGGCAGACGCCCTCTTCGATGAGTGGCAGGAGGAGCTGGATCTCTATCAGAATAAAAACCTCAAAGCCGCCAGCGCCAAAAAAATGCGGGCCACCAAAAAGCGCTACGGCCAGATGCTCAAATCGATGCACCAAGCCGAAAAGACCATGCAGCCAATCCTCGACAGCTTTCGTGACAACGTGCTCTTTCTCAAACACAACCTGAATGCACAAGCCATCGGCGCCCTGCGTGGCGAGTTCAGCAATCTGAAGTCCGATATCGGGAAGCTTATCAAGCGGATGAACCAATCCATAGCGCGCTCGAACAGTTTCATCGAGTCACTTCAGCAGCCTTAACACCCAAGTTCGCAGGTTCCTAAACACCTTCTCTTCATCAACAACGGAGTTCGGCCATAATGGAACTCTCAAACATAAAGCAGATTGAAGACGCCACCCGTTTCGGCCGTCCCGAACTCTTCCGTCTCGGCATCGGCATCATATTCATCGCAGGTGTGATGCTCTTTACCGATTTTCGCTTTGGTAATACCACCGGCAACACCATGTTGATCGTGGCGGCGATGATCGGCGGTTATATGGCGATGAACATCGGGGCCAACGATGTCGCCAACAATGTCGGACCGGCGGTGGGTTCAAAGGCGCTGACTCTGACCGGCGCAATCTGGCTCAACATCGCCACTGCAATGGGTGCACCTGTCTCCACCACCCACTCCATCGTCGGCGGCGTACTGGGTGCGGGCATTGCCGCCGGTGGGATCGATATCGCCAACTGGAACAAGGTGGCAGCCATCTCCGCCAGTTGGGTCATCTCCCCGGTTCTGGGTGGCCTGATCGCCGCCGGTTTCCTCTACCTCATCAAACGCACGATAACCTACCAGGGCGATATGACCCGTGCCGCCAAAAGAGTGGTGCCACTGCTGGTCGCACTTATGGTAATGGCCTTCTCAACCTATCTCATTCTCAAAGGGCTGAAAAAGGTCTGGAAGGTTGATTTCCAGACCGCCGCGATGACGGGTCTTTTCTTTGCGACTGCGATCTATCTGCTTGTCCGTCCAGTCATCGAAAAAACCGCAGACCGCCTGCCTAACAGCAAAATCGGCGTTAACAGCCTATTCACAGCCCCTCTCATCTTCGCTGCCGCCCTGCTCAGCTTCGCCCACGGCGCCAATGACGTTGCCAATGCTGTTGGGCCACTCGCGGCTATCAACGAGGCGATTTCCGGATCCGGAATTGTCCAAAAGGCTGCAGTTCCTCTCTGGGTGATGATGGTGGGCGCTTTCGGTATCGCCTTGGGACTTGCGCTCTATGGCCCTAGGCTGATCAAGACAGTGGGTTCCGAAATCACCTAACTGGACCAGATGCGGGCCTTCTGCATCGCCATGGCGGCTGCCATCACGGTCATCATCGCCACCCAGTTTGGTCTGCCCGTGAGTTCCACCCATATTGCCGTCGGTGCGGTATTCGGTGTCGGCTTCCTGCGAGAGTTTCTAAAGGCCACCTATGCCCGTACGGTGGAAGAGATCATGAGCCATCACGATGGACAGGATCAGGTGGTCGTTGAAGCATTTCTTGATGAGTTCCGCCGCGCCTCGATCACCCGCAAGGGAGAGATGCTGACACAGCTCAAGGCACACTCCGCCGATGCCGACCTCACCAAGAAAGAGCGAAAAGGCCTGCGCAAGATCTATCGTCAGCAACTTGTCAAACGATCAGCCTTGTTGAAGATCCTCGCAGCCTGGTTGATTACCGTGCCGGTATCCGGCTTTCTGGCCGCCACCCTTTTCTATGCCATCAAGGGCTTTATGCTTCCCTGAAGGGGTCTCTTTGCGATAGGCGTAAGAGTACCAGAGGCTCGTCGTGTTACGCTGTCGCTAACCCGACCTACCTACCTATTGCCACACCCCCCACTGCGAATGTTGTAGCGCACCAATCGCGACAGATTACCTCAATATTCGCCATGCGCCGAATAGTTACGTGTAGGTTGGGTTAGCGTAGCGTAACCCAACAAAATCAGAGGCTTGCCGGGTCTGCTTTTGCCACCACGTCATCCGGCGGCGGAAATCTTTTCACCAATCCGTTGGGCAGTTCAGCCTTGGCAGCCATGAAGATGCCACTGGACTCCAGCACAAAGCAGACCATCACTGTTAGCAGGGCAGGTACGATTGCGACGCGAAAGAAGGCGTCCGCCATGATCGCACCCTTACTGTCCCCGGAAGTTGCCATAGTGGTCAAGGCGATGATGGCGCCGGTAATCACATATCCGACCAATAAAATTTTGGTGCGGCTTGCCGCCAGCCGCCAATGTGCGGCCACGAACCAGGGATCCTGCTTCTCCGCCCTGCTCGCACGAATCCAGAAAAACACGATAATCAGCAGTGAGACCGAGAGCGGTATCAGCAATCCCGGTTTGCCCATGAAGACAAATGAACCGGGAGCAGCCAGCAGATGAATCCCAGCCAGATTCAGCATGAATATATCATGGGGGTTTTTGGCCCGCTTACGAACAGACTCATCAATCTCGAACAGCATAAACTCTCTCAGATCAACCGGATTATTCCAAACAGGAAACAAGATAAATTCTGCATGATGCCACGGGTATCGTCGTTGATATTCCGCAACCTGCGGCTGTTCGACAGGCACGTTTGCCGCTTTTCGCAAAATGCCTATTGACCTACCCCCAAAAACCCTTAAACTACCGCGCTTCTTCTTCGGAGCGGTAGTTCAGTTGGTTAGAATACCGGCCTGTCACGCCGGTGGTCGCGGGTTCGAGTCCCGTCCGCTCCGCCATTTTCCCTCTCCGGGTTAAGCCAACTGAAATCCGGCAAAAACCAATTTCCAAAATCACTCCGCCAAGCCAAGTGGATCATTAGGATTTATACCTTCCATGAACGGGTATTTCCGCTCCTGATGAGTGATCTGGTAAACCTTACCGATCCAGTTGCCCAAGACTGCCTCAGCCGTATCGTGCCAGGTATTGTTGATGGAATCGCTGATCAACGCTTCCGGAAACTCTGGTAGTTCGCCTCCCTCGTCGAGTGCTGTCAACAGACGATCATGATATTCGCAGAGAATCGCCTTGTCCCTGGCATGTAGATAGTTGTCGGGAAAGGGGGGGAAATCCACTCTTTCACCAGCAATAAAGTGCTTCACTTCGCGCTTGTACTCTTTGAAGAGGCTGATGGTGTCATACTCGGGATGACCCTGAAAATAGACCACGCGAAAACCATCCTCACTGACAGCGAGATGCACCCCACCTTCATCACTCTCCACAAGCACTTTCAAACCCGCCGATTCAAACTGATCGCGGGTTATCTCATTGAAGCGGGAGTGAGGGACATCGAAAAGGGTGTTGACATCGTTGACCAGCGGATGAGACCGGTCGACCACCCTGTGACCATACACGCCCCAAAGCTTATCTCCCATATGCCGCCGCTTCTGACCATGACGAAACTCCATCACCGCGTGGGTTGCCAGGCATGAACAGAGCATGGATGTGACATTCTCGTGTGCCCAGTCGACCACCTCGATCAACGGTTTCCAGAACGGCTCCTGAGAGAGATTGGGATGGGTGACGTTGGCTCCGGTAATAATCAGGGCATCCAATCCCTCTTCCTTTAGCTGGTCGAAAGATTCATAGTACTGCCCGATATGTTCACGGGCCTTTTCATCCCGGGGCAATCCTTCAAGCGTAAAGGGATGAATGTAGAACTGCGCAATCTGATTCGCCTCTCCAACAAGACGAAAAAACTGCCGTTCAGTGGCACCAATCGCCGCATCCGGCATCATATTTAGCAGGCCGATGTGCAGTTCCCGGATGTACTGTTTCGCCGCGCGTTCGGGGGGTAAAACCGTCTGTCCCTCCTGCTGCAGGCGCTGGAAGGTTGGCAGTGATGAGTGTGCGACCAATGGCATGAAGGACTCCTCAAACACTGGGTGAATTACGTTCAATCACACCTTCAAGCATGACCAAAAAATCATCGGCATTCTGGACCTGAGCAAGCTCGTCCGTGGTTACTGTGTAGCCATAACCCTGTGCAATCGCCTCATACCGGGGAATGCGGCTACGAAACAGCTTGGGAAAAACCCAGCGCACGAATTTAATGGGTTCGATCATCGCCACATAGGGCAGATCCTGTTCCTGCAGGTAGAGATCGAGCTGCTCATCGAGAAAGTTCTCCCGATAGTAGAGTGGCTTGGGATCACGCACAGCCCGCTCGATCAGCGCGGTCTCGTCACGCTCCGAAGCCCGAATGTAGAGTATCATCGTATGCTCGGAGAGCAGTTCGATGATGCCCGGTTCGTCCAACTCACACAGACTGCCCCCTACATCGTTGATGAAATGGCGATACCCATAAATCCGCTGCGCCTTGCGGATAAATCCGGGCACATCCGTCATGGCCGCAATCTCCGCCTCGCGATGCAGATTCTGACGCCGTTTGAATTCACGCAACGGCATACCACCAAGCTCAGGGTTGCCCAGCATGCCCAGAAAGATCGAAACCGGCTTGAGATGATCGACAGTGATATTATTGCGAATATAGATGGAGTCGGAACGAAGCAGATCCCGCAACACAGGCACCTGCATCGCCTGCTCCTTGATATGATCGAGGATCGGCTCGTCCAGATAATGGGTGCCAATCCTGTAATCTCCCGAATAGTGAAACCAGTCACTGTCACGCAGAATATTGGACAGACGCGTCTTTCCAACGCCTGACATCCCCATCAGCGTCACGCACTTGTGCTCCCATGCCCGGAAGTCACCTACACTCAGTTTCACTGCAACAACACTCCTAAAGAAATCCAGCTTGATGCCGATATCCAGCTAGTCGATCGATTCTACGAGGGTAGAGGAAGGGTGCCAAGCTGAGAACGCTTCACTTGCCATATATTTTCGCCTGAGAAACCCGATTACTCCGTTTCAACCTCGATCATCCGGCCGTTTACTACAAATTTGACTGCAACAGGATTTCACATGAACCAATTGGAGTTAAGTGACCTCAGCGTCATCCTTGTCGAGCCTTCGTTGACCCAGAGGCATATCATCGATGGCTATCTCTCTGACTTGGGCATCTCCAAGATTGAAACCTTAGAATCCGGGGAAGCAGCACTGGGTGCCATGCGCCGCACCCCACCAGACCTTGTCATCAGCACACTCTATCTGCCCGATATGACCGGAACCGACCTGGTCATTACGATGCGGAACGAACCACTACTCGTGGATACAGCCTATATCCTGATCTCCAGCGAAACCCGGCTTCGCGTTCTGGATCCGATTCGCCAGGCAGGCGCAATCGCCATTCTACCCAAACCTTTTTCGGAAGATGACCTGAAGATTGCCTTGAGATCGACTGTTGACTATATCGAAACGCCCGAAATCCATCTCGACAATATCGATACCGAATCATTGAGAATTTTAGTGGTGGATGACAGCCAGATGGCGCGAAACCATATTCGCAGGCTGTTGGAAGCTATGGGAATGGAGCAGATCACCGAGGCGGAAAATGGCTCCGAGGGAGCACAACTGGTCAATGACCACTATTTTGACCTCGTCATCACCGACTACAATATGCCGGAGATGAATGGGCAGGAGTTTATCGACTATATCCGAAACAACAGCTTACAGCCGACCATTCCCATTTTGATGATCACGAGCGAGTCTAACCAGAGCCGTCTTGCTGCCGTGCAGCAATCAGGCGTTTCCGCCATCTGCGACAAACCTTTCGAACCCATCATTCTCAAGCGCTACCTGGAAAAAACGCTGGCAGACGATAATAGCTGAAACATTACGGAAAATATTTAGCTAACACATTGTAAAATAATAGAAATATGAGATTTTCCGCCAGTTCCTGCCATCAAGTGTTATTTTTTATATCGAGTGGAATTTATCCTGACCCCAGACTCCATTTACAGAAATCCACAGTATGTGTTGTTTGATCACGAAAAGGTCACATGAGCAACTCATGATTTGTGATTTTAACTCTGATAGGGTATTGCCTGAAACCGCTCATCAGGTAAAGTGGGGTTTGCGCTACTTTTCAATGAGTTGGCAATGAGGTTAGACTAAGACATGCCCCAAGTTCTCATCATCGATGATCAATCCATCAGCCGGATGATATTGGAGGAGCTCACCCGCTCAATCGAGCCGGATGTCACCACACAATCCTTTGCCGACCCTGTCTCTGCGCTGGAGTGGGCGAAAAACAACGAGTTCGATCTTGTCATCACCGACTTCAAAATGCCGCAGATGGATGGCGTGGAATTTATCCAATGGCTGAGAAAGATCCCCTCCTGCAGTGATATTCCCGTTGTGATCATCACATGTGTCGAGGATAAGTCGGTGCGATACCGCGCACTCGAGTCAGGCGCAACCGATTTCCTGACAAAACCGAT
>JAMJIN010000504.1:0-1278 GCA_036784775.1 Chromatiales bacterium | reverse complement strand
ACGCATGTATGTGTGCAAATAAAGATATGAAACAATAATTCACCAACTGTCAAGTAGGAAGGAGAAGAGTGAGAGAGTTTGTGGTTCTATAAAATTTGTATCTATTGAGACGTTAGTAGAAATAAATGGCCTGTCAAGATTAATCAACTCTTCTAATTTGGTTCTTTGATTCTTAACCTACTTGTAATCAAGGGGCATTTCCATTATTCTGAGTAAATTTTGTGGCAACGACACATTTGAGTGAAATGGAACAACTCTATTAAATAATTTGAAGCATAGTGCATGATTTATGACAGAACAACTGACTGATGCTGACCAATTAGAAGCATTATCCCAGCAGTGGGATCTGGCAACATCCCTTCCTTGGGCCATCTTTGTCTCGTAGCACGAACAAGGAAACACGTCATTTTTTAATCATTGCTCCACATTTATGTACTAGAAATGCCGCAAGGCCGACCGATACGAAGCGCAGCGGAACGACGATATCTACCAGCAGATCGCTGTCATAGAGAATCTATTTATTCGCCCCCGGCAGCGGCGCTTTCTGTGGACTTCTTGGTCTTGGACGAAAACATCACGTCATCGACTACGCCTTCGGACCCTGGAACGAGTCCAGCAAAACATCACGTCATTGACTACGCCTTCGGACCCTGGAACGAGTCCAGCCGTGGAACAACGTCGCTGGGATATTGAACTTGGACTCCCTGCCAACTATTTAGCTGCTTCACCCTGTATGCGCATCGAGGAACGCAGCATAAAACTATCTACTGGCATCAAGAAGGCACAGCTTGTGCGAATTTACGAGGATAACTTCCAACGAGACTGACAATCAATCTACACCTGACGCTAGTGCCAGTGCTGTCCACATGAGGCCGCCGCCATCACCTCCGCAGATCTCAATGGGATCGCTACTGGCTCTAACGTTTTCTCTCGGGTGTGGGTCAGATTCTGGCTCAAACGAGTAAGAACAATGTAACAACGGCAGAGTGTGATTTCCCGCAGCCCAGTAGCACATCCATCAGTAGTGGGGAGCCACTGACTGACGTTGTGCAAGCACTACAAATTCTGTGTCAGACAACACAAATACGGGAGATTATCGCTGCACGACACCCCTCCGATGGACCGGGAACCGCTCGGGCAAGCATGGTACCCTTATCTTCATTGGCCGCACGAACGGATACGGACGCACTGGCTGCGATGGACGTGTCAGTTCAACCTCTACCGGATGTTGAGACCGTGTCACCTGCCCTGTGATTAGCCATCCTCGAGGGGCACCAC
>JAMJIN010000325.1:0-2307 GCA_036784775.1 Chromatiales bacterium | reverse complement strand
TGACGTCCATCGGTCAGCGCTAGCAGAAGTGATGTGAGGCTCCGATAGCTGTGCAAGGAACATCGATGCTGCTAACATCTGCTGTTGTGTTGCGGGTTGCGTAATGCAAGTGACTGTGAGACGTCGATGATGATTCCGAAGTGACGAACATTCAAGGCGGCAACTTCCGAGGTGACAACTTCGTTTGGTGCCTACATGAGTAGGACCAGTTCCGAACAGAACCGAGTGACACGTTTGAACTGTGACAGGGACACTACAGAAAATGTCATGCCTGTAATAGCTATGTGTAATGTTGTTTTCTTGCAGCGTGTGTATCCTTGAACTGGTACAGGCCAGATATTGTATGTTATGTATAATGTTTTTCTTGCAGCTTTTCCCTGCCGCTTGGGTATCATGTGTTGCGATGAATACTGCTGGGATATTTTTAATGTCACTCCTGCTTTGGAGCTGGGTCATTAGGTTGGTCTTGGTTATCTAGCTTGGTCTTGGCAGTGCTAGTACATGGTGCCGGTTAACTCCTCGGATTAATTTTATAGACTGTGTCCTAAGAAAAGGTAATCCTGCAGTTGTTCCTGGTTACACGTGTGACCATTGCTTGGTGCTAAGGCAAGATATTTGCTCATTTGTTAAATCTAATTATTAATTTCTTCATGCTTGGGGTTGCCTGCCTGTAGTCATGGATGTCTTGGAGGAGCAGCTTAAGGTGTTGCGCCTGCAGCTTGAGCAATCCCGGGCTCAAACAGCAGAAGCAGAGCAGGAGAAGGCTGCAGCGGAAGCTGAGTGGAATGCTCAGAAAGCACATCTGCAGCGAGAATTAGAACGAACCGGTGAGGCCGTACTCAGAGAACCTTCAGCCGTACCGCCACAGCGCATTTATGTGCAAAGGGAGCGGCGGATGCCTAAGCTGTGCGGTCGACCCCAGAAGCCAGATGATCCGGATGTGGATGACTGGGCTTCAGATATGGAGAGCCACCTGAAGGCCAGTCCATTTTCTGATCGAGAGGGGCTGGACTTCATCATGGACCACCTTAGTGGGGCAGCTGGACAAGAGGTAAGGTTCCGAGAGCCTAGAACAGCCGAGGAGGCTCTTCAGATTGTAAGGAGTGTCTTCGGCGATGTAGACACAGTGGGAGCGGCACAAGAGGCCTTTTATACAAGGGTTCAGCAGCCAGGCGAGACGCTGTTAGATTATTCACTTGCCCTAGTGAAGTTGTTTGGGAAACTGAGCAAGCGACAGACTAGCTTAGCCCCACTGAGGAATGAAACCCTGAAGGGGCGGTTTGCTTCAGGAGTGCGTGAGCCGCACTTGCAACGCGAAATGCGCCGGCTCGAGATGGATCAGCCGGGAATGTCCTTCTGGGAGTTCCGTGACAGGGGAGTCTCCTGGTTAGGGAAGGAAGTTCCCAAGAAGATGGTTTCCCAGGATGTAATCAGCACGGTCGCTGGTACTGGTGATGGTAATGCCGCCATAGTGAAGGTGTTAGAAGCCCAGCAGCAGCAACTGCAGCGAATGCAAGACCTTCTAACAAAACAGCAACAGCAGCTAGACAGTGTTAGGAACACACGAAGCTGGGAAGCCCGGCGCCAGCCCAAGCGTGGCTACAAAGCCGTCGGGATACGGATTTGTTATATGTGTGGATCAGTGGACCATATCAGCCCCAATTGTCCCCAGAAGATTGTAAAGACGGAAAACTAGATGCCACCTCTGCACAAGTCCAGGTAGGGGAGGGCGAGCTAAAGGACCCATCAGATGTGGAAGCGTTGATGGAGAAAGCCATCGGTAAATGTCCAGTGGTGGAGGTAAAGGTGAGTGGGCAGTCGGCAAACTGTTTGTTGGACACCGGAGCAGAAGTGTCCACCATCACCGAGGGATTCTTCAGGAACCACCTGCTGCCATGTGGACAGACACTGAAGGATATCACAGGATGGATCTCCATCAAGGCTGCAAATGGGTTGCCTGTGCCCTATCTCGGCTATGTAGAATGTGAGGTGATTGTATTGGGGAAGGTTTTTAAGGACATGGGTTTCCTTGTGACAAGGGATCCAGTGGACCCTATCCTACGACAGCGGAAAGTTGAACGCCCCGGAATAATTGGCTGCAACATACTACATAGAGTCAGGACCATTATAGCCTCAGAAGTTGGGCCACGTTACCTGGAATCAATCAAAGTAAATCAAAATGGACCACAGTGGGCGAGTGTGTTGTCATTGCTCACACACCCCGGAGACAGCTTAAAGCAGCGACATGTGAGACTGGCAGGGACGGAGCCACATATGTTACCGGCAGGGTCAGCTGTGACAGTCTTG
>JAMJIN010000503.1:0-1279 GCA_036784775.1 Chromatiales bacterium | reverse complement strand
CATCTTTGTACGCTGCAATGGTGGATCTAGTACTCCTGGTCTGCAACACTCTCTGGTGGGATAAGTCTTTTCTGCTCATAAGATTTTGTAGCTCCTGGTCGTTGGGGTCGAACCAGTCCTGGTGTTTTCTGTCTGGCTTGCCGATAAAGTTTTAGCTGTGTTATATACTACCTGTTGCAGAGCTGCCCATTCCTCATCTGTCCATCTCATGCTCGAAGCTCTCCCTATGACTGATGGTACGTAGTTTTGCTGTGTTTAGCTTGGTCGGTTTTCTTACCCTTGCCTGTTGTGCTTGTGTCCTACTCTAAATGCCACTTTTGACCTCAGCATATGGTGATCGGTCCAGCAGTTAGCTCCACGCATGGCTCGAGTACTGTGGATGTCCATCTTATCACCTCGTGATGATGAAGTCGATCATATGCCAGTGTCCGGAACGAGGATGCATCCAGGTGGTCTTGCGTTCATCCTTCTGCTTGAACATGGTGTTCGTCACTATCAGTTCGAACTCAGAGCACAAAGCCAGTAGAAGCTCGCCATTGGAGTTGCGTTTCCCGATCCCATATTTGCCCATGACCATGGTCCATTTGTCATTGTCTCTTCCTATCCTTGCATTGAAGTCTCCTATCAGCAGTAGCTTATCGGTACGAGGGATGTCTCTGAGCGTACTTGACAGCTGGTTGTAGAAAGCCTCCTTGTTATCGTCCGGGTTTGTCATTGTTGGAGCGTAAACACTGATAATTGTAGCATAGTTGTCTTTGCTCAGAGGTAGTCTCATCATCATGATTCTGTCACTTACTGGCCGTGGCATTTCTGTCAGCTTTGTCACGTGGACAGTGTACAACAGATGGAGGTGTTCACATGTGAGTGTTTTGTAGAACGTGGACAGTGTACAACAGATGGAGGTGTTCACTCGTGAGTGTTGTGTGGAATATCATCATCATCATCATCATGCTGTCAGTCGCTATGCGACAAAGACTGCTTTCATTTCTTGACCGCCGTTCTCCATTTAGCTCTCTGCTGTGAGAGTGATGTCCATGAGTCGGTCTTTATGTCTCTCAGCTTGAGGTTTCTCTTGATGGTATCCTTGAACCGGAGATGAGGGCGTCCTCTCTGTCTGTGACCAGAAGACAATTGAGAGTAGAGGATCTGCTTTGGTAGCCTCTGTGATGGCATCCTCATGAGGTGTCCAGTCCACAGGAGATTCTTTTGTATCAGAAGATCTTCCATAGAGGGCAGCCCTATCCGACCGAGTATTTCCTTGTTTGTCACTTTGTCCTTC
>JAMJIN010000014.1:0-37474 GCA_036784775.1 Chromatiales bacterium | reverse complement strand
GGATGTGACGTTCTGACGGAGGATGTATCGACGCAGCGAGGCGGCCTTCGCCATCTATGCGCGGTTTTACTCAGCCGCTAACACTCCCGGCGGGCGTCCGTCGGGGTTATTATGGGGACATGATCGGCCCATGCGTCAAGGTGGGCGATATCGTAGCGATCCATATTTTTCTTTTTTCCTGTCTTCAAGCGCCGGAGTGGGATAAAGGGGCGGGCGAGTTCGTCGAACATTCGTTCGCTCATGCCCAGGTAGTCTGCGGCCTCGAATCTTTTCAGGAAGCGGGGTGTCATATTCGGTGGCTGGCAGTGACTCAACCAAGCAGAACGGCAACGACCGCGCAGCAGATGGCTGGTAACACAAAATCCAGGCGTGATTTCTTATCCCAGCCGTAACTTATCCCCTTATACCAGGGCATCTTTGATCGATTGACATGGTGCATTTTCATCCATTGATATTCGTTCTGCCCTATCTCCCGACCTAGGAATAACATCACGGCTCCGGCTCCCAGGATGATCAGTCCGTAGTCAAAAAAGTACCCAGGTGCTTGTATTAGCAATGCAAGGATTGGGTGCTGTAGTTTTTGGGGTATGTTCATTTCAGTTTCTCTTCTCGGTTATTGGGCTAGGTAGATGATCAGGCCGATCCAGATGATTACAGCCAGGCTCTCGGCTGCATTGCGGTCGAAACCGATAATTTTTGTCATGGCGCAATAAAGAATCACGCTTGGGATGGTGGCAATCAGGATGATGAAGAAGGGCAATAACAGATAGCTCATAACAGCGCGCCTTGTTCGTCGGATGTTTCCGGGGAAACGGTTTCGGGGTCGATGCCGAGCAGTCGGGCCAGTTCCAGTTCGTCACTGCCTTGAAGCCACCAGGTGTCGATAACCAGCTCTCGAATCATGCCGTTGTGATCCGCTTTGACGCGATCAACGATCTGCGAGAAAGACAGTTCTTCTGGCTCGGCCATGTCGGCAATCTGCTCGGCGCAATAAAGCGCAAGAGCGATATCGGGATCACAGTCCTTTAGCCGTTTATTGATCTCTTCCTTGACGGCTAGGCGCTTTCGCTGCTTTGCCTTGCGTTCCTTCCTGTCTTCGTGGGCTTTGATCTCTTCCTGCAGCTCGGGATCTTCAATGGGGAAGAAATCGCCTTCTTCGCTTTTCTTGATCGCTGCATCGACCTTGCGGTCGCGTTCGGTGCGTTCTTCATTTATTGCCTCATCGGCCTTCAACTGTTTCGCGGCCCAGCAGGTTTGCATGGAGCAGAACAGATCGTTTTCCCATGCGTGCTTTCGGTTGCAGTCAACGCATTCGGTTTCGTGCTCAAACCAGGCTTTGGAGCCGTTTTTGCCGTAGGCGGTGAGGCCGTAACAGTTGCTCCGGAGGCTATGGGCTATTGATCGTTTCAGGTCGCTGATCTTAGGCTTCGGAGTGGTGTTGTTCGCGCACTTTTGCTCTGTCTCCAGGTAGTGGGTCAGGGTTTTTTCATGCGACACCATCAACAGATATTTACCGTGGCTGGGGGTGAGCCAGCCGCTTTTGATCAGCTCTTGGGCTGCGGCCGGTAGTTTCAGCAGTCGCCGATGGTTGGCGATGACGGATCGTGAGAATCCTTTGATGCCGCGCCTTTCGAGTTCGTCTGCGATTGCCTGGTCAGTCATGTCCTGGCCGTGGAGGTGAGCGAACGTCTCGACCCAGTCCCAGGGGGAGAGCGGTTTGCCCATGTTGTCGGCCGCCTGGCGGAGTATCCGGTCGGCGGGATCTGCGTCGGCCTTGGTGTCGAGTACACCATCGATGGTGGTCAGGTTGGCGATCTGGCAGGCTCTCCATCGGCGTTCACCGTGAACGATCACCAGCGCGCTCTTGGGGGTGATGCGGAATTTGATGGGGCTTTCCTGGCCGTCTATTTTGAGGCTGTCGCCGAGTGAGATCAGGGCGTCTTCATCAAACTGTTTGCGGGGTTGGTTTTCGTCCGGCCGCAGACTGTTGATGGGTATGCGATAGACGATGTTAGGCTTTAACTCATTGATCTGATTGGCCCAAATCATCGTGCGGCTGATTGCGCCTTTTGTTTCATGCTCGATGACGCCTGGATAGTCGGTTTCAGCATCAAGGGGGATGTGTCCGGACTTCTCCCAAGTCTTGATCGCATTACGCGATGCCAGGCTGCAGGCTTTGGTCAGCTTTGAGATCCCCACGATCCCGATGGCTTTTGTTACGAGGTTTTCCATGACGGTCACCATCCTTTGTGCGTGATAAACAGTTCGGCGATCGCATGGCGCTGTTCGTCGTTCAGATTGATCGCCAAGCCACCGAGGCCTTCTACGCCGAGTTTCCGGGCGATGCTTGCGCCTTCTTCCGGGTTATAGAAAGAGACCAGGGTCGCGAGAAACGCGCCTCGGCTCTTTGGGTACTCGGCTAGCTTGCGGCGGATATCCTTCACCTTTGGGCGAAGCTGGTCTTTATTCGTGGCGGTGTCGATGTTGCGAGCGGAGCAGCAGAAAAGACCTGGTGTTTGGGATACGGCAATCGCGTGTTTCCAGGCGCTAAGGAAATCGTGTTGGGTGTTCATTGGATAACTCCCTGGGATAAGGCAAAGAGACCGAAACAGAGTGAAAGAAACAGGATGAATACCAGCGCTTCCAAAATATCGTTGAGGTTGCGAAGGTTCATCGTCCGCCTCTTGAGCTGGGGCCATCGGGAAATTTAATGCCGGTGTACTGCCCGCGATGGTGAGGGCGTTTGAAACGGTTGGCGTTGCTCTGAGCGGTCAGAATGTAGCGCCCTGCAGCTAGCCGTTCGACGCGGCCGCCAGTCTGGGTGATCAGTGTCGCGACATCGTGAAGTGTGATTGTCGGATGCAGATAAACCATAATGCTCTCCTGTTTCTTGGAAAACGCTGATGAATGTGAAATCACTGATTGCCAGACTTCGCGAATGGTGGCGTGGCGAATACTTGCCGTCGCCTTCTGATATGTTCGTGAGTCCAGGTGAGTACGATCAGCCACTACTTGCTCGGGTCGTTGTTCTTGTTTGGCGCTTTTGGTTGGTTCACTGGAAGTTCGTCTTGAGTTTCGTAGTGGCCGTTGTCGCTCTGCTCTAGAGAAGCGAACTCATGGCTTAACAAAATGACCTTGCTGCCAGGGGAAAACTCATTTATGCGGCGTTCGATCATTACCTGGATTTTGCTGATGGCTTCATGCGGGATAGCGCAATCAAGGCGAGCAACGAACAGGCCTGGGGTGCTGGTATCAAGCCTTTGAAGAAAGAGTGTTGGACCGGGTGACTTGGTGTGCGCCTGGCGCTTTCTTTTTGTGATGAGTTCTTGAGTTCCCATACCAAATAGAACGGCGGCGATTAGCAATAAAAGCCATGATGTTGTCGTTAGCATTTTGATGCTCTCCTGTTTCCCGAGAAACGGTTTGTAAATTAGTGGCCGGATAAAGCGCCGACCGCGCTGGCCGCCTGACTTCCCTTTCCTGGGCGTCGGCAGCGTTTCGCCAACCAGGGCGGGTTAGCACAGATGTTCGATGGTGGTGGCGTTGAGAAACTCAAAAAACGCGCCGTCTGCTGTGTGGCTACCGGCATAAAGTGCCGCACCAAATAATGTGTTCGACTGGGCAATCGTTCGGTCTCGGTTGTCGAAGTCTTCCGGTTCAAACAGGCATGTGGCGGTAAGGATGGCGTCGTAGCTGATCTCTTCGTGCCTGTCGATGAATTGGTCGCGGGCGGGTTCTGGGCTGTATTGGGTGGTTTGCATGGTGTGATTCCCTGTCTCATTTCGTGATGTTTCTCTCTCTCTGCGTTTAAGATATAACGTAATGGAATATTAAATCAACACAAAATGGAATATTTTTTTGCTATAGTGAGCCCAGGGATCGGAAGAACCTGTCGCTGTGGCATATTTATGAAGGGTTTGTGTTGGCGTTTGTCGGGGTAGAGTCAGCCGGGGGAGGTTGGGGGATGACGGGCTTGATTGATTTTATTGGCAAGAGAAATGTGAATTATGAAACGAATTGAATGGCTTTTAAAAATGACACTCGGTTGGATGTGTTACTGGCCGATTATTTCAATGAAACGCTGGAATAGTGGGAGCCGACTAAATATGTGGATGCTGTCATGGGCTGGTTTCTACGCCCACGATGTTGGGTTTGAAGTCTGGAAGGAGTTGGATAGCCATGCAAATAAATTGAACAAAAATCGGCCGCAATCTCGTATCTGAATTAATTAAGGTGAGATGGAGAGGTGACTGGAGAATTAAAGGGTAGGGTATATCGACCGGTGTGCTACCCGTTTGGCAAGGTGCTAGTAGTGCCAGTGCTGGAGCCAGCGGCGCTAACGGTGATGTGGTTCATGGCAGGGCGAAAGCCAGACGGTTGGGCGCTGGCGTGCATTGATGCTGATCACGAAGACCGGTATGTGAGCCTAGATGATTCTGACTATGTGGAGTTCGCATTGGACCTGCGGTTTGGTCGGGCTGTATATGGAACGACGTGGATGGGGAAATTTACGCAGAAGTATGTGGAAGATCCCGGCAAATCTTGCGAAAGAGTTTGGTCGATAGCCCATCGCCCTTCAGTAGCGGGAGAAACTGCAGCAGGTTCTCCGGCTGAACCAGTGATTTACATTGATCAAGAATACCTGCAGCGCGATTGAGTTCGGTGTCAATCTCACCGATGGCCTTGATGAGTGCTTTTAGTGCTTTCCGGTCGAGGATGTCGGGATTGGCATCGGTCAGGCGTTTGAGTGTGTCCGGCACCTTGATTGCCAGGATCTCTCGCAGCTGACTTACATCTGTCCAGGCGCTGTAACCGGCTAGGTGGCCGATGACCTGGCTTCGATAGGGAGAGACTGGGTGACCTGGGTTCATTTCGCGCTCGGCGTTGATCTCGTCATCTGTCTTGCGCTGATCCTGACGAATTTCTCCGGTAGCGTTTCGAGCAATCTTGCTGATCGCCTGGGTAATAATCTCAGGGAGTTTCCCCGGCTTTTTCAGTTGACTGATGGTGCGGTTATAGGGCGTGGCGGCTGCTAGGAGGTCTCCGCATCTTTTTTTCCAAGACAGGGCGTTGCTGGTAGCGTCACGAAGGGTCTCCCGCCATTCATATTCGGTTACATCACGCTCGATCTGTTTGGCCAAAGAGTCGAAGGCGATGCCGGTGAGTTTGGTGCCGCAGACGTGACCAAGATTGGTTACTTCGCCCTCGCTGGTGGCTATGACAAATCCCTTTTTATGCTGTTTGTGGCAGTCAGTCAGGCCACAGGGTATCGCTTCCTTGCAGTTTTTATAATAGCCGATGATGTCTTTGAAATTTGTTGTTTTGCTGGAAAGTTGATGGGTAAATCCAGCTAGCTCTGTGACCTTGTCACAGTCTTTATCAATCCGTTCGAGGGTGCGGTCCTTTCTTAGGTAGATCATTTGCCGTCACTGGCCTTTATGTTGAGGTGTTATTTGTTTAATTCCCATTAATTACCTTTTACGTCCACCAGCTTGATCTTTGGTGTCTGGTACTAGCCGCCCTGAGCGGGCAATGGTTCTCAGGGCATCCTTGTTCTGATTGGGGTTCTCCCGGTAATCCTCCAGGAGGTGGCGTTCGTCTTCTGACAGGCGCATTACGTCGCCGAACAGAAGCCATTCTGCGGGAACCTCAAGGGCTTTGGCTATCTTCGCGATCTGCTCAAGTCCTGGTTCTCTTTCCCCGCGTTTCCAGTTCGATATCGCTCCCTGTTTTACGCAGAGTATTTCTGCGAGACGTTCCTGTGTCATTCCGTTTCGCTCGCGCGCACGTTTAAGTGCTAATTCAAAGCGTTGCCGCCATTCGAGCAGATTTTCCATGCAGTAAATATCAAACGAAAAGGGGGGTATGCGGTAGACCCGACCTGAAATATATCGTTTTGTGGTATTGACTTCGTATATCACAATATGGAATATTCTAAGAATGAACGAAGAAATAAGATCTTTCAGAAAAGAACAGGGCTGGACTCAAGCGGAGTTCGGTCTGAGGTTGAGGCTGAAACAGGCGAGCATTTCGAAGATGGAGCGGGGAGAGGGTATCTCCAAAGCGGCTGCTCTTCGGCTTCATGGTCTGGCACCTGACCGTTTTCCGCTGGCGCAATTGCTGGCGGAAGAGGGGTACGTCGGTAAGTGCAATGGGCAACAGACAACCCGGCAGGAATCCGGCGCAAGGGGAGTAACGCAATGAAATTGTTTTCAAGAAAGGCGGCATCCGATGCGAACGCCGCTCGTTTAACTGTTGCCTGGTTTCGCGATGGGGTTCGTCCGACAAGGTTCGTCCGGCCGCCGTATCAGAGGGCGGCCGTTCCTTGTTATTGCGATGCGGTAGATCGCTATGACTGCCCGTGTTGGACGCGGCAGTCGTTACCCAATGTTGAACGCAAGCATATCTTTGTTGGAACGATATGCGGCGACCCTGAGTTAGTGTTGGCTGCCGGTGCCGTCGAGCATTTCGAGAAATGAGAGATAGCGTCGAGATGCTGGTCAGATTTGAGAATGCGCCGCCAAATGTAGTTCGAGCGAGGCGTGACTGTCCACAAACCGGAAAACCCTGCGTTTTACAACGAACTCCAGACCCTGATCCTGTGGGCCTACCGCTATCGTGTCGCCTGCGTTTGGCATGGGCGATCCTGCGGGGAGTGAAATCTGGGTGTCTGCCAGTCCGGCTTTCCGTACCTGGTCGAGGTCGTCGTCCTGGAAATAGTAACGAACATCGATCTTTTTCATGAGGGCTTCCCTGTGTGTGATGTGAGTTGTGGTGATTCGAGTCTATCACGGGGTGGCCTTCATTTTTTTTCAATGCCTACACGATAGGCGGTTTGTCGTCGCGTGGGTATGACGCGGCAGTTTCATAAGGGGTTATTGATGTTTCTCGGGAAACAACAACAAGCAAGGGAGCCGCGTTCACGTTTGATCGGGCGCTTTGTTGAGAACTGGCTCAACGGGGTCACGGTCAAGCAAGCATCTTTTGCTGATGACGTTCGCCTTATCTACTTCGCTCATCATCCGGATCCGGATGACCGGAGTATCAAGTTTTCATCTTCTGATGACGCACACACCGATCTTAAAGAAAACAGACAAGTGGTCATGCGCCGTCTGCGATGTGAAATCAAGTTTGAAGCCGATTTTGAAGAGGCGGTGATCGAGGCGCTACCCGACGCACCCAGGCGCGAGTTGCTGCGCCTGTTGTCTGCGCGGGTGGGTCTGCTGGCAGCACCGATTCCGGATCTGTCTGTAGGTGGCGGTGCTTGTGATCTGGGGCGTCTCTCCATTGAGTTCGGCGAGGCATTGGAGGCGGTCGGGCATCTGATGGAAGACGGGCGCATCGATGCTGGCGATTGTAGAAAGAATCTCGATAAAGCAGCCAAAGAGATCGATGACCTGCTAGCGGTGACTGTCTCTTTTCGTCATGCCATAGAGACGGCTATTGCGGGTCAGTCGTGATTACTCCAGCAACGACCACTGGCGGGCGTCCTGCGCATATTTGGGGCAAGACTAAAGAAAACATCTTCGGCGCATGGCTTGGTGATGATGGCTGGTGGATTGCTGCTGTCTGGAGTGTCTCGGGTCAGTTTGGTATTGCGCCTGGTCCGCTTGATTTGTCTCTTCGTTATGAAAGGGGAAACCATGTCTAAGAAAGTCACTATCTGTCTCTCGAAGCAATGTAACCAACGGTCAACATGCTTCCGGGCAAAGCATAGGCCTGCGTTTGGGGATATGCACAATCCCTACAGTTTTTTTAAGCGGGGAAGTGGTGTTTGTAATCACTTTGCGGCGAACTGGAACGATGCGATAGAGCAGGAAAGTTAGCGCCTAGTTAGGCGCTTATATCTACGGAGTAGAGATATGGATTGCAGAGAAAGCATTGTTGTTTGTAACCGCTTCATGTGGTGGTCGATCACCACTGAAGCTGACTGCAACTTTTTACGACAAGTGACCTTAAAAGAGTGGTTGCAACCGCGGCGACACCGACTGAGTTTTTTCCGGCGCAGAAACGGCCAAGGGTATCGGCTCAGAGTGAACCCCAGGAAGTCTATTTGGTAGCGCCATAACAGGGAGTTCGCCTGTGAGCGAAGCGAGTCTGGCGCAACGAAATGTTAGGGGAGTTATTGAGTGACTGCATATCCTGCTTGGATGTATCGAGATCCGTCCTTTGCGGTAGAGCGAATTCAGACTGGTGAGGTGTTCAGAAAGGATCGTTGTTTGGCGTGTGCGAGTTGGAATCCTGAGAGATCAGGTGATCCATGTAAGAAAGAGTTAAAGCCTGGCCGTAATTGGTGCCGGGGTTTTGAAGGGGGATGATTTTGGAGTTTTATTTATTCTATGTTGCGGCGCTGGGGTTTATCCAGAACGTCGCCTTCACGTTGGTATCACGCGCAAGGAACCGGGATAAGTTTTTGTATCACGCAATCACTTCGGTGTTATCGAATGGCGTTTTCTTTTTGACCTTCCGTGAACTGGTGATGGCTGACATGACCTGGTCGCTGTTTGCGCCTTACCTGTTCGGTACGGTCTTCGGATCACTGTTCGGCGCAAAGGTGGCGATGGGTATTGAACAGGCTATCGGTGCATTGGCTGATGGGGTGCGTCAATGAAGGATTTTGATATCACGCTCGACGATGTTGCCGGTGCGCTGGCGGCGATTGGTGAGGTCGACCGGGAGACGTGGGTCTCTTTGGCGATGGCCATTAAGTCGGAGTTCGGCGACGCTGGGTATTTGGTTTGGGATCAATGGTCGCAGGGTTGGGGCGGTTATAAGGCCGGTGCCGCGAAGTCGACCTGGCGTTCGATTCGTCAGGGCGGTGGTGTGGGGATCGGTACGCTGATCCATGAGGCGCGCGCGGCCGGGTTTGAGTTTCAGCCGGGTGAGTTGACGAAAGAGGAGAAGAGAGCGCGTAAGGCGGCTGTCGATAAACGTCGTCGGGAATTGGAGGCAATCGCGGAGAAAGATGAAGAGGAGCGCCGCGCCTGGCATGAGCGGGTGGCGGCGCTGTCTGAAGAGTTGGACCGGCTCTTATCCGGGATGGGGGCTTCACCCTACCTGGATCGGAAGCGGGTGCGCGGGTTTGGCTTGTCTTACCTGGAATCGGCCCTTCTGATTATTACGCATATCGAAGAGGGCCGGATCGAGCTAGTGACGGAGCGGGCGAAGATATCACGATTCTTCGATGCCAATAAGGCCGGTCAGGTGGATCGGGCGGCGACTTCATTCAAATACATGAAGCGCGGCACGACAGGTGTTCCCATGCGGGATGCTGGCGGCAAGATCTGGGGTTGGCAGTTTATCTATCCGGGTAAGAAAAAAACCTTCCTCAAGTTTTCTAAGAAACAGGGGCTTTTTCATTTGATCAAGCCTGCAGACGAAGCCGCTTCAAAACAACGTACGGCGATAGCCGGACACCTTATGTCACCTGAACCCGAAGTGATTGCCGTCGCCGAAGGCTATGCAACTGCTGCGAGCATTCACCAGGCGACGGGGTGGCCGGTTGCTGTTGCGTTTGACGCGGGCAATATCGCGTCGGTCGCGCAAGCGTTGCAAGGGGTATATCCGGGTTCCAGGCTTGTGATCTGCGGTGACGATGATCGTGAAACGAAGGGTAATCCGGGCCGCACCAAGGCGACTGAGGCGGCGCGCAAGGTCGGCGGGGTTGCGGTGTTCCCTGATTTTAGTGAAGTAGAGCAGGGGGCGGTTACGTGAGTGATCAACTGACTGATTTTAATGATCTGCATGTTGCTGCGGGTCTTGCTGCTGTAAAGCGTCAGCTTTTGTCCGTGTTAACCGATGCGCGCGGCAGCTTTGAAGGGGTAGAGAGCAATAATCTACCGCCTGAGCCGCCTTCGGAGATATACGACCAGGAAAATAAACAGGGTTTTGATCAGGCAGGGCGCAATGAAGACTGGGCGCATAGGCTGGATCGGACGGATAAGGAGGTTATTCGACCCCATGTCGGTAACCTGGAATTGATTCTGCTGAACGATCCGCGTTGGGAGGGTGTGCTGTCCTATTGTGACTTCTCCTATCGAATTGTTTTTCGAAAGCAAGCGCCGATTCAGTCTCAGCTTGGTGAGTGGACTGATGCGGATGCTGCGCGCCTGCGGACTTGGTTTCATCGTGCTTACTTCATGCCGCCGCCACCTCGCACGGAGATCGTCGATGCGATCCTGATCGCTGCCCAGCGCCATCGCTTTCACCCGGTGCGCCTATACCTTGAAAAGCTCCGCTGGGACGGAGTCGATAGGCTGGATTTCTGGTTGAAAGATGCCTTCAAGTCGCCTGCGCCTGATGAGTACCTGTCTATTATCGGACCGAAGTTTTTGATTGGTTCGGTTGCTCGGGTAATGAACCCAGGCTGCAAGATGGATAACGTGCTGATTCTGGAAGGTGAGCAGGGAAAGGGTAAGTCGACAGCGGTGGCCGTCCTCTATGGTGACTGGTTCTCTGATGCGCCTTTGCCGATCGGTGATAAAGACGCCTATCAGACGATACAGGGCGTCTGGGGTGCGGAGCTGGCGGAGCTGGATTCATTCAACAAGTCTGAGTCGACATCGGCGAAAGCGTTTTTTAGTCAGCGCAGGGATCGGTACCGACCAAGCTATGGCCATAACGCGCAGGACTTCCCGCGGCAGACTGTTTTCCTGGGTACGACGAACCAGGATGAGTATCTGAAGGATTACAGCGGTAACCGGCGTTACTGGCCGGTGCTGTGTAAAGAGGTCAATACAGAGTGGCTGCGTAAGAATCGCGATCAGCTATGGGCTGAAGCCTTTCATCGATACGAAGCGGGGGATGCCTGGTGGATCTTCGGCGATGAAGAGCGTGAGACGGTAGAGCGTGAACAGGATTCCAGGTTGATGCGTGACGTTTGGGAAGATCGATTGCGCGAGTTTCTGGTGGCGAATTCAGCTGAATGGTTTTCAGCGTATGAATTGCTGACACAGGCGATCGGGTTTGATGCGCCACATATCCAGCGAGCGCACCAAAATCGGATTGCACCGATCATGAAAGCATTGGGTTGGAAGAAGCAGCGACGGCGGGTTCCAGATTCAATAACAGGAAAAGTGGCGCGTATTTGGGTCTATTGCCGTCCGGCTAGTGATCCTGATGCGCCATTCCAAGGGGGTGAAGGGTGAATTATGCCCATTTTGGCCTAACCGTCCCAACCACCCGCAGTAGGTTAGGCCAGCTACAGGCCTCGCCGTTACTGGGCTGGCCCAACTGGCCTAACTGTCCTAACGGGTCTATATGCCCAGGGGCGCACATGCGCGCACGCACGCGCACACATGCGAGATATAGGTTAGGCCTGTTAGACCAGGTGAATATTAATAATAGGAACAAGGGCTTAATGCTGGCCCAACCTAAAAACGAGGTCGGGACAGTTAGGCCATGAACTGGACTCAGCCCGATAAATACTTTTTGCAGTCTGATCAGGGTTATCTCATCTGTGCTGCGAAGGATTATCGTTCGGAAGGCTGGAAATTTACTGCTTCATCACCCGAGAGAAAAGATTGGAGAATTGATTTGAAGGTTCATTACAAGATTGGCGAGTCGATGCCGTCGGAGCGGGAATGTCTCGGTGTGCATTCAAGCATCGACCTGGCGAAGCAGGCCTGCATAGATCATTGGGAGGGCATGAACAATGGCAAGCGTAAGGCAGTCTGATATCTGGCTGGAGCATACAAGGGATCGATTGAAGGTGTGGGGTGAGCATTTGAAATCGATCCAGCTTGATCGGGTTTCGTATTCATCACATGCCAGTTTCTTGAGTACACCAGGGGAAACTGCGCCGATCCCTGAAAATGAAGTGGCTGAAAGGATTGAATCTATCCTGTGTCGGATCAAGTTCCGGCGGGAAATCTATCGGGCATTGTATTTGTTTTACTACCTGGGCCATTCAAACACCCAGGCTGGGATAACGATGAAAGTTTCCGAGAAAACATACAGGCTTTATCGATTGCAGGGAGAGGTTATGGTCGCAACCTACTGGGACGCTGAGAATGAAACCCAAGCGTCATTGAAAAAAACAGGTTGACCTGGTACCAGGTTTTAGCTAAAAATGTATTAGCTTCGAAGAAGTGACACTAAAAACCCGCACCGGCAACGGTCGCGGGTTTTTTTTATGCCCGTTGATCAGTCCTGAAAGGATGCAGCAGTGAGTCAGGATTACGAAGACGGTGTGAGAGACGCACAGATTCGAAGCCTGACCGATCAGGTGAAAGAGTTATGGGCAGAGAACAAATCGATCAGAGGTTGGCAGAACCGGGCAATTGGTTACATTGCTGCGATCAATGTGATTGTTGTCCTGCTTGCTCAGTACCTGATGAAGAAGTTCGGCGGGTGATCTCGTGTTTGATTGGGTGATCCTGTTACTGGTGGCGGTTCTCGGTCTGGCGTGGGGGCTGATGCACCATGATCCTAAGCGGCCAGGGTCACCGACCAGGCGCTGAAAAGGTTTGGGTCCTTCTAGCCGTTGCCGTCATACGGATGTGTGAACCGCGGGTTTCTTGCAGATATGGAGTTCTATAGGGGGTTCCTCTACTGGGTTGGTTGATGGTGATTGAGGTGCTGAATGAGTTTGACTCAACTTGAAATTGCCCGACACCTGGACATGAGTGAACGCAATGCCAGGGACGTGCTACGTAACCTGGGGATTGATCATCGCCAATCTTCCCTGGATGAAATTCGTACTGCCTATATCCGTGATATGCGCGAAAAAGCCGCTGGTAGAAGTGGTAGTGATCAAGCATCGCTGACGCGGCGTAAGTCGGAAGAGACTGAGGTCAATACGGCACTGAAGCGAGTGCAGTTACATGAGGCCATCGGCTTGGTTGTTCAATCGCAAGATGCAGCTGAGGCAATTACCGATTGGAGCAGCTTCGCAAACCGCGAGTATCAGGCAGGCATCACAAAGCTGATCAGTGAGATCCAGATCGCCTACAAAATCGAGATTGATGCAAAAAAGGTAGAAGACATTGCTGGCCCTACAATCGAAAGAATCAAAGGCTATGCGGAAAAACTTGGCTGCGATCTTACTGAGAGCATCGGAGATGTTCTCTCCACCGAAGTCGATTCCATCGGCTGAGTGGATTAGCGAGTATTTCTATCTGCCGTCTGAGAGCGGTGATGTCAGCGGCCTGTATGACTTCTATTACACCCCGTATTTCCTTGGGGTGGCAGCGGCCCTGGATGATCCTGCTGTCGATGAAGTGGATCTGATGAAGGCGGCCCAGATTGGCTGGACCTATTTTCTCATTGCCTATGTTTGCAAAAGGATCTGGGCGGCCAGTACGGGTAAGCAGTGTCCGATACTGATCCTGTTCGCCAAGGAGAAAGACGGCAAGGCATTTCATGATGAGAAGTTGGTGCCGACTATTCCGGTCAACCGGGTACTGGATGGCTTGATCGACGTTTCCACGTCCCGTAAGTCGGGTAACCGTTGGGACTTCAAGCGTTTCATCAACGGCTTTCTGAAGATGGTCGGTTCTAACTCGCCGGGCAATGTGAAATCAACGTCATCTGTTGGCGTTGCCGTGATCGAGGAACCTGACGATACCAGCGAGAACGTCAAAGACCAGGGCGATGCGATTGGCCTGGCGGAAGAGCGGCTGAAGCGATACGCCGGATCAAAGATGATCGTGGGTGGTACGCCCGCACTTAAAGGGCTGTCGAGAACTGAACAACGAGTCAATCTATCCGATGCTCGCGTGTTACCCATTGCCTGCCATGCGTGTGGTGAAAAGCACGTACTTGATTTCGATAACGTGCATTGGATCGGCAAGGATGATGAACCGAAGGCCGATAAAGAGACGGGTGAGATCAGTGTAGAACATCATGATGTTTTTGGTTTTGCTCAACCCGATACGGCTGTTTATGTCTGCCCCTACTGCAATGCAGAGTGGGATGACTATCAGCGACAAAAGAATATCCGCGAGACCATCTTTCTGGCCGATGCCGAGGGTGACCCGCTAAAGGGCTGGACGCCCACCAAACCGTTTCACGGCAAAGCAGGCTTCATGGAACTGGGTGAAGTCTATAGCTGTTTGCCGGGTTCTGGTCTGCCAGAGGTGGTGCGTGAAAAACTGAATGCGGATTATCACGCGGCCCTGGGGGATGAGACCAAACGGATTAAGTTTGTAAACCAGAAGCTGGGTAAACCGTATGAGTTTACCGGCGAACAGGCAGAACCTGATGCCCTGCGGTCCGTAGCTCTGGAATATACAGAGCTGCTGATTCCACCCGGTGGGTTACTCCTTACCGCTGGAGTCGATGTGCAGCATGATCGCGTGGCGGTTGTGATTCGTGCATGGGGCAGAGGTGAAGAGAGCTGGAATATCTACTGGGGAGAAACCTCGGCAAATCATTCCACCATTGATCCAAAAGACGATGTTTGGGAAGCGCTGGAACGGCAGCTCTATCAACCGATCACCAGTGAGGCAGGGTGGCAGGCGCATATATCCGCCATCTCGATCGATGCGTCAGACGGCAGTACATCAGAAGCGGTCTATGCCTGGGTGCGGCGGATGGAGCGGAAGTATCGGCAAGTGCTGACGATGGCCATCAAGGGTTCATCCAGTCAGGCAGATCCAGAGATCTTCACTACGCCACGGGCCAAGAGTATTGATCACCGCAATCCGAAGCGGACGACCAAAGCCGATAAGTTTGGGGTCAAGGTTTATCAGGTCGGCACCAACAAGGCCAAAGACTGGATATCCGGTCAGATGCAGTTGGAAGTGAAAGGCTACGGGCGATGGCACTACTACCAGAATATTCGGGCTGACTACTTCGAACAGATCACCGGCGAAGTCAAAGCGCCGCATAGGTCGATAAGAAACCGGCGGGTCTGGCAGCAGAAATCAGGCCGGGCAGTTGAAGCCTGGGATGGTGAGGTTTATGCACTCCATGCCGCCAGGGCGAGACGTGTGCATCTATTGCGGTCTGATCAATGGGATGCACTGGAACGGCAGGCCATCCAGGTTGACCTGTTCAGCGCCGAATCGGACGACGACGTTTCCCAGGAAACAACCGAGCAGGCATCGCCCAACGCGATCGAACCACGATTCAAGGTTAAAAAGAAACGTCGATGAATGAACCGAAACAGATCCGCGCCGGTGACAGTATCGCCTGGTGGGAAGCCTTCGCCGAATATCTTCCGGTCGATGGGTGGGCGTTGAAATATGCCCTCCGTGGTCCTTTTGAGAAGGATATCGTGGCTTATGTCGTTAAAGATCCAGATGAACGGGTGACCCTGTATGACGGGATGATCGAAGTTCTTCCCGATCTGACCCAGGTTACCGGCGATATCCGCTCCCACGTAAAAAAGGTTTTAGACGCCCTGGAAGCGGCAATCGAACGCAAGGCTTCGAAGATCCAGGCTGAATATGAAATCGAGGGTCACCGGATCAAATACATGGAAACGGAAACCCTGGTTACCCTTCGGAATAAATATCGCCGGATGTATCAGGACGAACGCGCGGCGGCGGGTCTTGGTCGCCCGACTTCCGGCGTGATCAAAATCGGTCTGGGCTGATTTCATGACACAAAATAAAAAACCGGGCCTTCTGGCAAGGGCGGCCCTGGCGATCTTGCGCCGGTCTGCTGGATTTCAGGCCGCAAAATATGGCCGTCTGAATATGGGATGGTCGCGCCGTGCGTCAAGCTTGAGCGCCAACGAACTTATTTTCCGGGACCTGCCGACACTGGTCGCAAATTCACGGGAACAGTCGATCAATAATCCGTATGCGAAACGGTTTTATTCCCTGCTGAAGACGAAAGCGATCGGGCCGCGTGGCTTCAATCATCAAAACCGCGCGAAGGTGGCTGGCGACAAGCCGGATTTGGTGACCAATGATCTGATTGAAGCTAGCTGGAAATCGTGGTCGAAGAAGGGGATCTGTGATGTGTCTGGCCGTTATAGCCTGACCCGGTTCCTTCATTTGTGGGTCGAAACCCTGGCGCGTGATGGCGAAGTCTTGGTCAGGGAATATGCTGGCTTTCAGAATCGCTTCGGTTATGCGCTGCAAATACTGGAAGCGGACCGTCTGGATCGGAAGTTAAACGCCGATCTGTCGAACGGAAACATCATCCGGATGGGTGTTGAAATCGACGAATTTGAAAGGCCGGTCGCCTATCATTTGTTGACGAACCATCCTGGTGATCGGTCCCTGATTCTGAATGGTCAGACCTATGATCGTATACCGGCGGATGAAATTATCCATACATTCGATCCTTGGCGGCCACACCAAGTCCGAGGTTTTCCTTGGATGCACGCGTCGATGGTCGACCTTCACCACTTGGGCGAGTATCGCCAGGCGGAAATGGTCGCGGCGGAGTACAGCGCGAAGAATGTCGGTTTTTTCGAACAGGATGCGGAGTATATCGACGCGCCAGCGACATCGTCTGACGATCAGGGTGAGATTGCCGAAGAAGTCGAAGCTGGGTCCTGGAGCTTACTTCCGTATGGAATCAGAGCGAAGGAAGGTTTTTCAAATCATCCCCATAGCAACTTTGGGGAGTTTATCGGAAACAGTCTTCGCGGCGCTGCCAGTGGCACCAATATCAGTTATCCGCGCCTGACCAATGATGCTACCGGCTTATCCTGGTCGTCGTTGCGCGATACGGAGTTGGACGACCGGGACTTTTATAAATTGGTCCAGGGGATCGTCGTCGAAGATTTACTGGAGCGTATCCGGACGTCCTGGCTAAAAATGTCGATGTTGACCGGCGCTGTCAAGATCCCTTTCGCAGAATTCGACCGGGTCAACCAACCCCACTTCCAGCCGCGCGGCTGGTCCTGGGTCAGTCCGAAAGACGAATCCACCGCCCACAAAACATCCTTGGCAAATCGAACCATGACCCGCGCCAGCATCATTCGCGAACGCGGAGAAGATCCGGAAGACGTATTCGAGGAAATGGAGTGGGAAGAAAAGATGTTGGACGCGAAAGGACTTTTAACCACTGAGACAAAAGGCAATGGCAAAGAAGACACCAAAACCAAAACCGAAAACGTCGCCAGTTCCACCAGCGGGTCTTCGGGATCTGATTCAAAGAAGTAACGATGAAGGGCTGACGCGGGAATTTTCGGTCGATCTTTCAACGCTGGACGAAGACAAGAGGACGATCGAAGTCGCCGCGTCCAGCGAATACCCGGTCCGGCGTTGGTACGGAAAAGAGATCCTGGATCATACGTCAGGTGCCATTCGGACCGAACGGATGACCAATGGCGCACCGGCGCTGGACAACCACGCTCACCGCCTCCAGATCGGGGTAGTGAAAAAATTCTGGCTGGATGGGGATCGAAAGACCCGCGCCCGGCTGAAGTTTTCGCGTTCAGAACATGCGCGCGAAATTTTCCAGGACATCGTCGACGAAATCCGATCCCATGTGTCGATCGGATATCTGGTCCATGACGCGGTCCTGGAAGCCCGAAGCGATAAAGAGGGCGAAACCTGGCGGATCACCGATTGGGAGCCATACGAAATCAGCATGGCTTCCGTTCCGGCGGATCCTAATGTCGGCGTCGGCCGAACACTTGAAACAACTGGAGATGATACGGTGAAACGTACCAATGAAACCCCACCGGACGCCGACGATAATAATCGCGGAACCGACACCCAGGTCGATGGCAATGCTGACGAAGTTCGTCAGGCTGAACAGACCCGGATTTCTGAACTGTTCGCGATCGGTGATCAGCACAACCAGCGCGAACTGGCCCAGCAGGGTGTCCGGGAAAACTGGACGCCGGATCAGATGAGCCGCGCGGTCCTGCAAAAAATGACGCCGTCCACTTCCGGCGGCGCTGCTGATAATGCCCGCGACAACGAACGCGGTGGCCTGCCCGGTCTTGATGACATGGGCATGACCATGCGGGATCTGGAAGGCTTTCGTCTGATGCGGGCTATTAATGCCATGCACACCGGAAACTGGAAGAAGGCCGGTCGTGAACGTGAAATTTCGATCGCGATCGGTACGTCGATCGGTAAGGAAGCGCGCGGACTTTATGTCCCCCATGCGTACCTGGCGATGCGTGCCGGTCTGCTGAAGAACGTCGCCAATAAGGGCGGCGAACTGGTGGCGACTGATCTTCTGGATCAGGAGTTTGTCGATATCACACGGGCCAAATCCCAGGTTGCCCGTTTGGGTGCGCGTCTGCTGACGGGCCTTGTCGGCGATGCGGACATCCCGAAGAAGACCGCCGGTGCGAACTTCTACTGGCTGGATGAAGACGAAGACGTTACTGATACTGACTTCGATCTGACGACCCTTCCTTTGACGCCAAAGACCATCGCTGGCGCGATTCCGGTTTCCCGGCGTATGCGGAAACAGTCTTCGATTTCTGTCGAGCGGTTTATTTCTGAAGATCTGATCACTGGCCTTGGTGTGGCGATTGATCATGCGGCGATCAACGGTGACGGCTTGGCCAATAAGCCGACCGGCATTCTGAACGCGACCGGCGTGAATGCCGCCACAATCCCGGCCGGTGGTATCGATTGGGCGACTGTTGTCGATATGGAAAGCAAGATCGCCGACCTGGATGCTGATGACGGAACCCTGGCCTATCTGACCCGCGCCACCGAACGCGGCAAAGCGAAGGTAATCGAAAAGGCCGCCAACACCGCTCAGTTTATCTGGGATAAGGGACAGGTGAACGGCTACCAGGCTGCGGTGTCTTCTAACGTCCCGGCGGCCCGCTGGATCTTCGGCGACTTCGCCCAGATGATCATCGCCATGTGGGGCGTCATGGACCTGGAGATCGACCAGGCTGCGAAAGCTGCGTCGGGTGGTCTGGTGATTCGTGTCTTTCAGGACACCGACTTCCAGATCCGTCTGCCGCAAGCGTTCACAGTTGCCCAACCCCTTTAATCCCAGGAATGGGTGACCAAGCTTAGACGGGTGCCTTCGGGCACCTGTCTTTTTGAGGATGACAAACCATGTCAAAAGAAAAGCAAATGACCGCGCTGGTCGATGTCCGGGTGTCCGGAAAGGTGATCCCGAAGGATAAAGGATTCTTCTGTGATCTCCGTACCGCAAAACAACTGAAGGGCGCTGGCCAAGCAAGGGAAGGCGCACCGGAAACGACCGTCGATCAGAACAAGATCCGCGATGTCGCTTTGGCGATTGCTGAACTGAATCCGGAAACAGACTACACCCAGGACAAGAAACCTAAGATTAAGCCGCTGGAAGCGGCTTATAAAGGTGACGTGTCCGAAGCGGAACGCGACCAGGCTTTCGCGATGTTTAAAAGCCAGCAATGATCCTGGATGACCTGGATCTGCTGTTCGACCCGGACGAATTTGCTGTCCGGGTCGCTACACCGATTGGGGAGGTCCTGGGGATTCCCTACGATGGTGAGCGGTTGCGCTTGGATCGGGGGCGTCAGGCGATTGAAGGCCTGCCCGTCGGTCTTGATGCGCCTCGTTTGTTGGTTCAGGCCATTGATGCGGCAAACCTGAACAAAGGGGATGCGCTGAGTTTTAGTGGTCAGGCTTGGGAATTGGCTGACAAGCCATCAGCCGGAACGGGCTTAGTCTGGCTTGATCTGTCGCCGGTGAGCCCTGCGCCGTCGACCAATTCCGGCTGGCGCTAATCTGGTGTTTCCCGAGAAACAGTGATTGATCTTGATTTTGACTTAGTCGTTGACGACCTGACCCTGGGTCTTGACCGGTCATCGCGCGCGGTGCGGTTGGCCCTGAAGCGAGCGGTACGCAAAACGCTGATGGCGGTGCGGACTTATCTGCTGCGGATGGCCAGCAAGTCGAGTGGGGTTAGTCAAAAAAAGCTGAAGTCCTACAAGCGAGTCAGTCTGAAGGTTGACGGTAGCCAGGGTGAAGTCTGGCTCGGTTTTAATCCGTTGCCGCTGCATGAAGCGGGGCGGGTAAGTTGGTCTCGGCGGGGTATCGGTGTCCGCGTCGGTGGTCGAACCTACGCCGGTGCTTTCTATAAAGCGGTTTACGGTTCAGAGAAGAAGGCATGGATTCGTTCGGCGAGAAATCGTCAGGAAGGACACGCGACCTATCACCCGCAGAGGAAATATAAATCGTTCGGGAGCGGTGGGTCTACCCCAAGTCATGGCCGCTTCCCGGTAGAGCTGCTGGGAATCTCGATGGAAGACGCGGCCGAAGAGGCTGATCGCCGTCTTGAGCAGTTCGCACGGGACCGCTTTCGCAAGATATTTGAGCACGAACTGGAGTACGCCCTGGACAATGAACATCGATAGTCTGAAAGCCGTTCATGCCGCGCAGATCCGGGCACTCAAAGAGCGGTTCAAAACGCGCCTCGATACCATCCAGGCCTATCGTACAGATCAGCAGGATCAGGAGATCGATACCCCGGCGCTGCTGCTGGAAATGGAACTGGGGGATGAAGGGGACGATTTGGGTGATGAGCGTGATGCGTTGCGCTGTAGCTTTACCGCGCATTGTCTTCTCAGTACCCAGACGCCGGACGTGGAGATCGAGGTCCGGGATTTTGCGTTGCAGGTCTTTCGGTTCGTTAAAGAGAATCGCTGGGGGCTGGAGGGTTCAATAGATGACCCTGTGTCCTTGTCTCTGGGGCCAGGGCAGTTTAAGCCAGGCGCTCATGGTTACGAGTCCTGGTACGTGAACTGGGAACAGACCGTTTATTTCGGGGACTCACCCTGGGATACCGAGGGCATTGTTCCCGTGACAGTAATGCTGGGGATCGCGCCGGATAGCGGCGTGGATCATAAGGATAAGTATTTTCAGGTTGTGCCGTCGGAATGAGTTTTGAACAAGCAGAAGTTGAACGGTTGCTCGTTAACCTGATCCGTTTCGGAAAGGTGAGTGCTGTCGATCATCCGGCCGCGCGGGTCAAAGTGCGTTCGGGTGATTTGGAAACCGGCTGGCTGCTATGGCAGACCGTCCGTGCGGGTGGTGATCGTGAATGGGATCCGCCCACGATTGATGAGCAGGTTATTTTGCTGTCACCATTCGGCGATCCCGCCCAAGGTGCGGTTATCGGTGGCTTCTTCCAGGATGCGCACCCGGCACCCAGTCAAGACGAAAACGTGCATCGTCGTGAATACGCCGATGGAGCGGTGACCGAATATGACCGAGCGGCCCACCGATTGCGTATCACACTGCCACCCGCCGCAACGTTGGAACTGGTTGCGTCTGGTGGTGTGACGATTACCGGCGATGTGACCGTAAACGGCGATGTGATCGCGGATGGCGTTTCACTGAAAAATCATATTCACGGCGGCGTAGAACCCGGCGGCGGTAACACAGGGGAGCCGGTAACGTGATCGGTATGAGCAGAACGGAAGGCCAGCGAATTGCTGGCCTTTCTCATTTACGGCAATCGATCACCGATATTTTAACCACGCCGGTTGGCTCGCGGGTGATGCGTCGTGACTACGGATCACGGCTCTTTGAGTTGGTGGATGCGCCGCTGGATGGTTCGACACTGGTCGCACTCTTTGCGGCCACTGCCGAAGCGCTGGACCGCTGGGAACCGCGTTTTCGTCTGGATCGTGTGCAGGTGCAGAGCGGTGAGCCGGGTCGGGTCGTACTGCTGTTGCAGGGTCAATACCTGCCTGATGGGCGGGAAGTAACGATGGAAGGTTTGATCGTATGAGCGGTGGCTTTACCCCGATTGATTTGAGTCAGCTGGCTGCGCCTGATGTGGTGGAGTCCCTGGATTACGAAACTATCCTGGCCGCGATGAAGGCGGATCTGCTGGTTCGTGATCCGTCTCTGACTGCGGTCGAGTTGGAATCAGAGCCGGTATCGAAGCTGCTGGAAGTTTGTGCGTACCGTGAACTGCTGATTCGTCAGCGCATTAACGATACCGCCAAGGCGGTCATGTTGGCCTATGCGGCCGGGACGAACCTGGACCACCTGGGCGCGTTGTTTGGTGTTGAACGTCAGATCGTTGATCCAGGTGATCCCAATGCGATCCCGCCGACCGATCCGGTCTATGAAGACGATGCGCGCTTTCGTCAGCGGATACAGATATCTCTGGAAGGGCATTCCACTGCGGGTTCGGTAGGAGGGTACACATTCCATGCCCTGAGTGCTGATCCGGATGTGCGCGACGTGAGTGTCGTCAGTCCTGCTGATGGGGAGGTGGTTGTGACGGTGCTGAGCGCAACTGGTGATGGTGTGCCTTCCGCAGCGGTTCAGGATGCAGTGCTGGCGGCGTTGAATGTGGAAGATGTTCGGCCTTTGACCGACAGGGTTACGGTGCAGGCGGTAACGATCATTCCCTACACCGTTGAGGCGACACTGAAATTTTACGCGGGACCTGATGCCGGTGTGGTGCGTCAAGCGGCTGACGATGCCGTGGTTGCCTATGTGGCTGATCACTATGCCTTGGGGCATGACATAACGCTTTCCGGCTTATATGCAGCCCTACACCAGCCGGGCGTTCAAAAGGTGACCCTGACCCAGCCGGTTGGCGATATCGTTGTGGAACCTCACCAGGCCGCTCGCTGTGACACGGTTACGGTTACCGACGGGGGTATCGATGAGTAACGCGGAGTCGCTGTTACCGCCGAACGCAAACGAACAGGAACGTGCTATCGAAGCGGCCACGGCACGTTTGGGCGAAGTGCCGGTCCCACTGGCTGATCTCTGGAATCCGGAACGCTGCCCGGTGAGCTGGCTGCCCTGGCTGGCTTGGGCGTTATCGGTAGATGAGTGGGATTCGGCCTGGTCGGAACAGACCAAGCGTGACGTGATCGCTACTTCTGTGGATGTGCATCGCCACAAAGGCACTGTCGGTGCGCTAAGAAAAGCATTGGTTGCCATAGGTTATACCCATGTTGAAATTCTTGAGCGTAGTTCATATCGGCGCGATGGAACCTATCAGCGCGACAGCACGATCAATCATGGCGATGATCTGCCCGCCTACCAGTTCGATGTGATCCTGAATGTCGGACAAATTCCGGATGCTGAACAAGTAGTGAAAATTTCGCGCCGAATTGAAACTTATAAGAATGCGCGAAGTGGTATTCGCCATCTCAAATACATGAACATCCACCACAACGGCCTGTACGTTCGTGATGGGTCGATTACACGAAACGGGGGAATCGTTAGTGGCTAATCTGCTAGAAACAGAGACCTGGGAAGCCGGGATCTATCAGCTTGAAACCGTCGACCCGGTTCAGGGTGGTACTGATGGTATCGACAACCTTCAAGCGAAACAGTTGGCGAACCGGTCAGCGTATCTCAAGGGATTTTTAGAGGCTCTCCAGACCGCACAGTCAGACCATGAGGCTGCTGTCGATCCGCACACACAGTACGTGGAAAAAGCTGGCGATACGATGACGGGGGGGCTGAATGTCGATATCGTTGGAGTAGGTGTCTCGATTCTTTCTCTTGGCAGTGATCTAGGGGTTAATACCCGTAGCATGGAAATAAGGTCTCCAGACGCGGATAGTGTAGATGCGCCTTTTGTGTTTAACACTGGCAACGGTTTTAAGTTTCTGATCGATACCGATAAACACCTCCTTTTGGACGCCGCTGGTGATGTGTTTATAAACAGTGCTTCTCCTAAATTAACATTAAAAGATGCTAATTCTTCCGATTCGGTATTGGGTACTGGGTTTATCGATTTCACATATGGTGTCGCTGGCACTCGTATGGGCTATATTGGTTACGCTTCTAGCCTCAACAACAATTTTTATATACGGAATGAGAACATAGGCGGCACTATTGGTTTTTACACTGAAGGTCTTGTACGTGTACATATAGATGAAAATGGAAACATGGGGATTGGTTCAACAGAACCATCCGCTGACCTTGATGTGGAAGGAACAGTAAGAATAGGAACTAACTCGTCCACTACTGATACCGACCTGCAGTTCACAGACAACCCTAATATCGCTGCCACGCAAAGCATGCGATTTATGATTGATTCTGATAATAGTCAAACTGGGCAGATATTCGAGTGGGGCCATAACTCAGGAACCACTACAGGTCTTGACAGTCTGATGCGGCTTACTGACAGCGGTAAGCTCCTGCTTGGATATACGGTTGACCAAGGCGCTTATAAATTACAGGTGAATGGTGCTGCTTATATAAACGCCACTCTCACATTAGGCGCTAACTCATCACCCACAGAAACAGATTTACAGTTTACGAATGATGCGAATATAGCTGCAACTCAAACTATGCGGTTTATGATTGATTCCGACAATACGGCATCAGGGAATCTATTCGAGTGGGGCCATAACTCAGGAACCACTACAGGTCTTGACAGTCTGATGCAGCTTACTGACAGCGGTAAGCTCCTGCTTGGATATACGGTTGACCAAGGTGCTTATAAATTACAGGTGAATGGCGGAATATTAGCTGCCGGTGTAGAGGTAGCTACGCTACAGTCGCTCCTGGATGGTGTGGGTCTGGGGAAATCACTTGGCGTAAATGGATATGCCACCCTGCCAGGTGGGTTGATCATACAGTGGGGCCTGACCACCACATTGACGGCGGAAGGATCTCAGACCATTACGCTGCCCATCGTTTGGCCGAACGGTGGGTTCGTAGCCCATGCAACCCCAATCCGTTCGAATCCAACAGCTAACGCTACCGCCGCAGCTGGGGCCACTCTGGTCGGAACCAACCAGATCACAGTAGTGCTGGATCACTATAACTCTGCCATAGCATCCGGCGTTTACTGGATAGCCATCGGCTGGTAGGAGGACACATGAAAGCTGAAATAGACCTGAACGGCCATCCACTGGGATTCTACGATCCCAACCTGCATCAGCAGATTCCCGTTGGTGTGCTGGATATCCCGGACGCCGACTACCAGGCACACATTAGTGGCGACCTGCGGCAGCGCGTTGGTGACCAATGGGTGCCCTATTCGCCCCCACCCATTCCGCTTGCCGATCACGATGTGCCAATCGCCAAAGCGGCGGCCGATGAGATCGATGCGATCTGCGATGGCGTCTACACCCGTTCAGCATCGCGCACTGCGCGCTATAGCCAGAAATACGCCGAGGCACTGGAGTACCGCACCGCCGGTTATCCCGACCCGGTACCTGCAGGTTACCGCTACCTGGCATCTATGGAAGCGACAGCGCGCGGCTTGACCGTGCAGGAGCTGGCGGACCTGATCATTGCTCGCGCAGCCGCCTTCGATGAACTCGGTGCCGAAGCCGAAGCCGCACGAGCCGAATTGACGGGTGCCGTGGTAGCCGCCGTAACCGTCGCAGACAAACAAACCGCAGCCGACCTCATCGTCGACCGCATCCGTACCCTTTCCGTACAACTCGGGAGTTAAAAACATGCCGTTAGCATTCCTGCATGGCGTAGAGATCCAGGAGATCGATGTCGGGCCACGTCCCATTCCTACCGTAAAAAGCTCGGTGATCGGTATCGTCGGCACCGCGCCCGATGCCGATGCGGCGGTCTTTCCGCTCAATACGCCGGTATTGATTGCGGGTTCCCGTCTGGAGGCGGCAAAGCTTGATCTCGTCGGCACCGGCCTGGGTACCTTGCCGAAGGCGCTCGATGGCATCTTCGACCAGGCAGGCGCGATGGTGGTCGTAATTCGTGTTGATGAAGGTGTTGATGCCGCTGCGACCAAGAGCAACGTGATCGGCGGTGTGAATGCCGGAACGGATGCCTATGAAGGCGTTCATGCGTTACTGGCTGCGGAGAGCGTGGTTCATGTGACGCCGCGTATTCTGATTGCGCCAGGCTTCACCAATGATGCGGCAGTGGTCTCCGAGATGATCGGAATTGCCGACCGGATGCGGGCCGTGATCATCGCCGATGGTCCGAACACCACCGACGCCGAAGCGATTACCTATCGCGATGGCTTCGGTAGCGCCCGTGTCTATGTGGTGGACCCGCAAGTCAAGGTCTGGGATACGGTTGCCGATGCTGAAGCGGTAGAGCCTGCATCGGCGCGTATCGCTGGCGTGATCTCCAAGTCGGACAATGATCGCGGTTTTTGGTGGTCGCCTTCGAACCGCGAGATCTACGGCATTATCGGTACCGCCCGTGCGATCGATTTCGCCTTGGGCGATACCAATGCCCGCGCGAACTACCTTAATGAAAACGAGGTGGCGACCATCATTCGTCAGGACGGTTACCGTCTCTGGGGAAATCGTACCTGCAGCTCTGATCCCAAGTGGGCGTTTCTCAGTGTGCGCCGCACGGCCGACATGATCAACGAATCGATCCAGGTGGCGCATATGTGGGCGGTGGATCGAAACATCACCAAGACCTACCTGGAGGATGTGCTTGAAGGCGTTAATGACTACTTGCGTCATCTGAAAGCGCAGGGGGCAATCATCAATGGCTTTGCCTGGGCAGACCCTGAACTGAATACACCGGATCAGATCTCCCAAGGCATCGTCTATATCGACTTCGATTTCACGCCGCCCTATGCGGCTGAGCATATCGTTTTCCGCAGTCAGTTGACCGATGGCTATCTGACCGAAGTCCTGCCGGAAGCGGCCTAACACAAAGAGGGTGAAGGAATGGCAATTCCAAAAAAATTGGTAGGGTTCTCTGTATCCGTCGATGGCCGGGGTTATCTGGGCTTGGCAGATATTGAGCTGCCCGACCTGGAGCTGAATACCGAAGATCACGAATCCGGTGGTCTTGCGGTTGGCGTTAAGGTGCCGGTCGGCGGCATGGCGCCGATGGATACCAAGTTGACGATGTACGGTTATGAGCCTGCAGCGCTGAAGCTCTTCGGTGTCGTTAGCGGTCGTCAGACCCAGATTACTGCGCGCGGATCGCTGAAGGGAGATGAAGGGGAGACCCCGGTTCTAGTGCAGATGCGCGGACTGTTTTATCAGGCTTCTCTCGGCGGCTGGAAAGCCAAAGAGGGCGCTACGATGGAAGGGACGATCAACTGCCGTTACTACCAGTTGAAGATTGGTGGTGAGGTCGTAATCGAAATCGATGCCGAAAACATGATCCGCAAGATCGGTGGGGTCGATCAGTTGGCAGAGACTCGCAAGAATATCGGCGTCTGATCATGTGGTATCCCGTCATTGCTAAAGATGTGTTGCTGAATCCGGATGACCTGTCGCCCGGCCCGGCCACCGGTCGCTATGCGTTGGCTGGTATCAGCGGTGCTACACGCTTGGGCGGTTTCATGATCTGTGAGGTTGATGCTTCTACAGATGTGCTTCAGCAGATGAGCTTGGATACGGATCTGCGCTTGATTGATCCTACCCTTATTCCTCTGTTGCTGGATGATCCTTCTGTAGATATTGCGCGGTTGGACGAGATTCGGGAGTGGCTGGGGGTTGACCCAAGACCGATCCGCGCGGTGTTCCCAGTCGGTACGCTCGGGACGGTTTATGACGTGCTGACCCTGCTCAAAGGTCGCGCGTCTAAATCCGTATTGACGCGTTTTGTTGCCTGATCATGGGTCAGCTATACACTACAGATTTCACCAATCACACCCTTGCAGACCTGACTGCGCACGCTGATTTTACGGGTATCAATGAGGGCGTTAGCCCGGCTAATTACCAGGTGGATCTACTGAACGATCAGGCCTATTGCAATGGCCTGGCTGACGTCAATACCGGCTGTGCCTACATAGATGCGGCAGGCACCATCGTTGTCGATGGCGAGATAGAAGCATCGGTAGTGCTATCTGGAGAAGGCGAGTGGTCGGGTATTGGGCGCTGTGTTGTTGCGGCGTCCAAATTTGAGGGCTATGCCCTGTATATCAAAAGCCCAGACGGCGGTGCCACCCAGACGGCCTATCTCTACAAAAAAACGGGTAGCTGGACAAATTACCTGAATGCCCAGTTGATTGCTGGCAGGCAGGCCGGTGACACCATTATTGTAAAATTAAAAGCAGAGGTGCTGACCACACCCGACCGTGTGGAAATCACCGCGACTATCGACGGTGTTGAATACGGTCCCTATACCGACGATGCGGCCGACCGTTTTGACCAGGCCAGCGGCTGGGGCATGGCCACCGGCTCAGGCCTGAACGATGGGGATCAGGGTTTTCTCTGCAACAGCCTGACGCTTTCGGATCTTGCCACAGCCGGTGGGGTCTTCTTACCGGCTGATGTTGTGGCGCTGGACGAAGTGGACGCTGTTGCTGTTTCTCAGGAAACAACCTCAGTGGGTAGTGACTTGGTGGCCCAGGTTGGCAACGATGCGGTGTGGCTTACACAAGGTCATCATGCCGCAACCAGCGAAGTGAGCGGGATATCCAGTCTGGACGATGCGGGCCTTTTGCAGGGACACCAACTGTTGCCCGCGGATCTTGCTGGTGTTTCTTCGATTGAAACGCCTGTCATTGTGCAGGGCATCGTCGCGCACGTTTCTTTGCTCGACGTTGAATCAATGGCGGATATTGAGTCCTTGTCGCTGCAACAGGGGCAACTGGCGATACCGGCGGGCATGACGATTCAGGCTGCGGTCGATGCGGTGCTGGTTGTCCAGGGTAGCGTCGCGCAAGTGATGCTGCTCGATATTGAATCGGCGAGCGTGATCGATGCGGTTGAGTTGCGCCACGGGCAGTCGTTTGAGTCGGCTGATCTTTCCGCTTCGTCTGAGATAGATCGCGTGGTTTTCATCCATGAAAATTCCGCCGTCATGTTACCGCTGGATCTGGTTTCTACCAGTGAAATATCCCCGGTTCTCTTACAACAGGCACTGTCGGCAATCGTTACCGATGCCGTGACAACATCACAAATCGATACGTTTTCTCTAATGGTAAACGGGCTGGATGACGTTGAGTTCCCTGGCCTGGTCTCTCTCACTCAGCCGAAAGGCATTGTAAGGACTGAAACATGGCTAAACACATTGCGGTTGCTGCATTAGACGCGCAGCTCCAACACATCATCGATACCACCGAGACGATCGGTCTGGTTCGTGCGTACGCGCCGGGTGACAGTTACGCGGAGGTGTCCGCCAACCTGCTTGGCAGTTATCCAGCGGACGTGGGTGATCTAACCCTGGGTGATCAAGTGAACGGCCGCCAGATCGCCGTCATTGAGCAGAGTGGAAGTAACGCCACGGCTTCTACGGTGGATGCCGAAACCGGTACCGCAACCAGCGGCGGCGCTGCCACGCTGACTGACACCGTCAAGGCCTGGGGTGTTGATGCTCAAAAAGGCCGCCGGGTAACGATTACCGCTGGCACTGGCGTCGGTCAGGCTCGCTTGATCATGAGCAACACTGTGACCCAACTGACTGTGGATGCTGACTGGGCTACCCCGCCGGACAATACCTCTGAATATCAGATCAAGGATGCCCTGCATTGTGTGCTACTCGACGATACCGGCTCTGCTGTGAAGGCGGTTACCGAAGAGTCGGCGGCGAATCCGCTGGCGGGCGTGACGATCAATAACCCGCTGACTATCGGCGCGTTTAACATCAAATCGAATCAGCCTGTTCCTGCGTAATGATTCGGGAAACTATCTATCTCGGGCGTAACGGCTTGATCGACTGGCTGATCACCGCTGGTCGGCCGGCGCTGGCCTATGACCTGGACAAGGCGGGGATCACCCGCGCGGTGCTGAAGATCGGCGATGAGTCGATCGATACCGAAACCCATAACGGCTTCACCATTGAGGCCGCCCGAGTGAAGATCAGCGATCCTGGAAAGATCCTGCCGCAAGATTTGCGGCCGGATATCTACCCGGCAGCGCTTATCTTTTATTCGCCATCCTATACCGATGGTTATCCCTGGTATGACGAAATTGAAATTGACGTGAGGAAAGTATGACTGAATTCAAACTGAAGTACCCGATCACTGTGGACGGTGAAGAGATCAGTGTACTGCGCCTGCGCCGCGCGAACGTTCTTGATCTGGAATTGATGGGGGAGGAGAAGGGCGACTTGGCGAGGTCAGTAAAGCTGGTTTCCCAGGTAGCGGATTTAGCGCCGGATGTGATTCGTCAGATGGATGCTGCTGATTTCAACAACGCCAGTGACGTGGTGGCGGGTTTTTTGGAGTAGATCCCGCTGACCTGCGGCCGCTGATGGCCAACATAGCAGCGGTATTCCACTGGCAGCCATCGGAGATGAAGCAGTTGGCAGTAGAGGAACTGTTGGAGTACCACCGGTTGGCGGTGGAACGGGTGAAGGTCAGTCGCGGATGAACGCCATGTTGATTAAGGCGGTGGCAAAAAAAACGAGTACGCCGGAGGTGATTGTCAGTGCCAGCAACAGGCCGCCATCCAGTCCCCATAAAGCGTTAAGGGTGAGTCCCATCGCTGCACTGGAGGCCAGCCATTCGGGCCACCAGGCACGCAGATAGATTGTCCAGTCAGTATTCATAAGCGGATTATAGCATGACCGAAATCAACCTCTCTTTATTGATCAAAGGCATCGACAAGTTCAGCGGCCCGGCAAAGAAGATTGCGCAGGTCTCCGAAAAGATGACCGCCAGCCTGCGTACAGGGATGAAAGAGCTGGAAGGACTGGGTAAGACTGGCCGTGCGGTCGAGCGGTTAAAGGTACTGGAGGCGCGGCTCGGAAAGACAGGGGCGGAGATGGATCAGACCCGCAAACGCACGGCGGCGCTGGGTCGTGAGCTGGCGGCCACGGCAAAACCGACCAAGAAGTTGCAGCGGGAGTTTGATGCGGCCCGTCAGCACTCGGCCAAACTGCGGGAGAAACACCACGAACAACGGGATGCCCTGCGCAAGTTGCGGGGTGAGTTGCGTGGCGCTGGTGTTGATACCCGCAAGTTGAGTGAAGCCCAGCGCAAGATCGCGGGTGATATCGAAGTAGCCACAAAGAAAATGGAGCGCATGGCTAAGCGTTCTGCCGAGCTGGATCTGGCAAAGGGGAAATACGACCGGTCATTGCAGCGGGCCGCCAATATTTCTTTGGTGGCGGGTGGCTTGAGTCGGGTGGGGCAAGGTGCGCTGAGCATGGTGGGTGCGCCGATCCAGCAGATGCGCATGGTGGAGCGCTCTAAAGGAGAGCTGGCCTCCCTGGGTATAGGTGCTGAGGGTATCAATCAAATTACGCAACGGGGTAGGCAAACAGCTGGCAGCCTGGCCGGGGTGACAACGGCCGACTTTGTCTCTGCCGCCTACGATATCAAAAGCGGTATCGCCAGCCTGAGCGATAAGGGTGTGGGCGATATGACCGGTCTGGCGGCGCTGACTGCCAAGGCTACCAAGGCGCAAGTCGGGCAGATGACCAGTCTGTTTGCCACCAGCTATGGTTCCTTTAAAGAGAGTCTCTACGCCAAACAGACCGACGACCAGTTCGGGCAGATATTGTCTGCCTCGATCTCCAAGGCGGTGCAACAGTTCAAGACCGACGGCGGAAAGATGCAGCAGGCGATCCAGTCGATGGGGTCTGGCCTTGCTGAATCCGGCGTGTCGCTGGCGGAACAGTTTACCGCCTTGGGTATGTTGCAACAGAAGATGGAAGCGGGTGTCGCGGGTACTACCCTCAATGCGTTGGAGCGTTCGGCAGGTGAGGCACAGACGCGCTTTGCCAAGCTGGGTTACGCCATCGACACCCTGGATGAAAACGGCAACCTGCGCAGTCTGCCTGATCTGCTGGAGGAGATGCAGCAGGCTTTTGGTAAGGAATACACCACCGAAACCGGCACGATGATCCAAAAGGCGTTCGGCAGCGAAGAGGCGGTGAAGTTCTTCAAGGCGTTATGGGGTCAGCAGGCCGCCTTCCGCACCAATGCGGCGGCCCTTGAAGAGGCACAACGTCAGGGCGCTGGGTTCACCGATGTCATGGCCAAGGCGATGGACAACAATATGGATGCCCGCCTGCAGATCATGCAGCAGCGGTGGGATGTCATCAAAGAGCGCTTGGGGTCTGCCCTGATTCCTGTGTTGGAAAGACTTATCCCCTGGTTAGAGAAGATGTCTAATTGGGTGGGGCGTCTTGTGGATGGCAACGGTCCCGTGGTAACGACCTTGGTGGCTGTGGTCGGTGGTTTTGGTTTGCTCGCTACGGCCTTAGCGCCGGTCATCATAGCGGTTGGGACCCTGTCGGCCGCTGTCACGGGCTTGGGCTACAGGGCGAAAAAAGCCCGCATGCAGATGGGCATGGGGGGCGCGTCTGGCGGAAAAGGCAAGGGTTGGATGGGCAAGCTCGGCGGCAAGGCGGGGCTGGTTGGCGCTGGCATCGGTGCCATGAGTGCTGGCATGACACTGATGGACGACTCACTCAGCGGCGCTGACAAGGCGGTGGCCATCTCCGGTGATGTGGGTGGTATCGGTGGCGCGCTGGCCGGTGCGGCTGCCGGTGCTGCGTTGGGTTCCATCGTGCCGGTGATTGGCACCACCATCGGTGGCATCGTCGGGTCGATCATTGGGGGTATGGGTGGCCAGTGGGCGGGCGGCAGTATCGCCGAGATGATCCGTGGCGAGACCGAAACAATGCCTGCCGGTGCTGTGGCTCAGTCAGGCGCTCAGGTCAGCCAGGTCAATAACACCACGATTAACCCGCCACCAGGCGTTGATGCGCGTGAGATCGCGGAAGAGCTGGATCGCCTGAAGCAGGAACAGATGCGCGGTGCGCTCTATGACGGGGCTTAATTGATGAACCGAATCATGATGGGGCTGGGCCGGTATCAGTTCGGTATCGACAAAGCCGCCTATAAACAGCTGAGTCGTTCCACCGAATACCGATGGCAGGGCCAGGACCGTATCGGTCGGCAACCTGCTCAGCAGTATATTGGGCCGGGGCGGGAGACGATCTCACTTAACGGCACGATCTACCCGTTCTACAAGGGTGGTCTTGGGCAATTGGAAAGCATGCGCACCCTGGCAGGGCAGGGTGGACCGCTGATCCTGGTTGATGGCCTCGGTGTCATCTGGGGCAAGTGGGTGATCACCCGAATTGAAGAGACCCAATCGAATTTCTTTGGCGATGGAGTGCCGCAAAAGGTCGGGTTCAAAATGGATTTAGCTCGATATGGTGAGGACGCCTAATGCGCTACAGAACAAAAGACGGCGATGTCCTCGATCTGATCTGCCTCAAATATTACGGTGAGCGGGTCGGTGCGGTTGAATCTGTGCTGGAAGCTAATACGGCGCTGGCCGCCCAAGGTGCGATCCTGGATGCGGGTTTGGTGATCGAGTTGCCGGATCTGCCCGAGCAAGCGCCAGCGGATGATGCTGTGAGGTTGTGGGACTGATGACGCCGAAATATCGCATTTTGGCTGACGATAATGATATCACCGCCGCCATTGCTGACCGCCTGCTCTCCCTGACGATCACCGACGAATCAGGTGGTCAGGCCGATACGGTGACGATTGAGATCGACAATCGTGACAAGCAGGTAGCGTTTCCGCGCAAAGGGGTTCTGTTGGATGTCGATCTGGGTTATGCCGAGTCCGGACTGGTGTCGATGGGGCGCTATACCGTTGATGAAATCGAAGTCGGCGGGCCACCGGACAAGCTTGTCATTCGTGCGCATGCGGCAGATATGGGGGCGGGCTTGAAAGAGCGTCGGACCCGGTCTTGGGACCAGGTTACCTTGGGCGACCTGGTGGCCACCATTGCCAGTGAGCAGGGCCTGACCCCGAAGACCGGCCCCGATTTGGCGGGGGTCCAGATCGCACACATTGACCAGACCGACGAATCTGACATGAACCTGTTAACACGCCTGGGAAAGCAATATGGCGCTGTGGCCAAGGTGGCACAAGGGTTCCTGATATTTGCGCCGCGTGGTCAAGCTAAGAGCGTCAGCGGCAAACAGATCCCGGCGGTCTTTATCACTGAGAACCAGGTAAGTAGCTACCGCTTCACCTTTGCTGATCGTGGCAAATACAAAGCTGTGATCGCCCATTGGCATAACACCGCAACCGGTGAGCGTGTTCCGGTAAAAGCCGGATCTGGAAAGCCAGTCGACACGGTGCCCGGCAACAAACCTGATGCGGCCACTGCCTATGCAGCAGCCGCCGCAAGACTGGCGGCCTTGCAGCGGGGAGAGGGTAGTGGATCTATCACCTTGCCCGGAGATCCGCGCTTAGCAGCAGAAGGTGCGGTAACCCTGTCCAGCTTTATGGATGGCGTCGATGGTGACTGGGTTGCCCAGCGGGTGACCCATGCGTTCAAGGGTGGATATACCACGAGCGTTTCTCTGGAAACGAAGAAATAAAGAAAAGGCGTCCGGCCCCTTGCGGGACCGGCGCTGGGCTTAGGCTTCCATTCCTGGCGCAATGCCTACTACATAGTATCTGAATTACATCTTTCTTGGGAAGGAGAATCTCACATGTTTACTTTTCTTGGCTCGCTTTTTGGTTCTTCAAAAGCGGGAGAGGCTATCGTCGATGGTATTTCCAGTGCTGCCGACAAATTGTTCTACACCGATGAAGAGAAGGCCGTTGATGCAGCAAAGGCGCGCTCTGAAGGATTTCGGGTCTACATGACCTGGCTTGAGTCGACATCGGGAAGCCGCCTAGCGCGCCGTGTCATCGCCTTGATGGTGACAGGCATCTGGGCAACCGAACACCTGGCATCAGTGGTCCTGGGCGCTTATGCGGCATTGGCCGGTGATCCGGCGAAGTGGGAACGTGTTAGCGCCATGCTAGCGGGTCATGCTGCTGAAAATAACGCGTTGGTTGGTGTTGTATTGCTGTTCTACTTCGGTGGTCCGGCTGCAACGGAAGGGGTAAAGGGGTTGGTTGAGCGTTGGGTGACGAAGTAATGGGTAATCTGACTTCTCATGTTAGCCGCCATGAGCTTGCATGCCGTTGCGGCTGCGGGTTTGATGCTGTCGATCTTGAGCTGGCCGGTGTGATTGAAGACTGCGTCTCGCATTTCGAGGCGGTTGTCGGTCATCGGTTGGCGGTTCATTTCAATTCCGGCAACCGCTGTGCTGGATATAACGGTACCGTTAATGGTGCTGCTGCAGGGTCACAGCACACCAAGGGGATTGCGTGTGATTTCCGGATCAGTGGAGTGCCGGCGGATACTGTCGCCGACTATCTGGAGATGCGATTTCCGGACCGGTACGGCATTGGCCGGTATATGGGGCGCACGCATATTGATGTGCGGCTGGGAATGGCGCGGTGGGATAAGAGATAGCGCAATAATAGCGCCTTAAAGGATTAGACCAGGGTAAGGAATAGGAATTTTTCCTGTTTTCAGAAATTCAACAAAATCAACTTGTGTGCAGGAATGGCTTTCGGCCTCGATCAATTCCGTTCTTTCGGCATTTGGGCGGTAGGTCTTAAACCAGATGGTCCCAGGATAATATTCCTTTTCCCCCTTTTTTTTGTCATAACCGGCTGGTGTGGCGCTATGAACTTGCACCATTTGGTTGATGAGCTGGAGTTGTTCGTTCCAGTTCAGTGAAGGAAAATACGCTTCAGGACAGTCGTAAATTATGTCGCCTTCAGAGAAAGAGAAGAGGCGGCCTTGTGTCCAAGTCCAATAAGGTTTTTTATCTTTCACTCGTTTTTGGTATTTGATATCAAGCGCATCACGGAAGGAGCTGGGCAGGCAAAAGATCCAGCCTTTTGTCAGGGTATACTGAGGTTTTCCCGGTATTATTATTTTGAAATCAACGATTAGTTTCACTGAACGGCGTGCACGCATAGTGAGATCCTTTAATCAGTGAAGGTATAATTAAGAGTATAAGATATGCATTCAGGAGATGACACCCGACTGGCGTTGGCTATGCGGGTACATGTGCGGTTTTTGTGTGAGATTCGATGAATCTCCATGCTTCCAAGTGCGGTTGTGGTGACGAACGCCCGCCCAAGTTGCTGATTTATAACGATGGCTGACTGAGCCTCCCCCTCATAATGCGGGGGTCGGCAGTTCAAATCTGCCCCTTGCTACCATATTGAAAAGCCCCGCGACTCAATCTGAGTGCGGGGCTTTTTTTTGCGTCATCGGAACGCAATCATGAGTCAATATGGTGCAAGCTTTTCATTTTTGCACCATGCATGTGCAAGGCAGCGAGATGAGAAGTTGTTCAGATTGACTTAACTTTATGGAATTAGTCATTTTTTTTGTAAAGGCATAGTTATTGCTTTAGTAGGCACCAATTCAAAGCAGTAAACGAAATTAAGTCTCAAAATAAAACTTGTTCAAAATAGGTGTAAACAATGTCAATCGTAAACAGATCAATTAGAGCGGCGTTTGGGGTGATGGCCCTGATGTCGATTCCGGCCATGGCCGTGGCGGAAGAAGCTGTCATGAACAGTGCCAATACCGGCTGGATCATGACTACCACCGCACTGGTGCTGTTTATGACCCTGCCGGGCCTGGCACTGTTCTATGGTGGGTTGGTGCGTACCAAGAACGTGCTGTCTGTGTTGATGCAGTGTTTTGCGATCGCGGGTGTTGCCAGCATCATCTGGTTCCTCTTTGGCTACAGTCTGGCATTTGGTGAGGGGAATGCCTGGATCGGTGACTTCAGTAAGGTCATGCTCTCCGGTGTCGGCAAAGAGACGCTCTCAGGTGACATTCCTGAATCCCTTTTCATGATGTTTCAGATGACCTTCGCCATTATCACCCCGGCGCTGATCATTGGCGGTTACGCAGAGCGAATGAAATTTTCCGCCATGCTGATCTTTAGTTCGGTCTGGTTGATACTGGTTTATATCCCCGTGACTCATTGGGTTTGGGGCGGTGGCTGGCTGGGTGCTATGGGACTTTACGATTTTGCCGGCGGCATAGTGGTGCATATTACCGCGGGTGTGGCGGCGCTCGTTGCAGCCATGGTGCTGGGGCCGCGTAAGGGGTTCGGTTCTGCCGCGATGATGCCGCACAATATGACCATGACGGTTACCGGCGCCGGTATGCTCTGGGTCGGCTGGTTTGGCTTCAATGGCGGCAGCGCGCTGGCCTCCGACGGGAGTGCCGCGATGGCGATATTGGTGACTCACATCTCCGCTGCCATGGGGGCTATAACCTGGGTGGTTCGGGAGTGGATCAAGTTCGGCAAACCCAGTGCCTTGGGTGCGGTTACAGGTATGGTGGCCGGTCTCGGCACCATTACGCCGGCGTCCGGTTTTGTAGGTCCCGGTGGCGCCATGATAATCGGTCTGCTGGCGGGGGCTGTCTGTTTCTCGGCCACCAACTATCTCAAACAGGTGTTGAAGATTGATGATTCACTGGATGTTTTTCCGGTGCATGGTGTCGGCGGTATCATGGGTACCCTGCTGGCGGGCGTCTTCTCTGCCACATCCCTTGGGGTTTTCTCCGGTTACGGTTTCGCTGAGGGTATCGAAACCATAGGGGGGCAGGTCTATGTCCAGTTTATCGGTGTGGTGGCGACTATTGTCTTTACCGCAGTGGTGAGCTACGTCATTCTCAAACTGGTGGACAAGCTGGTGGGACTGCGGGTCACAGAAGAGGATGAGATCCAAGGCCTGGATGTCGCACTGCACGAAGAGCGCGGTTACGACCTCTGATCAAATTCAGCCTGGAGTAACGGGAACCTGCCGGGCCGATGGTCCGGCGGTTTTTTTTGACTCTGTTTACCCCAGCGTTGCATAAAAACAGGCCAGCAATGACTACGCTGCCTTCTCGATTTCATCCAGGTAATGCAATAACTCGTTTTGC
>JAMJIN010000138.1:0-11140 GCA_036784775.1 Chromatiales bacterium | reverse complement strand
GAGCCATGCTACCTCGTTTGCTTCGGGCTGCTGCAACGACTTCACCACGTCCCGAGACATGGCTGCGGCTTGCTGAACTTTCGTGCTAATCAAGTTTTTTGATGGTGATATCCAGGCCGCTTTCGAACAGGGTATGAACCTGGGATACAACACAGATGAGATTGTCGGCTTTTCACTGGAAATGAGTCATAGTCTCACCAGCGTGGCAACCACAAAGTACCATGAAGTCAGCAAACTGGATAACTCAGAGCACCCTCAACTATCCGGGTTGGATCGTATAGATGATCTGCTGGATCAGCTGTCAGGTGTCTTGGGACAGGCAAAAGAAATAATGGAGGATGCTGATCGTTCGACGAAAGATCTGTTACAGGGGCTATTATCCCATCATCCCGACTCGGAGGGTTTTACTGACCTCCTGAATAAGAATGGAGATGAAGAATTGGAAGATGTAGCAGTGACTCTGGTGGAAAATGCAGGACTACGGGAGGAGGATTGATGATTGAAATGTTATTGCCCCGCTGTACCTTCGCAAGTTGGGTCTGACCATTTAATAACTTGGTTTGAGATCCCTCCCAGCGGTCAAGATGACAGTGACTCATATTAATCGATGTATCACCATATTCGGAATCGATCTAGCGTGAATGTTCTTTTTGAGTTAGATTTTCAGTGAGGCCACACAAAATGCAGCATCAGTGGCAGGAAGAAATCAAACAATGAGGGAACCTGAAGCCGCTACCGCTGGACACACTGCTTTTCTGGGCCGGTCTGGGTCTGTTGATCGTTGGCCTGTTCATCTTCGTCACAGGAAAAACCGCCTCTGAGGACGAAAAGAGCCAGAGCAACCGCTTTGAGGCCTTTGGCATCAAGATTGATGTCAATAACCCCTCTCTGATTCTGATCATCCTGGGGGTGGTGATGATGCTGGCACCCAGGATACTGCCGCAACAAACAGCGGACCTGGCCCCACCTGGAACTACAGCCAGTTCAATCCCGCCACCCTCCTCCACACAGGTTTTACCTAAACAGGAGAGTTTCCCTGCCAAACCCGAAATCACCCAGCAGGAGAGCGTCATCCCGCCCGTTCAGCCAATACAGAAAAATCCTCCAAAACCGAAGCCTGAGCCTGTAGCCACCCCGATTGCCTCAGCCACACAACCAATAGTTCCCCCGGTGCCGCAGGCGACAAAACAACAGATATCCAAGCCACCGGCAAAAGTCATCGAGAAGCAGATATCCAAACCCCCGGTAAAAATCACCAAGAAACAGATCCTTAAACCTGCAGTTAAAAAACCTGCACCTGTGCTCACTCAACCGCAACCACCAGAACCACTCGCCAAGACTGTCGAGACACTGGTTTTGGCCCCGAGCACAGTCAGTCAACCTATTCAAACACCGGCCAAACCCAGCCTGACAGTACTGGTGCAGGCCGATGCCGACAGGCGGGCGGGCATCGATAAATCAGCCTTTGATTACAGCAGGCAGGTCTCGGCAGAACTGATCAATATTGCCGAGGATATTTTCGGCAATGAAGCAGAGATCAAGCAGCAAGAGGTAAAAACGCTCCGCCAGATACTGAAAAAAACGGATCAACCCTACCTGGCACTCTGTCGACAGGTTGGAGCCGAACGGCTCCTGCTGGCAGACCTGGAGATCCCATTCGCCTTGTCCGATATTGATTCCGCCTACTGGCCAGACCTTCGGCTCAATCTGGTTGACTGCGACACAGGCCATAAGAAAAAGAAAATCAAAAACCACCTCAACCCGACAGTTCGGGATCGTTTCCCCTTCCAACAGGCCATCAGGGAAGTCGCTGCAGACTTCCTTGATGATTATCGTCATCTGGTCGTGAAGTAAGGCATTAAAACCAAGCCGGAATCGTCCATCCCCTGGAAGTCATAGAAAGATAGGCGAGCATCATGCAAAAAAAGCAAAACCAAGGATAACCAGCCCCATAAAAAGCAGCATCCCGGAAGACTGTTTCCAGAGCGCATAATTCAAGTTTTGAGCATTTGTATTGGCCATGAGAAAAGAGAGCAGACTGATAAAAAGCAACACGCCACCGGAGACATAACCGATAATCACCATATATTCGGCCTTGATCCGAGAGGAGCCGGCTACACCACTACCGATGGTCTCAAACTTATTGGCAAGCGCAGGCTCGAACAGCAACAAAGCCGCCAACATAAATAGAATAATCTGGGTGGGTCGAAAAAAGCTGGGGTTCATCTTTTGTCCTACATAATCTGGCATAAGCGCCTACTCAATGAATATAGCGACCTCTACCCTCCATTTCTGAAGCCGGGAATTGCAAGGGGATCTGCACCGCCCCTGTATAATATTCAGTTGCCGTAAACACCCGCCATTCGATCAAATCGACTACCGAATCCGTCAGAAACCGAGATAATGATTTCCAATGGCTGCCTCGGGTATAATTCTGCCCCTCGTGACCATTGCGCCAGGCTAACCATGAACTTCATCGAAACACGCGGCAACGACGGCCAGCACCCGGCAGAGGTGAGCTTTTCAGCTGCCATCCTCAGCCCCATGTCCTCTTTTGGCGGGATCTACGTCCCGGAGACGTTACCTCAACTGGGTATTCCGTTCCTGGAAAAACACCTCGATGCCGACTATAAGGCTTTGGCTCGGGCTGTTTTGGGGGCCTTCGAGATCGATATCGATCCGGCGGTCATCGACAAGGCGCTTGCGACCTATGACGATTTTGACGACAGCAGCAATCCCGTCCCGGTGATCAAGGTTGGGGATAGGCTCTTCGTCAGCGAGCTTTACCACGGGCCGACCCGCGCTTTTAAAGATATGGCGCTACAACCCTTCGGGGTAGTGCTTTCCGATCTGGCACAGAAGCGCGGAGAGCACTATCTGATCCTGGCGGCCACCAGTGGCGACACAGGTCCCGCAGCCCTGGAGACCTTCAAGAACAAGCCCAACGTCAAGGTTGCCTGCCTCTATCCCGACGGCGGCACCTCAGATGTCCAGCGACTGCAGATGGTCACCGAGAATGCGCCCAATCTTAAGGTCATCGGCATCAAGGGAGATTTCGACGATGCCCAGAATGCGCTGAAACTACTGCTTGGTTCGACCAGCTTCAGGGCCAAGTTGCAGGAGAAAAACACCCTGCTCTCGGCCGCCAACTCGGTGAATTTCGGCCGCATCATCTTCCAGGTAATCTACCACATCCACAGCTACCTGGAACTGGTCAGGCAGAACGCCGTTGCACTGGGAGACAAGGTCTATCTTGACGTGCCCAGCGGCAATTTCGGCAATGCGTTGGGGGGCTACTACGCCATGAAGATGGGGCTGCCGGTGGAGAAGATCCTCATAGCCTCAAACAGCAACAATGTCCTGACCCAGCTCATCAATAACGGCAAATACGATCTGCGGGATCGTTCAGTGGTCGCCACCACCTCCCCGGCAATGGATATTCTGAAGTCCTCCAACATCGAGCGGATACTTTTTGATCTCTTCGGAGCGGATCGCACCAAAGCCCTGATGCAGCAACTGGACAACGAGAAGCACTACGAACTCACAACGGAAGAACTCACCCGTCTGCAGGAGATCTTTGCGGCAGATTATTGCGACGATACCGAGGGAAAAAATTACATCCAGGCAGCATTCCAGGATGGCTACCTGATGGATCCGCACACGGCAACCTGTTTCAAGACCCATGAGACCAGCGAGACAGAGCCTCTGGCGACCATCGTCTACTCAACTGCAGAGTGGACCAAGTTCTCTCCCACCATCGCCAACGCCCTGACAGGTGAAGTCGACGCCCACGACCTCGATGCACTCAAATCCATTGCCAAGGAGGCCAACACGACGATTCCAGCACCCATCGAAGCGCTGTTCGGCAAAGAAATCACACAGAAGACGGTGATCGAAAAAGAGGATATCGAGCAGGAAGTGCTTTCGTTCCTCTAATCGGTCTCTGCTTGGGGCGTTACCGGTTCCGCTGCGCTTGAACCGGCCTACCTCTACGAGTTTGTCCTGCTCAGGGTGTAGGCCCGATCAAGCGTAGCGGATCGGGCATCCCCGAGTTGAGATAACCCAGTTTAAGCTTCCGTGGGTTCAGGGTGCGCCAGGTCGCCGGTGGAGGCCTCCACCGAACCTGCATCGGGATCATTGTAAACCGCCAAATCCAGTGCCCCTTCGCCCTTGGCGATGATGCATGAGACAGTACAGTCACCGGTCACATTGACCGCAGTACGCATCATATCCAGTAGTCTGTCGATGCCGATGATCAGGGCGATGCCCTCCACCGGCAAGCCCACCTGATTGAGCACCATGGTCAGCATGACGAGTCCCACGCCGGGTACCGCTGCCGTACCAATTGAGGCCAGGGTAGCGGTCATCACCACCATCAGGTAATCACCAATACCCAGATCGATACCATACACGTTGGCGATAAATACCGTCGCCACCCCCTGCATCATCGCAGTGCCGTCCATGTTAATTGTGGCACCCAGTGGGACAGTGAAAGAGGCGACAGAGTTGTCGACCCCCATACGCTTCTCCACGGTACGCATGGTCACTGGAATCGTTGCACCGGAAGAGGCGGTGGAAAAGGCAAACGTGGCGGGATCACGCATTTTGCGCAACAGATGCAGCGGGTTGAGTCCGGAGAACGTCCGCAGCAGCACCGGATAGGTGCCCAGCGCATGGATCGCAAGCGCTGCGGTCAACGTCAGAAAATAGGCCCCCAACGGCAGAATCAGATCGATACCCTGGGTCGCAAAGGTACGGGCAAGCAAGGCAAACACACCATAGGGTGCCAGCTTCATGATGACCTCTACCATCTTCATGATAACGACATCCAGGTCGTTGAACAGGCGCAAGACATGTTTTCCCCGCTCGCCGGCCAGGGTAATGGCGATACCGAACAGGATGGCAAAGACGATGATCTGCAGCATGTTGCCCGTCGCCATCGCCTCAATGGGGTTGGAGGGTACCAGATTGATGAATACATCCGTCAGGGCCGGTGCCTCCTTTCCGGTAAACTCAACTGCCTTGTCGGCCACATCAAAACCCTCCCCCGGGCCAACAGCCACTGCCAACGAAAGGGCGATGGTGATCGCCGCCGCCGTGGTAAAGAGATAGAACGCAATCGCTTTGACGCTCATGCGCCCCAAGGTCGACATATCACGCAATGAAGTCACGCCGCCCACCAGGGATACAAACACCAGCGGCACCACCATCATCTTGAGGGATGCCACGAAGATTTTACCCACCACAAGCAAGAGCCCATCAATCAGGTAGGTCTGCAGCAGACCCTCTTCGCCGACAAACAGGTTCAACGTGACGCCTAAGACAGCGCCACCCAGCATGGCCATAAAAATCTTCATGGTCAGGGAGGTTTGATTTGTTTCGCTCATGGTTTCTTATATTTCAATCAGTCGTTTTAGATGGAAAGAGAGTACTGCGGCAGCCCCGCATGTCGAATATTTTGTCAATAGATTCCAAGCGTGTACTCATTGCCTCAAGAGTGATGGGAGAATCACAATAGAGGATTACCGATCTTTCATCCAATAGGTTACATAGACGATGAGCAGCATGAATATCAAAACAAGAAAAAAATCGAGCATGTCCAGGCCCTCTCTTCCGGATGAGGCTATTCTAGCCCACATCGTGCGGTAATTGTCACAACCCCCTATTATTGAGACTATTAAGCCTAGACCTGAATTCTTCCAAGGTGTGGCACTATGCAGTACGGCCCCAGAGAGATCGTAACCCCCTTCAGACCTATTCCCCTGGACGTTCCCGAGGGGATGAAACCCAACGAGTTTTTCAACAGCACGGAAAATCTCAACGACCTGATGCACAATAATGGTCTGTTGATGAACCCGGAGAACCTGCTGCTCTACCGCAAGGCACTGGGGCACAGCAACGAGTTCGATACCTCAATCATCTATAACACTTCCAAGTGCGTTCTCAATCCGCTGGGGCGCCCGGTACGCCGCACCCAGGTGCCAGACGACGTGAAGCATGTCTGGAACCGGATGAACCAGATCATCATTGAATATATGCTGGAGCAGTACCCCGACCCGGAGGATGCACTGATCCTGGCGGGAGAGGCGAGTCTCGATGCCACCTGGCCCCTCACCTCCCCCGGCGTCCCCAGCATCCGTATGCTGCACAATCACTTCATCGTCTTCGACAAGACCCAGCTGCGAAACGCAGAGCTGGCCGACCCCAACAACCCGAATCTCACGGATGGCGGTCAGCACAGTCTCTTCGAGTCCTATATGCACGACGTCTACCGGGAGTTCTTCAAAAATCTCGACATGAAGATCCTGAAACTCGTCGATGACGACTCATCCCGGATAGAATTGACCGGCTATCCTCAAGGACTTCCGAGTTGGGAAATCGATGGGGGTGTCGCAGCACTGGGTGATGTACGGTTCTGGCGCGAATACGATGTTATCCTCAAAGGCTTTATCGACTTCTATCGCACCTTTTTCACCCAGGTGTCCACCCGCAATGCACCGATACCGAAGGATGCCCATTTCCCGGATCAGATCGAACACACACTGCTCTTCAACAATGATTTTCTGGCCACTGCAAAGAAAGTCAGGGATCACTGCATCACCGATGCGAAATATGCCAATGCCATTCGCTGGCAGCCGGCATTCAAACAGTTGATCTACCGCAACGACGCCGGAAAACTGATCGTCACCATCAGCCAGAACTCGATCGGCAATGCCATCACAGAATTGCTGGGCGTGGTTGTCAAACGCGCACCGGATGCCGCTGCCTATGAAGAGAAAGAGCCCAAATTGATAGAGAGGCTACTCGAAGTACGCCGGCGCCTCATAGAGGCGGATCTGGGAGACGGCATCGAAACCAAATACTGGCCGAAAGAATGACACTGTTTGATCGACTACAACATCTACTGAAAGAGCGCCAAGCCAACCGACTCAGGGAAAGGGCCGATGCAGAACGAGTCGCCAGGGCAATAGAGTCCGTCGTTGAGGGAACCAATCCAAAGTTACGTGGTGTGAACAGCTATCAGAGGCAGCTGCAAAATCTTATCCATAACCTGCTCGGCAGGATAGACGATCTGGTATCGCCCCTGCCCCAAGCTATCATCGTCAACCAGCGCAGTTTTAACGAAAACGACCTGATCAACGCCCTCTTCTCAAATAGTGAGCAGGTCCAGCAACTCTTCAACCAAAACCGTGCCGTACGCCGATATTTCAATGCAAAGGATAACCCTGGCCGCACCGATGCTTTCGCCCTGTTTTTTGTGGCCTGCAAAGAGAAAACCATCCTTGGAACAGAGACGCGGGGGGAGATGCTACTAAGGGATGTGCAGCAAACTGCCGTGGTCTTTTCCGATCATCAGCTTTTGGCGCCGGAGCCGACCGAAGAGGCTGTTCGCACCACATTGAAGTGGACGCTGCTCGAAAACGTCACAAAGTACGTCAAGGAACAGATATCCCACCTGAAGCATGCTTTAAGTGAAGAGGAGAAGCAGGCCGCCGCACTGAACCCGGAACAGAATCCAAATAATCCGGAAGTCTATCTCAAGGCCCTGATCGAACAGTTGCAGCACCCTGATGAACTCATACGTATGCACACCACATCCCTACGCATCAGCCGAATGGGCATAAAACTGCCCCTCGACTCAACCGCAGAAGCAAACCAGGTCACGCTGTTCGAGACAGCGATTGGCTCAGGCCAACCCAAAGCTGTTGTTATCGTCTATTTTACACGCGATGAAATGGGGTAAACCGCGCACACTACCCTGCCGGATAGACCTGCTCCAACCGCTGATAGAGCACTTCGCTGAATGAGGCACTGTCCGGATCCAGCTCTGAGAGGATTTCGGCAAGATATTCGTTATCCTCCCGCCCATTCCAGATCTTTATGTAACTGCCCTCTTTATAACCGTGATCCTGACGAAAAAAATTGAGCACATTTTTGCCGACGTAGGTCTTGAACAGATGATCGAAATCCACCTCCCCTAATCCCATCATGGCTGCGAACAGGGTGATATCAGCAGACTGGGTACGGATCGTCTCCTGTGCCATCTGTTCAATCGATTCGCAAAAATCATCGCCCCCTGCCGGTCGGGAAAGCCCAGCGAGTGCTGCCTCCATCGCATCCTCCATCGAATCATGCCGTATCAACAGATCACTCAAGGCAAAGTGCCAGATATCCACAATCTCCAGATGCACCTGCTCCATATCCGGCTTCTGATGCTTCCACCACTTCCAGCCATAATGGTCCAACATCTCAGCACATTCGGTCCAGATCGCCCGATACCAGGGGTAACCCGCCGATCGCCAATCGCTGTTGACCTTGGTATTCATGGCATCCTGCAGTTCAAGCATGGTGAGAATTTTCTGTTTCATCGCTTAGTACTTTTTTCCTGATGGTTCGAAGAGGAGCGTCATTTCACGCGAAATCTGTAGCTATCCGCCAAATCCATTATAAGTTGTCATTGCAAATACCTGAATAGAATCTACAGCGTTAGACTAAAATGACGTTAATGAGATGAGCGTATCGACTGGAATTAATCGGAGGAACGGGATGCAACTGGGAATGATCGGTTTGGGGCGCATGGGCGCCAACATGGTGCGGCGATTGATGAAAGACGGTCACGAGTGTATCGCCTACGATCTGAACCGGGAGGCAGTCACCCAAATGGAACAGGAGGGTGCCGCCGGCGCCGCGGATTGGCAGGATTTGGTGCAGAAACTGGAAGCTCCCCGCGCAGTCTGGATCATGGTGCCGGCGGGTGTGGTGGACGACACCATTACGGCGATTTCCGCCTATCTGGACGAGGGTGACACCATCATCGATGGCGGCAACTCATACTACAAGGATGACATTTCCCGTTATAAACACCTCCATGAGAGAGGCATCCACTATCTCGATGTCGGCACCAGCGGCGGAGTCCTGGGACTTGAACGGGGTTACTGTCTGATGATCGGCGGCGAACAGGAAACTGTCTCTCGGCTTCAACCTGTTTTCACCTCACTGGCTCCCGGGGTTGGCGAAATTCCCCGCACCCGCAGTCGCTCCGGCAATCCAGGACCGGCAGAACAGGGGTGGCTCCACTGCGGACCTGCAGGTGCAGGACACTTTGTCAAAATGGTGCACAACGGCATCGAGTATGGCTTGATGGCTGCCTATGCCGAAGGGTTCACTATCCTGCGCCACGCCAACGTTGGGCAGCTGACCGCCGAGTCCGATGCGGAGACCACCCCACTGCGGGATCCCGAGACATTCCAATACGATATCGACGTTGCGCAGGTGGCCGAACTCTGGCGCCGGGGCAGTGTTGTCTCCTCCTGGCTACTCGACCTCACCGCCGCCGCACTGGGCGACAACCCCGATCTCACCGATTTTTCCGGCAGAGTCTCCGACTCCGGCGAAGGGCGTTGGACCAGCATCGCCGCCATCGAATCGGGGACTCCTGCCCATGTACTCACCGCTGCCCTGTTCAACCGTTTCTCCTCTCGTGGAGAGGCTGATTATGGAGACAGGCTACTGTCCGCCATGCGCTACGAATTCGGCGGACATAAAGAGAAGAGCGATTAATCCCGGCAGTACGCACTAAGAAAAATCCTACAGAATCTTAAGACATCTACCAATGATTTTAATTCCTGTCCGGGACAAAATAGCCAAGCCCCTCGCAATGAGGGTGTGGGATGTGAGGAATTGCACCCTATTGAAGATAACCTGGACAAGTTTTTCTAAGGAGATAGGCAATGAAAGGATTCATTCGTAAGGCAACACTGATATTCATGCTTTTGGCTCTACCGCTTATTGCCAGTGCAGAAGTGGTTAATATCAACAAGGCTGACGCACAAACCCTGGCATCCGAGCTCAAGGGTATTGGTGCTTCCAAAGCGGAAGCCATCATCAAATTTCGGCAGGAACACGGCAGTTTCACCTCTCTGGATCAGCTGACTCTAGTACCCGGTGTGGGGGACAAATTGTTGTCACGTTTGCGACCAATGCTGTCACTGGGTTCGGACTGACAAAGCGATTACAGAAGGGCGGAGTCTGGAAAACGGGCTCCGCCTATCGCAAACCACTTCATTAACCCTGGCGAAGACGAGGCAATCAATCCACTGGAAAAACTGATTCATAATCAGTATCTTTAGCTGAATCCTGTTTTTCACAATCGATCCTGAGTCCGCGAAAATCATGCTCTCCATGTACAAAAATACAGCCGGTGTTTTACTTCCTCTTCTTTTTTCCACTGTGGTTTCTGCTGAAACCCCAATCCAGCAATGTGGACGGCTCTTCGCAGCTGCCGAATATGAAGCTGCCATCGTACCTTGTACCGAAGCCGCCAAGATGGGAGATCCGGTCTCACAAACCTATTTGGGAGAAGTTTATGATTACGGCCCTGAAAATGTGCAGGATGCTGAAAAAACGGCTCACTGGTGGGGTATGGCGGCAGATTCAGACTACCTGCCTGCACAAAACCTGCTGGCGCTGAAAAACTATTACGGTGGCACCGTAATGGGCCCCGAGCCTGGTTGGAAACAAGACTATCAAGAGGCCATGCGCTGGTGGCGGATAAGTGCCGAAAAGGGTGTCCCTACATCACAATTCATGCTTGGGGATATGTACCGACACGGCCAAGGCGTTCAAACAGACCTCGTCGAGGCGTATGCCTGGTTCAAGCTGGCAAGCCGTTCAGGTTACAAATTGGCTACAGATATTATCGTTGAAACATCGCGAAAGATGACCCCACAACAGAAGAAAGCCGGTCTCGATTTATATGAAAAATACAGGAATCAATATGTCGATGATGCTGGGGATATCTAGGACACTTCTAACACATTGAAAAAACATGGGCAGATACCGTCCCCCCGCTCCACCAAAGTCCCCCTACATCACCGCGCATGGCTACAGACGTCTCGAAGAGGAAGAGCGCGCTCTATGGCTGCGCCGCAGAGATGTCACCAAGGCGCTGAGTGCTGCCGCTGCCGAAGGCGACCGTTCGGAAAATGCGGAATACATCTACCGCAAAAAAGAGCTGCGCGGGATCGACTGGCGAATCCGCTATCTGCAAAAAAGATCTTGATTAGCACGAATGTTCAGCAAGCCGCAGCCATGTCTCGGGACGTGGTGAAGTCGTTGCAGCAGCCCGAAGCAAACGAGG
>JAMJIN010000137.1:0-11226 GCA_036784775.1 Chromatiales bacterium | reverse complement strand
GAGATGATTTCGCGCCTCGGCTACGCTGCAGTGCGCACACCACCCATGCCACAACGCCTCCTCAGCATGGCTGAGGCTCGGGGGTAATCAGGTTGATCTTTATCTATGCCAAACGCATGAATGCGTTGGATCGTGAATTCGACGTTCACGAAGATTAGGAGGCGGAGACTGATATGGATCTGCAAACACTGACTTATACCGTTGTGGGCATCACCTTTGCCCTCTACATCGGCATCGCCTTTTGGGCACGCGCCAGCACCACCGGCGAATTCTATGCTGCGGGACGCGGCATTCACCCTGTCGCCAACGGCATCGCGACCGCTGCTGACTGGATGTCTGCTGCATCATTCATCTCCATGGCGGGCCTTATCGCCTTCAACGGTTACGGCGCATCTGTCTTCCTGATGGGCTGGACCGGCGGGTATGTACTGCTTGCCCTGCTGCTTGCGCCCTATCTGCGCAAGTTCGGCAAGTTCACCGTGCCGGAGTTCATCGGCGACCGCTACTACTCACGCACCGCCCGCATCGTGGCGGTCATCTGTCTGATTCTGGCCTCGGTGACCTACGTAATCGGCCAGATGAAGGGCATCGGCGTCGCCTTCTCCCGCTTCCTGGAAACGGACTACGACACCGGCCTCTACATCGGCATGGGCATAGTCTTCATCTACGCCGTCATGGGTGGCATGAAGGGTATAACCTATACCCAGATCGCCCAGTACTGCGTACTGATCTTCGCCTATACCGTACCTGCCGTGTTCATCTCTCTGAACATCACCGGCAACCCCTTCCCACAGCTGGGTCTGGGAGGCAGCATGGCGGACGGCTCCGGCTTGTATATGCTGGAAAAACTCGATCTGGTGGTGACGGAGCTCGGCTTCAAGGAGTACACGACCCAAGTCATGGGCAGTAAGCTGAACATGTTCGTCTACACCCTGTCGCTGATGATCGGTACCGCGGGCCTGCCCCACGTCATCATCCGCTTCTTCACCGTACCCAAGGTTGCGGACGCACGCTCCTCCGCCGGTTGGGCGCTGGTCTTCATCGCCATCCTCTACACCACCGCTCCTGCTGTGGGCTCAATGGCCCGCCTTAACCTGATGAACACTATTCAGGTGGGTGAAGTGGGTTCCGCCGAGGGCAACCTCTCCTACGCCGAACGCCCCCAGTGGTTCAGGAACTGGGAGAAGACCGGTCTGCTACAGTACGAGGATAAGAACGGCGACGGTCGTATCCAGTACTACAATGACAAGAGTCCCGAGTTCGCCGCAAAGGCCGAGGCTTTCGGCTGGAAAGGCAACGAGATGACCAAGGTCGACCGTGACATCATGGTGCTGGCCAATCCGGAAATCGCCAATCTGCCCAACTGGGTGATCGCCCTGGTGGTTGCCGGTGGCCTCGCCGCAGCGCTCTCAACGGCTGCCGGTCTGCTGCTGGCCATCGCCTCCTCGATCTCGCACGATCTGATCAAGGGTGTCATGAACCCGAACATCTCGGAGAAGAACGAGTTGCTGGCAGGACGTTTCGCCATGGCGGGCGCTATCGCACTGGCGGGATACTTCGGACTGCATCCGCCGGATTTTGCAGCAGGCACCGTGGCCATCGCCTTTGGTCTCGCCGCCAGTTCGATATTCCCGGCACTGATGATGGGCATCTTCAACAAGAAGATGAATCGCGCGGGCGCCATCTGGGGCATGACTGCCTGTATCGGTATCACCATGCTCTATGTGTTCCAACACAAAGGCATCATGTTCATTCCCGGCACCTCCTTCCTGGGTGACATGGATCCCAACTGGTTTTTCGGTATCTCTCCGAACGCCTTTGGTGCGATCGGCGCAGTGGTCAATTTCTCGGTGGCAATCGCCGTATCCAAGATAACCGCTCCGCCTCCGGATCACATCCAGCACCTAGTGGAAGACATTCGTATTCCCAAGGGTGCCGCCGCCGCTGTGGAGCACTAATCACTGATCCTGTAAAAACCTGAAACCGGCCCCGCTCACGCGGGGCCTTTTCCTTGAAGAGCCGCCGAGCGAACACAGTCATCTCGACTGCAGGGAGAGATCTCCAGCTACAGAGCACCGGTCATGAGATTTCTCCCTGCGGTCGAGTAGTGCTACACGGATGTAGCGTTTACGAACCAAAGGATGGAAATGACAACAAAAACGGTGTTCATTCAGTCGGAAGAACACCGCCCAAAACGGCTTTTTCGTCATAATTCGGTTAGTATTGCCCTATGGAAATCGAACTGGTCGAAATCAGAGATTTTCTCGCGCAACGCCCTCCCTTTGACGCGTTGCCGGAAGAGGCGCTCAATCAACTGCCGAAATCCCTGGATATCCGTTATCTGCGCCGCGAAAGCGACTTTCCGCCTGCCGACACCGATGACAGCTTTATCTACCTGGTACGCTCCGGCGCCATCGAGCTGAGGGGCGAAAACGGCAAGCTGATCGAGAAATTGGGTGAAGGCGATATCTATCCCGTCCCCTGCCAACTCATCGACCTCGAACAGGTCCACAACGGCACTACCGTTGAAGACACACTGCTCTATCTGTTGCCCTGCGAAAAACTTGGAGAACTGAGAAAAACCTCCGCCACCTTCAACCAGCACTTCAGCGAGTCGATGCGGGAGCGACTGAAACGAGCTGTCGGCGGCACCCGACCAACGTCCTCAAACAACTCCGCGGATATGTCGGTGGAGGTACATGAACTGTTGAAAAAACCTGCGGTTTTCATCAACGTCAACTGCTCGATCCAGCAGGCTGCCCAACGCATGACCGAGAATAACGTCTCCTCCGTCATGATCCGGGAGGGAGACAAACTGGTAGGCATTCTCACCGACCGCGATCTGCGCAAACGCTGCATTGCCGAAGGGCTATCGAGCGACCAGCCTGCCAGACTCATCATGTCGACCAACCTGGAGAGCATCCCGCATAATGCCCTGATGATTCACGCCCTGTTGCTCATGACGCGGCTGCACGTCCATCATCTACCGGTTTTGAAGGATGGCAAAATCTTCGGCATGCTAACCGCCAGCGACCTGGCGCGGCAGCAAAACACCAACTCAGCCTTCATCGCCACCGACATCCGCAAATCAAATACCATCGAAGATCTGGCGCTGGCCTGTAAACGGCTACCCGACCTGCAGCTACATCTCAGCAACGCCAGCGCCTCTGCCCTGCATATCGGAGAGTCGGTTTCCTGCATCACCGATTCAGTCACCCGCCGCCTGATCGAAATGGCAGAAGAGGAACTCGGCGCGCCGCCCGTTCCCTATGTCTGGGTTGCCGGCGGTTCACAAGCGCGACGGGAACAGACATCACACTCGGATCAGGACAACGCGCTGATCATCTCCAACAAGATGAAACCGGAGCACGACACCTATTTCGCCGCCCTCGCCAAGTTCGTCACCGACGGACTGAATGCCTGCGGTTACATCTACTGTCCCGGTAAAGCCATGGCCAGCAACCCCAAGTGGCGGCAGCCGCTGCGCGTCTGGTGTGAATACTTCAATGGATGGATCGACAAACCCGACCCCATGGCATTGATGCTCTCCAGCATCTTTTTCGATCTCAGCCCGGTCTATGGAGAAGACAACCTGTTCGAAGCACTGCAGGGGTCAATTCTGGCAAAGACCAAAAACAACGGCATCTTCATCGCCTTTATGGCCTCGAATGCCCTGCAGCACAAGCCGCCACTCGGCTTCTTCCGCACCTTCGTACTGATCCATGACGGTAAACACGATGACACCTTCGACATCAAACATCGGGGCATTGTGCCGATCACCGACATCGCCCGCGTACTGGCGCTTGCCGAGGGACTGCCCGCAACCAATACCACCGACCGGCTGCGCGCAGCGATGCAGACGCCTTCACTCAGCGAAGAGATGGGGGAAAATCTAGAGGATGCGCTGGAGTTCATCGCTGTCCTGCGCATGAACCACCAGGCGGAACAGATCCGCATTGGAGCCCCTCCGGACAACTATCTGCCGCCCGACAGCCTCTCAGAACTGGAGAGAACCCATCTGAAGGACGCCTTCAAGGTCATCCAGAGCATGCAGGAGACCCTGTAAAGCCGTTACCAGCTCGGACGTTTTGGGTGAGCCATGTTGGAACGCTTCCTCAGCAAGGAGTCTCAACGCAAGCGGGCGCTGGCCAAAACCGGGCCTGGCGTCATGCAGGATTTCCTGTCGGCACCGCATGTCGAAAAAAACACCCGCTGCAGTGAAGCGGAAATCGTCTCACTGGATCTGGAAACAACCGGACTTGATCCCGCCAGGCACAGCATTCTGAGCTATGGACTGGTGCAGATCGACAACATGACCATCCGTCTCGACTCCACCCGCCATGAGGTAATCAGCATCGTGGAGGATATCCCGGAGGCCTCGGCAGTGATCCACCAGATCACCGACGACAGGTCCGCTGCCGGCTCACCGCTGGAAGCGGTCCTGCCTGATCTGCTGCGCATGCTGGCAGGAAAGGTCATGCTGGTCCACTATGCCAGCATCGAACAAAATTTCATCGATGCCGCATGCCGACGTTTATATGGAGCGCCTTTTGTGATCCCCACCATCGACACCCTGATCCTTGCGCAAAGACGTTTCGAGCGGCGCAACCACACCATTCAGACCGGTGACCTCAGACTCTTCAACCTGCGTCCGCGCTACAATCTGCCAATGTATAAAGCGCATAATGCCCTCAGTGACGCGGTGGCAACCGCCGAACTGTTTCTCGCCATGGCCGCCGAGACAGCGCCCCGGCCGGAAAACTGCACCATCGGCCAGTTCCTGTGGCATTAACCGAGAAGGACCATAGACCGTGTTGTTAGAACTCTACAAAAAACTCATCCTGCTGGGCATAGTCATCGGCCCCATCTTCTGGCTGGTATTTACCGATGATGGACAACGCCGCTCCGATTCGGTCTTTCTCTGGCTCAAAGGCGAGAACTCAATCGAATTCAATCTCAAGGAATTGGATGCCGCACTCACCGAGACCGAACTGAAAACCGTCTATCCCGATATCACCTGGCAGTGCGAAACGCGGGAGACCAGCTTCGGCGACCGTCTCTGCCTGACACGGATCGGCACCTTCAACGGCATCCCGGCAAAATATCTGACACTCTTTTTTGCCGACCAGCGCATCAGCGCCCTGAAACTGATATATCATCCCGGCTACCATGAACAGCTACAGGCCCAACTGCTCCAGCAGCTGGGCGACGCCGAGGACGAAAGCAGAGCGGCGGTGACCTCCCCTGCCCCGGACAGCATCGTTCGCTGGCGCACCAACCACGGAGAAGTTGTCGTCAAACGCAAACTTACCGAAGATGAGGAGGCCGCCCTTTTCTGGCTGTCACCCTCGCGCCTGATGAGCTACCGGCAACCGGATTCATAAAGCAGCAATATAAGTTAGCGATACTATCCGGAAATATGGACCTTTCGGACAAGGTACTTTATAAACGCAATGAAAGAACCACTGAATCGAGGAGAAAAAGATGGCTGATGAGAAGGTCTACCCAGTTCCTGCCGATTTCGCCGCCCAGGCAAATGTCACCGCAGAACAGTATCAGGAGATGTACCAACGCTCCGTGGACGACCCCGAGGGCTTTTGGGGGGAACAGGCCGAAGAGTACCTCACCTGGTTCAGCAAGTGGGACAAGACACTGGACTGGAGCTTCGCGGAAGACGACCTCCACATCGAGTGGTTCAAGGGCGGCAAGCTCAACGTCTCCTACAACTGCCTCGACCGTCACCTGGAGACCCGCGGCGACCAGACTGCCATTCTTTGGGAGTCTGACGACCCAGGTGTCGACAAAAAGATCACCTACAGTGAACTACACGCCGACGTAAACAAGTTCGCCAATGTGCTCAAATCCCGCGGCGTAAAAAAAGGCGACAGGGTCTCCATCTACATGCCGATGATCCCGGAGGCGGTTGTGGCCATGCTGGCCTGCACCCGTATCGGCGCGGTGCACTCCATCGTCTTCAGCGCCTTTTCACCGGACGCACTGAAAAATCGCATCCTCGATTCCGACTGCCAGTGCCTGATCACCGCCGACCAGTCGATCCGCGGTGGCAAGCATCTGCCCCTTAAGGCCAACGCCGACGCCGCGCTGGCCAACTGCCCTGACGTACACACCTCTATCGTGGTAAAGCACGGCGGCGAAGCCGTCGAGTGGACCGATGGCCGCGACGTCTGGTACCACGAAGCGTTGGCCGCTGCGGACCCGGTCTGCGAGCCGGAGCAGATGGACGCGGAAGACCCGCTCTTTATCCTCTACACTTCCGGCTCCACCGGCAAACCCAAGGGCGTATTGCATACCACCGGCGGCTACCTGCTGCAGGCGGCAATGACCCACAAAACCGTTTTCGACTACAAGGACGGCGAAGTCTACTGGTGTACCGCAGACATCGGCTGGGTTACCGGTCACAGCTACATCGTCTATGGACCACTCACCAACGGCGCCATCAGTCTGATGTTCGAAGGCATCCCCACCTACCCTGACGCCGGCCGGTTCTGGCAAGTCTGCGACAAGCACAACGTGGCCAGCTTCTACACTGCCCCCACTGCCATCCGCGCCCTGATGGCCTGTGGTGAAGACCTCGTAAAAGCCACCAGCCGCAAAAGCCTGCGTCTGCTCGGCACCGTTGGCGAGCCGATCAACCCCGAGGCTTGGGAGTGGTACAACCGTGTGGTGGGCGACAACAACTGCCCCATCGTCGATACCTGGTGGCAGACCGAGACCGGTGCCCACATGCTGACCCCCCTGCCCGGTGCCACCCCGCTGAAACCCGGTTCCGCCACCCAACCCTTCTTCGGCGTGTTGCCGGTGCTACTGGATGATGAAGGCAACGAGATCGACGGCAACCCTGCCTCAGGCAACCTGGCGATCAAACACCCATGGCCGTCCTCGATGCGCACACTCTATGGCGACCATCGACGTTTCTACGAGACCTATTTCCAGATGTACCCCGGCTACTACTTCACCGGCGACGGCGCCAAACGCGACGCGGACGGCTACTACTGGATTACCGGGCGTGTCGATGACGTACTCAACGTCTCCGGGCACCGCCTGGGCACCGCCGAGATCGAATCGGCACTGGTACTGCATGAGAAGGTCGCAGAAGCCGCCGTGGTGGGTTACCCCCACAAGATCACCGGCCAGGGCATCTACGCCTATGTCACCCTGATGGGCGGAGAAGAGTATGTTGAGGAGCTGAAAACCGAACTGGTCGCACTGGTACGCAAAGAGATTGGCCCCATCGCCAAGGTCAACATCATCCAGTGGGCACCCGGTCTGCCCAAGACCCGTTCCGGAAAAATCATGCGCCGCATCCTGCGCAAGATCGCCGCCAATGAGATCGATGCTTTGGGAGATACATCCACACTGGCGGACCCTTCCGTGGTTGAACACTTGATCGAGAATCGGGCTAACATGTAACCTGTAATTATGGAATGAAAAGAGGCGACATCAGCCGCCTCTTTTTGCTAACCAGATTGATCCACCGGACATGGAACAAACCATGAATAATTCCACACCAGATAACGCCTTGAGCAATACCTGCCCTGCCGTGGTAATCGACAGCCGGCGCATCTCGCCCGACGATACCGATGAGGTCAGAGCCATCGGGCTACGTATCGCCGATCCCGCTTTTCGTTTCCAGGAAGGACAAACCATCGGCGTGCTGGTGCCGGGCCCCCATGCCTTTGGAACCAAACCCCATCACCGCTACTACTCCATCGCCAATGCGCGTGACAAACAGGCCAGCGATGAGATTGTGATCCAGATCATTGTTCGCCGTTGCTTCTATATTGATGACATCTCAGGCGAACAGTTTCCTGGCATCGCTTCAAACTACCTTTGCGATGCAAAATCCGGCGACCAGATCACACTCACTGGTCCATTCAAGAGCGCCTTCAACATGCCGATGGAACGCGACAGCAACCTGCTGATGATCGGCAGTGGGACAGGTATCGCCCCCTTTCGCGCCTTTATCCAGCACATCTACAACAATCATCACGGATGGGATGGAAAAATCAGACTCTTTTTCGGCGATAAGAGCGGGCTCGATCTGCTCTATATGAATGACGTCGACAACGACCTGGCGAACTACTACACGGAAGAGACCTTCGAGGCTTATCAGTCCATCAGCAGCAAATATGTGATCAACGCCGGTAAAGCACTGGAACTGACCCTGGAAGAGTACGCAGCAGAAGCCTGGAGCATGCTGCAGGATCCGAAAACCTACGTATTTCTTGCAGGCACCCGCAAGGCCAATGACGCGCTGGACAATATTCTGGCCCAGTTTGCAGGCTCCACTGAGACCTGGGATGAGATGAGACAAAAAATGAAGGATGAAAATCGCTGGTCAGAACTGCTCTACCTCTGAGCCGAGGCATCCCAATGAACGTCCTCCGTGTTCAGAACACGGATAAGACATCGAGCTACGAGGTTTTCTTCAGAACAGGATCAGGGAGCCAACAGATCGACAGGGCTGCGAACACCTTTTCCGCCACGCTGAAGCACATGGGTATAGATTTCGGTGGTAGCGACTTTAGAATGGCCCAGTAACTCTTGTACGGTTCGAATATCGTAACCATTCTCCAACAGGTGGGTTGCAAACGAGTGGCGGAACGTATGGCAGGTTACCAGCTTGTTGATATTCACCTTGGTTACCGCACGCTTGACCGCTTTTTGCAAAACGGACTCATGCAGATGATGCCTTCTCGTCAACCCGGAACGGCGGTCCGTTGACAAGCGCGTGGCGGGGAAAAGATATTGCCAACGCAACTCCCTGCCGGCATTGGGATACTTTCTCGCAAGCGCATGGGGCAGATAGACCAGGCCAAATCCACCTGTCAGATCCTGATCATGTATCTCCTTCACCTCATCCAACTGATTTTTTATCTGGCTGATCAGTGAGTTGGGCAAGGGAACCACCCTGTCCTTCCCCCCCTTCCCGTCTCTGATGGTGATCTGCTGGTAAGCAAAGTCAAGATCCTTTACCCGCAGTCGCATACCGGTGCCATAGAGCAGCGACGTCATTAAACGAGGTTTTTCGGACATTTTATCAAGCAGCGATTTGACCTCAACGACAGATAGAACAGTAGGCAATTTTCTCTTAGGCCGGGCTCTGACAAAGCCTTCCATATCATCGAGATTTCGGCCCTCTATCTCACGAAATAGAAAAACCAGCGCGTTTAAAACAAGATTTTGGGTGGAAGCCGACACATTGCGCTGTATTGCGAGATACTCAAGATACTGGGAGACAGCATCAGCATTGAGACTCTCAACGGCTGTCCAGTGATGAAATGCCAGAAAACGGGCGATCCACTCTCCGTATGTCTGTTCTGTCCGAATCGCCATCCCCCTCAACCTGATCGTAGTAACATAACGCTTGTACAGATCAGGAAAATGCTGATAGAAACCGGAAAGAAGTGAATTTCCCGCAGGTATCAAAAGCTTTGGATCGTCAGCTGCCGCAACCTCTCGTGCCAAGGTGGGATGGTCTAGATCCAGACTTCTGGCAGTTGTCTTCCAGTAAGCCCAATCAAAATCGTTACAGCACCCTGATTTGACATGGTGACAAAACAGTAATTGCAACGCATCGATCATCTGCGCAAATCGCCAACCTTCCAGACCTGGTTGTTGCCCTATTCTTTTGAAATAGGACGCCAAATGTTCAGGGGAGTGGGTGCGCAACCTGAAAGAATCGTAGTGTTTCAGATAGGTTTCAACATATCGCACGTACCACAATTGTGCACGCTCTTAAATCTTATGTTTTTCTAATGTTTTCTGGTAGTTGCGCCAGAACAGAGCAACCCTATCGGTGTAATCTGTAGCTGAAGAATCGGTCATTCCAGGCCCTCCATGGCAAGGATTTTATTTCTTGTTGAAATAACGCTAACCTATCGTAATGTAAAATACAATATGACGCCACGGCCTATCGCCCCAAACACTGCGACAGCGTTTACCGACTTAGGCTGTGCCGCCTATTTTCACTGTTATGCGAAGAAAATAGTGGAGTGCTAAATGGTAACCACAAATAGTCTTAACTTTAACTGGAATTCGAGTAAATTAGTTGATGCACTGGTTTCTGATGCATTTTTAATTAAAGTTTATAATCTATATCAGCGCCGTAATGAATGGGGCGGAATATTTAGCAGAACAACACTTAGAGAGCGATCTTGGGAAGATTATTATTTAACTTTACAAGATGCTAGGGATTCAGCTGAAGAGCAAAGAGCCCAAGGAACTGTCTTTATTATTGATGAAGTGCCTGCAATATGCATAATCGCCAACAATGCAAATTTACTGGTCGCCGAGTTAATGAGCGAGAATCCGTTCAATATTTCTAATTGCAAAAGAATGAAGGGCGACAGAACCTTAAGTCATGTTAATCAACAAATGCGCTCAGGCAAGTGGTATGTAAGCGCAATTTACACAGGGAAATTGAACGTTTTAAAAAAGCAAGAAAAGACATCTGGGTATTACGTGCACACTTCAAGCTCTACAGGGCCAAAGAGCTTTATGGCTTGGAGGATAAAACCAAGAAATATTTCCCTAAAAAGCATAATAAAGTGCATTAATTCTATTAATTATGGCAGTAATACTTAGCATGCCTATAGTATTTCAATACGGGTCTAATACGTCTGTCAAAAGACTTAATTCACCTACGAGATTGAATGGTGATGCTACAGTAATAGGCACTGCATTTACACATGATAAATATGAATTAGACTTCACTATCTGGAGTAATACAAATCAATGCGCAGCCGCTGATATTTTACCTTATGGAAACACTCAAATATGGGGTGTTCTTTATGAAATACCTGAAGAGCTAATCTATAGGCACCTATCTGGTAAAAGAAAATCACTAGATGCTATAGAGGGAGAAGGTGGCAATTATCAACGAACCGATATCCAGGTAATTACCAACACCAATGAGAGCGGTTTGATAAATGCCATTACCTACGTAGTTCGAAAGAAACACCAGAAATTAAAAACTTCACTTACGTATGCTTCTGAAATTATTAACGGGTTAAAGAGCCACAACGTCCCTAAAAGTTACTTGGAATATGTGAATACTAGAATTCTACTGAACAACCCTGAACTAGAAGGCTTTTTGCCAGCATTTACATGAATAATCGCATAAGAAGGATAGGAAGGGGGTTTTGATCCCCCTCCCTCCCACACCACCAGGCATACGGGTCCGTACCATGGCGGTTACCAAAA
>JAMJIN010000136.1:0-11369 GCA_036784775.1 Chromatiales bacterium | reverse complement strand
AAATCGCTCAAGCTCATGCCTGTCTGAAATTGGATTGGATTCTGTGCCATGTCCGCTCTCCTATTGTGGATCGTGGCATCATCTTGCAACAACCAGTGGCTCATTCCGTGAGTCACTGCTGAACATTCGTACTAATCAAGAAAGTTTTTGGGAAGGCCAAATTCATGTGCGGTATAAAGCAATGGCGATGTTTCCTTGCAAGGATTTATCTACTTGTCGTGGTGAGCCTTCCAGTGTTCGCTGAGCCACCCGACTCATCACCCATACCTGATGCACGAGTGGCTCGTGCAGTATTTACTTCCGGTATTGAAGCGCGTGAACCTTTAGACCGGATGGTGGTATTGGAAAACTCTGCCACCAGCATTTACTTTTTCACCGACCTGAGGAATTTGCAGGGGCGCATGGTTACGCACCGATGGGAGTTTGATGGCCAAGTGATATCTGAGGTCCCCTTTGAAGTGGGTGGACCCCGCTGGCGGGTTTTTTCACAGAAGACCCTGAATCCCAACATGCTGGGAAAATGGACGGTTGTGGTGGTGGATCAGTCCGGCTGGCCTCTGCATGCGTCGATTTTTGAATACAAACCAGCGGAATAGACAGCTGGTCCATTGAGCCTAATACTTGAGGGTGGGGTCGAATTCAGCTGAATCGTTGAATTTAAATTTGACTCAGGTCTCTTTTATTCAGGCTGGAAAGCGTCAATTAGCCTTGGTGCCCGCTTTTAAACGATTAAACTCTTGCTCGGCGGCTTGCCGAACCCGCTCTTCCGCCGCTTCCCGGGAACCTTCATAAGATGGCGCGTCTACGATGTCTGGTGTATTGCCGGCATGCTCCAGCTCCAGTGAGTCTTGGACGGGGATCGGGACGGGAATGGGTTCTTGCAGGATCGTCTGGTCGGGCTCATTTTTCTCGATGAGTGCCTGCCGGATGGGCTCTACAGTTGAGCCGAAGATGTCGGTGAAATAGATTGCTGCTCCGATGCTGATCAATGCAACTGTGAGTAGCGCGAGAAGTAGTGACCAGCGTTTTTTCGGTGGTGCCTCAATCTCCTTGAATGCAGCTTTGGCGACAGGAACCGCTCTCGGCTGGTGGGTTGCTGCAGGTGTCTCCTGTGGTTTTGCCGGGGCCCAATCGATATTGCCGGATTTGAGTTGTTTGACTCGGTGTTCAGCTTCTGCCCGGGCTTTTTGCTCGCTGGCCAGTTGTGCCTCGAACTGCTCATTGGTAGTTTCAAGTAGCGTCCGTAATCGTTCCACATCTGCTTTTTCACCGCGTGCCGCTATTTCAGCGGCTTCGGCGCGTTGTCGGAAGGTATCATTGTCCCCCTTCAACTGAGAGTTTTCTTCCTCAATATACTGTTGGACCTCCTGCTCGGCCTGTAACCTCGTGGAAGAGGCTTTTGAGAGCTGGGTATTGGTCAATTCTGCTGCTTTTGCCCGGTTGCGCATTGCCTGATATTCGGCCTGCAGAGTCTGTAGCTCCTCCCCCAGTTCCTGGCGAACCGATACTGATCTGGCCAATTTATCTTGGGACCGTTCCGCAGCTTCTGCCCGCATACGCAGAATTTCAACTTCTGTACGCAGGTTTTCCACTTCCTCTTCCAACTGCCCCCGAGTCTCACTGTTCGAGTCAAGGAGATCGCTTGAGTCCGGCGGGAAGAGGATGGATGCATTTAGATAAGATCCAGAGACTGGATCAGCTGGTTCAGTACTGTGACTATCCGGGGGCGGGGTCTCTCCTGGTAATGCAGGTACGCTGTTTAGTGGTGGCGATGAATCCTTCTTGATAATACGGTCACCACCAGCGGTGAGAGCATTATTCAGGCGTCTTTGGGCAATGATCAGCAGGTCTCTGACCAGAATTCCGGGTTTTATGTCAGGTGCTGCAATACCCAGACTGGCGGTTATCTTATCTCCATTTGCGAGTGCAAGTTTCTTGATGCCGTTGAGAACACGTTTACCTTGGTATTTTGCACGAATATCATTAGTCGCGGGTAGCAGCAGAGCAAACTTGCCTTCACCGAAATAGGCTGCAGTATCTTCTGTGCGTGCCTGTTTCTTCACTAACTGGGCTGTTGCATTGAGGATTCTGTTGGTCACAGCATTGCTGTTTTGCGCAGCTATTTTTTCGAATTGATCAATCTCAAGCAGAGCCAGTGCCAGTTCGTTTTTGTGTCGGAGGGCAAATGCGAGATCTTTTCTTGCTCGCTGGGTGAAATAGTGCAGATTGGCAAGGCCTGTGATCGGATCGATGATCGACTCATGCTGAATCCTTGCGGCGGCATCGAGCATCTTCTGGTGATTGTTGGCGCAGGCTTTGGCGCGTGCAGTGATTTCAATCGGCTGGAACGGTTTAATGATAAGATCGGTCGCACCGCATTTCAGTGCATTGGAACGGATCTTCTCATTGTCCTCGTTGCCGGTGATCACCACGAAGGGTATCTCCCGGATATTGGGGTCTGTTGATTGACGGATTCTGTTGAGCAGACCGAAGCCATTGAGGTTGGGCATCGACAGATCGGAAAATACGACGTGTACCAGTGGAGCTTCAGTGAGCTTTTTCCAGGCTTCCTCGCCGTCTTTCGTCTCGATTACAGTGAAATCATTCCTGAGGATCTTTTGCAGAGATGCCCGCACCACCCGGGAATCATCTGCAATCAGAATGACCGGTTTTTCATGGACTTCTTGCGAAGCGGGTGTTTCGGAAAATTCTGCGCTCACTGTCTGCATTTGATCTTGCTTGTAGTTGCCGGAATCAAACCATAGCTCCGGTCAATATTGATTATCGGCATAAATCCGTTTTTCTTGAAGAGATGGAAAGCCGACTGCTTCACATTTTTACCTGTCTGCCTTGGGTAATGGTCAGACATGTGAGGTCTATGCTAGAGTCGCGCATTCTCTGGATCTGGAGTGTTGGGAGAAGCGGCCAGTCGCTTCATTGCCGATGTCCTGTCCAGACGGTTTAAACGATTAATTTTAGCGGTTCAAGATCAAGTGGCCTCTCGTATGGGCTACCACTGATAAGGAGTAGAAATGCCTGTTATTACCCTGCCTGATGGTTCCCAGCGCGAATTCGACCAACCGGTCAGCATCCACGATGTTGCGGCCGATATCGGTCCCGGCCTGGCCAAGGCGGCACTTGCCGGTCGTGTTGACGGTGAGCTGGTGGATACCTCTTATATATTGGATGGAGATTGCGAACTGGCTATTGTCACCAGTCGCGATGAGGACGCGCTGGAACTGATGCGTCACGATGCAGCTCATATCATGGCCCAGTCGGTGCAAGAGTTGTTTCCCGGCACCCAGGTAACCATCGGCCCTGCTATTGAGGATGGCTTTTACTACGATTTCGCCCGCGAAGAGCCCTTTACTCCGGAGGATCTGGAAAAAATCGAGCAGCGTATGCGGGAGATCATCAAACGTGATCTGCCTCTGGAACGCGAGGTATGGGACCGTGACGAGGCGGTTAAAAAGTTCGCCGAACTGGGTGAGGAGTACAAGGTCGAGATCATTCAGGACATCATCCCTGAAGGGGAAGAGGTCACCATCTATCGTCAGGGTGACTGGTTTGATGTCTGCCGTGGCCCCCATCTGCCCAGTACCGGCAAGCTTGGCAAGGGCTTCAAATTGATGAAGCTGGCCGGTGCATACTGGCGTGGCAACTCCGACAACGCGATGCTGCAGCGCATCTACGGCACCGCCTGGCGTGACAAAAAGGAGTTAAAGGCCTATCTGCACCGGCTCGAAGAGGCGGAGAAGCGCGATCATCGCAAGATAGGCAAGTCTCAGGACCTGTTCCATACCCAGGAAGAGGCGCCCGGTATGGTCTTCTGGCACGACAAGGGTTGGAGCATCTACCTTGTTGTCGAACAGTATGTGCGTGAAAAACTGCGGGATCACGGCTACCAGGAGGTGCGTACGCCACAGATCATTGATCGCAGCCTGTGGGAGAAATCCGGTCACTGGGACAAGTTTGGTGACATGATCTTCTCCACTCATTCGGAGAATCGGGACTACGCCATCAAACCGATGAACTGTCCTGCCCACATTCAGATCTATAACCATGGGCTGAAGAGTTACCGTGATCTGCCGTTGCGTCTGGCGGAGTTTGGCTCCTGCCACCGTAACGAACCGTCCGGCACCCTGCATGGTTTGATGCGGGTCCGAAACTTCGTGCAGGACGATGCCCATATCTTTTGCACCGAGGATCAGATTCTCTCCGAGGTCTCCGCATTCATCGATCTGCTGTTTGAAGTCTATCGTGATTTTGGCTTTGAAGAGATCCTGGTCAAGCTTTCAACGCGACCTGAAAAACGTGTGGGAGCAGACGCTATATGGGATAAGGCCGAGAAATCACTTGAAGATGCGCTCAACCATAAGGATCTGGAATGGGAGCTGCAACTGGGGGAGGGCGCATTCTATGGCCCGAAGATCGAATTCTCCCTGCGGGACTGCCTCAATCGGGTCTGGCAGTTGGGTACCATCCAGCTCGATTTCTCCATGCCAGAGCGCCTTGGAGCGCACTATATCGCCGAGGACAACAGCAAACAGGTGCCGGTTATGCTGCATCGGGCGATACTTGGTTCCCTGGAGCGTTTCATCGGTATTCTTATCGAACACTATGCCGGTGCCATGCCGGTTTGGCTCTCGCCGGTGCAGGCCGTGATCATGAATATCACCGATCGACAGGCCGAATATGCCGAATATTGCGTCAAACGCCTGCGAGATAACGGTTTTCGGGTCGAATCGGACTTGAGAAACGAGAAGATTGGCTATAAAATCCGCGAGCATACGTTAATGCGGGTGCCCTATCTATTGGTCGTTGGCGACCGGGAAATGGAGCAGGGCACAGTGGCGGTTCGAACGCGCACGGGCGAAGACCTCGGTAGTTTGCCGATGGATGAGTTCATAAAACGTTTGGATGAAGATGTCACAAAGCGTGTGAACTAAGTGGCGTAAGGCACCGGAATGCCGGTGCTTTTCTACTTATCGGGATTGAATTTCTTCGGAGGAAACTGTTATCGCTGCACCTAAAAAGCATCGCCTGAATGACCAGATTATTGGCTCGCAAGTTAGACTTGTGGGCGCTGAAGGCGAACAATTGGGTATCGTTTCGTTGGATGAGGCCAAAACGGTCGCCAGCGGGGCTAGTTTGGATTTGGTGGAAATTGTACCTAACGCGGAGCCGCCGGTTTGCCGCGTTATGGATTACGGTAAGTTTATCTTCGATGCAAAGAAGCAGAAACAAGCCGCCAAGAAGAAGCAGAAACAGGTTCAGGTCAAAGAGATCAAATTTCGGCCAGGGACGGGAATAGGGGATTATCAGGTAAAACTACGCAACCTGATACGTTTCCTGAAAGATGGGGACAAGACCAAGGTGACCATGCGGTTCCGTGGTCGTGAGCACGCGCATCGCGAGCTGGGATTGGAACTCCTGGAGCGGGTGGAAGCCGATTTGGCCGAATATGGTCAGGTGGAGCAGAAACCTGCGATGGAAGGCCGCCAGATGGTGATGGTGCTGGGCCCCAAGAAAAAGTAATTCAAAACGCCATGTGGCGTTACCAATCGCGGAGTTTAGAAAGCAATGCCTAAGATAAAGACCAATCGTGGTGCGGCCAAACGGTTCAAACGCACCTCATCCGGTTCGTTCAAACGAAACGCGTCTCATCGCCGTCATATCCTGACGAAGAAGAGCACCAAGCGGAAGCGCCACTTGCGCTCCCCAGCAACCCTGGCCAAGGCTGACGTAGCAGTAGCACGTCGCATGATGCCATACGCCTAATTACAACGAATCGGATTTGAACAATGCCAAGAGTTAAACGTGGTGTACAAGCACATGCCCGCCATAAGAAGGTGCTTGATGAAGCCAAGGGTTATTATGGAGCCCGTCGCAAAATTTACCGTGTTGCCAAGCAGGCCGTCATCAAGGCCGGTCAGTATGCTTATCGCGACCGCCGCCAGAAGAAACGCCAGTTTCGTGCCCTGTGGATCGCCCGTATCAACGCGGGTGCGCGTGACAACGGTCTTTCCTACAGCCGTATGATCAATGGTCTGAACATCGCCGAGATCGAGATCGATCGCAAGATGCTGGCCGATCTGGCCGTACACGACAAGCCGGCTTTTGCCGCGCTGGCAGAAAAGGCCAAGGCCGCTCTCTCCAGCTAAACGCTTGTCGTCGTCCATCGCTTAAGCGGTGGACGAAATGACTCGAAAAGGGGGAAGGCCTGAAGGCCTTTCCCTTTTTTATTGGTGATGTGTGCATTGATTCGGATCGCATTATGCGTATTCCAATCTACAGGTAATAGGTTTGTTACAGATGGAATCCCCGCTGGATATCGAACAACTGGTCGGTGAGGCTGAAGCTGCGATCGTAGCGGCTGCCGGATTGGCGGCTTTGGATGAGGTACGGGTTAAATACCTCGGCAAAAGCGGTCTCTTGACTGGTCAGCTCAAGAAATTGGGTACCCTGCCAAAAGAGGAACGTCCCAAAGCCGGACAGGCGATAAACAAGGCCAAGCAGGCCCTGCAGGTAGCCATCGATGAGCGTAAAGTGCTGCTTGAATCGCAGGCTTTGGCAGAACGCCTCTCTTCGGAACGGGTCGATGTGACCCTGCCTGGGCGTGGTCTGCAGAGCGGTGGACTGCACCCGGTAACCCGCACCCTCGAACGTATCGAGACTCTGTTTGCCCATGCGGGTTATGAGGTGGTGGAGGGACCCGAGATCGAGGACGACTACCATAACTTCGAAGCCCTCAATATTCCTGCGCACCACCCTGCGCGTGCGATGCACGATACCTTCTATTTCGATGCCCACATGCTGCTGCGCACCCATACTTCACCAGTGCAGATTCGCACCATGGAGGAGGGCGAGCCGCCGATGAAGATTATCGCTCCGGGTCGAGTCTATCGTTGTGATTCCGATCTGACCCACACGCCGATGTTTCATCAGGTGGAAGGGTTTCTGGTGGATGAGGATGTCTCCTTCGCCGATCTGAAGGGTGTGATCAACGACTTCCTCACCAGCTTCTTCGAACGCGAATTGAAGCTGCGTTTCCGCCCCTCCTATTTCCCCTTCACGGAACCCTCCGCCGAAGTGGATATCGAGTGCGTGATGTGCAGTGGTGATGGATGCCGTGTATGCAGCCACACCGGTTGGCTGGAAGTACTGGGGTGCGGCATGATCCACCCGGAGGTATTTCGGCACGTCGGTATCGACAGTGAAAAATATACCGGGTATGCCTTTGGTATGGGTGTTGAACGGCTCACCATGCTGCGTTACGGGGTCAACGATCTGCGACTATTTTTCGAAAACGATCTGCGGTTTTTGAAGCAGTTTGCTTAATTATTCAGTCCGCAAAAAAAGTAAATTACGCAAAAAAAAATTAAAAAATATTCGCGTCATTTGCGTTTTTCGCGGGCAAACGATTCAAATTTAATACGGGCAATAAAATGAAATTCAGTGAAGCCTGGCTACGTGAGTGGGCCAACCCGGAAGTCTCAACGGATGAACTGTCTGATCAGCTCAGCATGGCGGGTCTCGAAGTGGACTCCGTCGAGCCTGCAGCGCCGGCATTCAGTGGTGTCGTAGTAGGCGAGGTGCTCTCCATCGAGGCCCATCCAGATGCGCAGAAGCTACGCATCTGTTCCGTGAATGTGGCAGGTGATGAGCCGTTGCAGATCATCTGTGGGGCTGCCAATGTCGCTCAGGGCATGCGTGTGCCGACCGCCGTAGTGGGCGCCAGACTGCCGGGTGATTTCAAGATAAAGAAGGCTAAGTTGCGCGGCGTGCAGTCGCTGGGCATGATCTGCTCTGCCAGCGAGTTGGGCTTGGCCGAATCCTCCGACGGCATCATGCCTTTACCGACGGATGCACCGGTGGGTGAGGATTTTCGGATCTACCTCGGTCTTGAGGATCATGTGATCGATGTTGATCTGACCCCGGACCGTGGCGACTGCCTGGGCTTGCTTGGGATTGCACGGGATGTGGGGGTTATCAACCGCTGTTCTGTGACACCACCTGAGATGCCTGCCATTGTTGCGTCCATTGAAGATCGTTTTGACGTGGATGTCTCTGCTCCTGAAGCATGTCCGCGATATATCTGTAGAATAATCAAAGGAATAGACGCTAAATCTAAGACTCCACTTTGGATGGTTGAGCGGTTGCGCCGGGGGGGTATTCGCAGTCTAAGTCCGGTGGTCGATGTCACCAACTATGTTCTGTTGGAGCTGGGGCAGCCGATGCACGCCTTCGACCTGAATCAGCTGAGTGCACCGATTCAGGTACGTTTAGCTAATCCTGGTGAAAAATTGACCCTGTTCGGTGCACAGGAGATCGAACTCAAATCCGATACGCTGGTGATTGCCGATGGGTCGCGTCCACTGGCACTGGCGGGCATCATGGGTGGTGAGGGTTCGGGAGTTACAGATACCACTACCGATATACTACTCGAGAGTGCCTTCTTTACGCCCACCGCCATCGCAGGCAAGGCGCGCGCATACGGTCTGCATACCGATTCGTCTCACCGGTTTGAACGTGGGGTCGACCCTGAGTTGCAGACAAAGGCGGTGGAACGCGCCACTGCATTGCTGATGGAGATCGTCGGTGGCCAGCCGGGGCCGATTGTCGAGGTCGCCAGCCCGGATAAGATCGAGGCGCGTCCCGTGATCCTGCTGCGTCACATTCGTGCCAACAAAATCCTTGGTGTCGATGTCTCCGCGGAGGAGATAGCCGATATCCTCACCCGCCTGGAGATGCAGGTGCAATCTGTTGAAAGTGGCTGGCGGGTCAAGGCGCCAAGCTGCCGCTTCGATATCTCCATCGAGGAGGATCTGATCGAAGAGATCGGTAGAATCTACGGTTACGCCAGGATTCCCACCAATCGCGGCATGTCCGGCATGGATATGCGCGGCAAGCAGGAGACCGCCTACGACCTCAATCGGGCCAAGCATCTACTGGTGGCAAGGGGTTTTCAGGAGGTCGTTACCTATACCTTTATCAGTCCTGAATTACAGAAGTCTGTCGATCCGGATCTGTCCGGGGTTAAACTTGCAAATCCCATCTCGGCCGATATGTCGGTGATGCGCACCAGCCTCTGGCCGGGTCTGCTGCAGACCGCCCAATACAACCAATCCCGCCAGCAAGAGAGGATACGGATCTTTGAATCCGGTCTGCGTTTTCGTCGTGAAGGTGAAAAGATCGCTCAGGATCCCATGCTGGCTGGCCTGATTACTGGCAAGCGGATTGCTGAACAGTGGGGCGCGCAGGCGGCTCCAGTGGATTTTTTCGATCTCAAGGCGGATCTGGCAGCGGTACTTGCACTGACTGGTGATGCCGATGGTTTTGTCTTCAAGCCAGCGGAGCACTCAGCGTTGCATCCGGGCCAGACGGCAACCATCGAGTACCATGGGCAGTTGGTAGGCTGGATCGGCATGTTGCACCCCGAGCTGGAGAAAAAACTCGATCTCTCAGGTGCCACCTACCTCTTTGAAATATTATTGGAGAGTGTTGAAAAGGGTCTTCTGCCGACATTTGAGCCGCTCTCCAAGTTTCCCTCCATCCGCCGGGATATCGCGCTGGTGGTGGACGAATCTGTCACGTTTGAAGCAGTGCGTGCCTGTGTTCGCAAGGCAGCCCCTGAGATTGTTAAAGACATTCGTCTTTTTGATGTCTATACTGGGGATAACATAGTTTCGGGTCGAAAAAGCCTCGCATTGGGATTGATTTTACAGGAAAAATCTCACACGCTTATTGATGAAGAAGTTGAAGGTGTGGTCGACACTGTGTTAAAAAGATTGTCTAAAGAATTCGGTGCGAAGTTGAGAGAATAGGATATGTCACTGACCAAAGCGGACATGGCAGAGAGATTGTTCGAGGAACTCGGACTCAATAAACGCGAAGCCAAAGAGATGGTGGAGATGTTTTTTGAGGAGATTCGCCAGGCCCTGGAAGAGGGCAGCCAGGTGAAGCTCTCCGGGTTTGGTAATTTTGACCTGCGTGAAAAGAAACAACGGCCTGGGCGTAATCCCAAGACCGGCGAAGAGATCCCGATCTCAGCCCGGCGGGTGGTTACATTCAGACCCGGACAAAAACTCAAAGCACGGGTAGAAGCTTATGCTGGATCCCAGCAGCAGCAATAACCAACTGCCCGCGATTCCGGGCAAACGCTATTTCACCATTGGCGAGGTCAGCGACCTCTGCCAGGTCAAACCCCATGTGCTTCGCTACTGGGAGCGGGAGTTTCCCCAGCTCAAGCCGGTGAAGCGGCGTGGTAACCGGCGTTATTATCAGCGTCACGACGTGCTCATGATTCGTCAGATTCGCAGTCTGCTCTATGAACAGGGATTCACCATTGGCGGCGCCCGCCAGCAGCTCTCCGGCGACACGGCCAAAGACGATCAGAACCAGAGCCATCAGATCGTGAAACAGCTTCGTGCCGAACTCGAGGACCTGCTGCAGATACTAAAAAGATAGCCCCCCGTTTTGGATTGACAATGATTGTTTAACTGCCTAGTATTGCCCCTCATTTCCGGGCGTAGCGCAGCTTGGTAGCGCACCACAATGGGGTTGTGGGGGTCGGATGTTCGAATCATCTCGCCCGGACCAATCAGGAAAAAGCCGAAGTGGATTTCCACTTCGGCTTTTTTAATGCTTGCCGTTCGTCGACCTGTCACTCTCAGCGGATCAGGTAAATACTATTGTACTGTTAACGGCTGTCTCGAATTCTGCAAGTTTCAACGGCCTGCATAACCATCCATCTAAATATTTATCGTCCCAGCGAAAAAAGCATTGCTATTTAAGAATATTCTTATATACTACTTTCATCGAGTCACTGAGACCGAAAAACGAATCAACTACATTTATAAACATTACTGACAGGTAAATAATCATGAAAAAAATCATCGCCATCGCTGCTCTGATCGCTTCTACCCAGGCCAACGCTTTCTGGGGTTTCAATGACAATGGCCATAACAATGGCATGTTCGACGGCATGGGTGACGGAGACATGGCTTTCAACATGAAATTCTCTGGTAAAGCTCGTGGCAACGCTCACAACACCTACCGTGGTTACGGTTACAACGCCCCCTACGGTTACGGCTACGCTCCCTACGCACCTGTAGCTCCGCAGGCACCGGTTGCACAGCCTGCAGCTGCAAAATAAGATCGGATTCCCCCTCCCGATCCAAGGGCGCTCAAATTGAGCGCCCTTTTTTAATGTCTCTAATTCTTCACGAAACCCTGTATTTTTTTGGCCACTTAACTGGTCTTTTAAAGTCTCGGTTCAGTGGGTGTTAGCGGCTGAGTAAAACCGCGCATAGATGGCGAAGGCCGCCTCGCTGCGTCGATACATCCTCCGTCAGAACGTCACATCC
>JAMJIN010000502.1:0-1288 GCA_036784775.1 Chromatiales bacterium | reverse complement strand
TTGCGTGTCGTGGCGGCAGGCCGTACGAGCAGAAGTAATCGCCGCCTCCGTCGGCATCCAGGTAGAGCGCTATCCAATGTTCTCCCGGTTCTTCACCGTCGTCGGTGTTGCACACGAAGGCCGCAGGCAAAGCGTCAATCGTCGTAGGCAGTCCGTCTTTGGGTACGACACCGCGAAAGATCGATCTGGTGCGCGGGTCCATCGCCAGGAGTCTGGCGATCTGCAGGGTGTCCATCTCAGTAGTCGTAGATGATGTTACGGTTTTTGTCTGTTTCCAGCATGGACTCGAACTCGGCGTAGGCGATGACGTTCACGGTGGTCGGCAGCGCGTTGTGGAAATGCAGCTCTATGCGCAGGTTGCCCTTTTGTACCAGATGGAAGCAGGCACCATCGCACGCGTCGGGGGTCAGGTCAAAACCGAAGAAGGTGTAGCCGTGCCGGAAGTCGCTGCTAGTCAGTTCTTTCCCCTCATCCTGCCACATCTTGCCGGTCGAGGAGAATAGGTTCATGTAGCTCCTGATGAAGAGGTCGTCTTCGAAATTCGGTTGGAAAGGTTTGGAGGGTATCTGTCGCCCGTCCACGTACACTGCGTGGAAGCTGATGGCGTTGTTCTTGGCGTGAAACGGATTCTTGTCGTACGAACCGTTGTATGCATCGTTATCGATGCAGCACAGCACCAGGGTGCCGAGGAACAGGTTCTCGTGTGTGTGTGTGCGACCGAGCGCCCGCGGGAATGGAGTACACCTTGCAGTCGAAGGACCACATCGGATACTTGACCGTGCTCTTCTCGAGAGCCTTGATGTGCGCCATCTGCACGGTCGGATTCAGGGTGGTCTTCTTTGCAAAAAAGGTGGCACTGATGATGTTGATCATGTAATCGGGGTTGTTCCCACCAGCCATGAGCGCAAAAGCAAACTTACTGCGCACCAATCGTATATTGACATCGACGCCGTTGAGCAAGAATTTATCCTGTAGATACAGGTCCACGTGGAGACGACCCATCATGTCGACGACCCAACTCCGAACGATGTTCGCTCGTCGAGCCACGAACCCTGCAATAGCCGCGGGTCCGTCGACTATCTCAACGGCATCCATGTGAATGGCCGTGTCCTTGTACCACAGATGACTCTTCAGTTGCGTGGCCTTGGCATCGGTGCCGTAACTCAGCAGCGTATCTATGTAGGCACGATACGCATACGTGTTGGCCGAAGGGGTCACGAGCGTACCGTTCAGGTAGACGTCGATTTCACTGAACAGCGAATGCAGCCAGTTATTCACCGGGCACACG
>JAMJIN010000135.1:0-11430 GCA_036784775.1 Chromatiales bacterium | reverse complement strand
AAATCGCTCAAGCTCATGCCTGTCTGAAATTGGATTGGATTCTGTGCCATGTCCGCTCTCCTATTGTGGATCGTGGCATCATCTTGCAACAACCAGTGGCTCATTCCGTGAGTCACTGCTGAACATTCGTACTAATCAAGTCTATTTATAAATCGCCTGCCACAATCACAAAGTAAACCCATCCCATTCTTCATAGTTTACGGGGTGTTAAGTCACGATATGGCACAAGTCACAGCAATTTATCACCTATACTTCAATTTAGTAACCGAGACCGCTTCCGACACCATGAGCCATGCCAAAAAACTGCGAACTACCATTGGCCTGTTGGACAGCGACTGTCGGCTGATAAAATTGCACCAACACAACCTTCGTGCCCCTCTCGTCCAATGTCGCGTAAATTATTACAACTGGTTCAGGAAGCACCTCGGCTGGACAGAGAAAAATGGCGATCCCTTGCTGGACGGTGTCTGCGAATCCTATATCGGCGGCAGCTACGATGAAACGTTCTGCTCAATACAATACAACCAGGCGATCCACTGGCATAAAAAAGGCATGGGCGCTGGGCACGCGCTGGCCGCGCAGAGCGCCTTGAGACATCTGTTTATCGACATCGCCCAGAAACAGGGCCAGAAAGACCTTGTAAAAGCCCTCTGCCGCGTCATCGACCTCACCCAATCCGTGCAATCGATGGTCTTTCATCTGGCTCATACTCTCGACCGGTTACGCCGGGTCGCCGAGTTTGACCTAGCCAGAATACAGCAGCCCTGTTCTACAGACCATGGCGACATCTCGCCAAGCGGCCTGAAAAAAGCCTACATCGATCACTACCAATGGAAACTGCGTGCCTACGCACTGGCACTGGGCGAACCACTGGACAATGAGGAACTGCCCATGACTTCTGACACTTGCGCCCTGGGCAAGTGGTTAAATGCAGGCGGCCTCAATCAGATCCCGGAAGGTGAGCAGGACGCATTTCTGGCTGCTCACGAGCGCCTGCATCGACTGGGGGTTCGCATCCTGAACGAAGCTAAAGCCAGGCGCCCCTTCAACATCGCTGACTATCTGATAGACATGGAGGCCGCCTCGGAGGATATCATCAGTGTTCTCAGTCACCGCATCGACTGCCAGTTGCGGCAGCTGGCCGCCGAAGACAGCCTCACCCATCTCGGCAACCGCCGTCTCTTCGAACGGGACCTGGAAAAGCGGGTGGCCCATGCCAAAAGGTCCAAGGAGGGACTTGGACTGCTCTTTATCGATATCGACAAATTCAAGAACATCAACGACCGTTACGGCCATGCAGTCGGCGACGAGGTTATCCAGGGTACAGCCCGCAGAATCGTTGAAGTCCTGCGCACAGCAGACAACATCTACCGCTGGGGTGGGGAGGAGTTTGCGGCTCTAGTTACCATCGACAGCAGGAAAGAGCTGACAACGGCTGCCGAACGATTACGGGAGAGTTTCACCGAAACCGATCACTTCACAACCCAGGGACTGGTCAACATCACCATCAGCATCGGCGGAAGTTACGCATCACCAGCGAAGAAATCCTCACCCAACACCCTTTTCTCCTCGGCAGACCGAGGCTTGCACCAGGCGAAGAGAGCCGGGCGCAACAGGGTCGCGATTGCCGACTGAATCCTGTTCGTTTTCTGTCGCCATATCAGGCAAAAAGCCGCCTGCCGACCAATCCATAAATAATTACTTATGAGTCGGATTAATATTTCTGATTTCACTTATGAATAATTCCACTATAAATTGCCTTCCTCATTCCGGGGTTGTCCTCAATAAATATTGAGCTAACCACACCGGAAACCCAGTTTCTTCACGTTCGAAACATTTAGGAGCGAACTATGGCCTTGTTAGACCAAACCAATCGTTACTCGGATCTGAGTCTGAATGAAGACGAGCTGCTCGCCGGCGGCAATCATATTCTGGTTGCCTACACCATGACCCCAGCAACGGGTTACGGTTATCTTGAAGCTGCCTCTCACTTTGCTGCAGAGTCTTCCACCGGCACCAACGTTGAGGTTTCCACCACTGACGACTTCACCAAGGGTGTAGACGCGCTGGTATACGAGATCGACGAAGCCAAAGAGATCATGAAAATTGCGTACCCGAACGAGCTGTTCGACCGCAACGTAATCGATGGCCGTGCCATGATCGTCTCCTTCCTGACCCTGGCAATCGGTAACAACCAGGGCATGGGTGACATCAAACAGTCTCAGATGTATGACTTCTATGTTCCGCCCAAGATGCTGCGCCTGTTCGACGGCCCCTCCGTAGATATCACAGACCTGTGGTACCACTTGGGCCGTCCTCGTGAGAACGGCGGTTACATCGCCGGTACCATCATCAAGCCAAAGCTGGGCCTGCGTCCTGAGCCATTCGCTGAAGCAGCTTACCAGTTCTGGTTGGGTGGTGACTTCATCAAGAATGACGAGCCCCAGGGCAACCAGGTTTTCTGCCCACTGAAGAAGGTTCTGCCTCTCGTTCACGACGCCATGAAGCGTGCACAGGATGAGACTGGCGAGCCCAAGATCTTCTCCATGAACATCACTGCTGACGATCACCACGAGATGTGTGCTCGTGCCGATTTCGGTCTTGAGCTGTTTGGTGAAGATGCTCCCCGTCTGGCCTTCCTGGTTGACGGCTACGTCGGCGGCCCAGGCATGGTAACCACCGCACGTCGTAACTATCCTTCTCAGTACCTGCACTATCATCGTGCCGGTCACGGTGCTGTTACTTCTCCATCTTCCAAGCGTGGTTACACCGCTTACATCCTGGCCAAGATGTCTCGCCTGATGGGTGCTTCCGGTATCCACGTAGGCACCATGGGCTACGGCAAGATGGAAGGTGGCCCTGAAGATAAAATCATTGCTTACATGATCGAGCGTGATGAGTGTCAGGGACCTGTCTACTACCAGAAATGGCACGGCATGAAACCCACCACCCCAATCATCTCCGGCGGCATGAACGCACTGCGTCTGCCCGGTTTCTTCGAGAACCTGGGCCACGGCAACGTCATCAACACGTCTGGTGGTGGTTCTTACGGTCATATCGACTCTCCTGCGGCTGGCGCCACCTCACTGCGCCAGGCTTACGAGTGCTGGAAAGAGGGTGCAGACCCAATCGAGTGGGCCAAAGAGCACAAAGAGTTCGCTCGCGCCTTCGAATCATTCGAGCATGATGCCGATTCCATCTTCCCAGGATGGCGTGACAAACTGGGCGTACACAAGTAATCGAACGATTACGTACAAACCAGTACAAAAAAGCCCCGCTTCGGCGGGGTTTTTTTTGGTTTCAGGTTTCCAAAAGCTTGCTTTTGCCTATAAACGCGTCAAGCTCTGGCTTGAAAACAAATGTAAAATCGCCCTGTCACCTGTCACCCAGCCCCGCCCCGCCCCGCCTCCTAAATTTGTATGCTACCCTTCACCCCCCAGAACACACCCCGGTCAACACATTGAACGAAGACCACAAAAGCAACCAGCGTATCCTCCGGTCGGGAGAACGCGCCGAGCACTATTTCGCTGAAGGTTACTGCTGTTCCGAGGCGATCTTGCTCGCCATGGCCGATATCTATCCCAACAGCGCCAAAACTGAGGTTGCCGGCCTTGCCAGTGGCCTATGTGGCGGCATGGGCAACAAAAAGGCCACCTGCGGCGTCTTCACCGGCGGGGCGGCAGCATTCGGTTTGGTCGCGGGAAAAGCACCGCAGAAAGGCGGTAACAGACAGATCAAGGAACTGGCCTCTCACTACCATGAGATATTGGAACAGGAGGCTGGAGGACAGATCTGCGAAGAGATACTCAAACAGATGGGGGTTCGCAATCTAAACAAGCGCCTGTGTAAAAAGCTGACCCGTCGCGGCAGCGAACTATTGGTTCAACTAATCGAACAGAGCAAACTGGCAACGTAAAAAAATCGTCCAGTCAGATGATCTCATCCGGGACCATTCGGCACGACATAGAAGAGTATGGAAAAAAAGTGAAATATGCTGCCACCCAGAACGAACAGGTGCCAGACGGCATGGTGGTAAGCCAAACGCTTCCATACATAGAAGATGACGCCCAGCGAATAACATAGCCCACCGGCCAACAACAGAAGCAGTCCACCGGTGCCGACAGACTCCAGCATCGGCTGGATAGCGATGACGACCAGCCAGCCCAACCCGAGATAGAGGCTGATGGAGAGACGCTTATAGCGTTTGCGGGCGATCAATTCGAGTGCCATGCCGGCCAGCGCTATACCCCAGACCAGACCAAAAAGCGTCCAGCCCCATGGCCCCCGCAGATTGACCAGGGTAAATGGCGTATAGGTACCCGCGATAAGCAGAAAGATGGAGGCATGATCCAGCTGCCTCAGCAACTGCTTCGCCCTCGGCATGGGAATACCGTGATATAGCGTCGAGGCAGTGTAACAGAGGATCAGAGTGACGCCATAGATAGTGCAACTGGTGATGTGCCAGGCGTCGCCATAGAGCGAAGAGAAAGTCACCAGGATGACAAGCCCTGCAATACTGAGAGGAATGCCCACACCATGGGTAACTGCATGGGCGATCTCCTCGCCCAGGCTGTAACGCGCAGTCAAGATATCTGTTGGCATTTTCAGGCCCCTTCACTGAAGTATTATTTCTGATCGGCCAAAGCGGCCGACATCCGCCTGGGAACAGACCACAGGCTCCCCGATCCAGAATGGGGCCCACCACAAGATGTGTCAAGTCGATGAAAAACAGAGTCCCTAAGAGATCTAGTGTAGTCTGCTCTGTGCAATACGCAGCTTTAAATGGAAAACTGTTGCCTTCCCTCAATCATTGAGCGGATTTTCCGCTTGGTTGCAGCTCCGATAATCGGTAGGCTGTAAAGTTATTTGGCAGTGTGTAATCTGCACCAGACAACGAATCGAGATGGACACAGGATATGAGCGAAATTGACCAGTATCTCATCAAAGAAGAACCCTATTATCAGTCCCAGGCCGACGAGGTAGTGCTCTACGAAGCTGCCTATGCAGCGCGCCTGCCGGTGATGGTCAAAGGCCCCACCGGTTGCGGAAAGTCCCGTTTTATCGAACATATGGCCTGGAAGATGGGCAAACCCCTGATCACAGTGGCCTGCAACGAGGATATGACCGCCTCTGACCTGGTTGGACGCTACCTGCTCGATGCCGACGGCACCCGCTGGCTGGACGGCCCACTCACCGTTGCTGCCCGCATCGGCGCCATCTGCTATCTCGACGAGGTGGTTGAAGCGCGTCAGGACACCACGGTGGTGATCCACCCGCTGACCGACCATCGCCGCACCCTGCCCCTGGACAAGAAGGGCGAGGTGGTCACCGCACACCCCGACTTCCAGCTGGTGATCTCCTACAATCCCGGCTACCAATCGCTGATGAAGGATCTCAAACAGTCAACCAAGCAGCGTTTCTCCGCCCTTGATTTCGACTATGCTTCCGCTTCCCTGGAATCAGGCATCGTGGCCAAGGAGACCGGCATTGACGAGACGACTGCCGGGAAACTGGTCACCATCGGTGGGACTGCCCGCAATCTGAAAGGGCATGGCCTGGACGAGGGCATCTCCACCCGTCTGCTGGTCTACGCCGCGCAACTGATCAACGGGGGCATAGATCCGGTGGCTGCCTGCCGCATGGCCCTGGTGCGTCCGATTACAGACGATGCCGACATCGTCGCCACCCTGGACCACGCCATCGACGCCGTCTTCGGCTGATTATTTGTGGTTTAATCCGAAAAATACGCAAATAACGCAACTCTAAGACATATCTATTTGCCAGCGCATCACCAAGTGCCTGGGCAAGTAACTTACAAATGTCTTTTTCTTTTGTAATCATTTGCGTTATTCGCGTTTTTTGCGGACTGAAATATCCAAACCACCCGGTAACAGGTGAGTCATGTCAATAAATTCAGATCAGCTCGAACAATATCGGGATCAGCTCTCATGCGGTTTCGAGCAGTTGGACCCGATATTCGGTGACTGCATGGAAGAGGCGCTCGTCCTTCTCTCCGAGCAGGGCGTCGATGACTACCTGGAAGGCGCCTCCACGGCCTGCAAGATCGGTCGCGGGGTGGAGCCGGTTATCGTCTATCTCGAAGAGATGCCGCAGGTGGCTGCCCAGGTGGGCGAAGCCGCCTTATCTCTGGCCTCCAAGACCGTCTGGCGCATCTCCCGCAGTCCCAACGGCAAAGCGATCCTGCCTTTTCTCCAGGTGCTGCCCGAGGCCAGCCGCCGGCTCGGCAGCCTTGAGCTGTTGGAGAACTACATCAAGCTAATCATGGATACCATGGACAGAACCACCGGCTCCGTCCACGGCTTCCACACCACCATCCCCAGCCCTTCGCTCCCTGATCTGCTGAAGAAGATGCCCTATCTGCTCAGCCAGCTATCCTGCAACGGGTTGAGAAACTGGATCGACTACGGTGTTAGCAACTACACCAAAAATCCGCAGCGTCAGATCGACTACTTCAGCCTGCAGTCCGCCGACAGCCGCGCCATTCTGCAACGCGAACGTCACGGCACACTCTTCTACGATAACGAGCGCAAGCTCGACTACTACATGCAGGCGTTGTGGGAGATAAAAGAGCAGTTGGTGCCCTACTCCGAGGGTTTCGACGAACTGCGCAAACCCATGCCCTATTACGATCCGCTGGGAGTACGCATACCTGATGTCTACGACGACTTCCAGGGCGTCAGCGGCATCGACCGCTACCGCGCCCTGCTTGCTCACGTCGCCGCCCACAAGACCTGGACCCGACAGATCGTGGCCGATAACTTCAGCCCCTTCCAGCGTGTTGCCATCGAGATGTTCGAGGACTCGCGGGTGGAGCACCTGACGATGCGCCGCTACCCTGGCCTGCGCCGACTCTGGCTGGCACTGCACCCCAAACCGATCGAGGACGATTGCCACCCGGAGAAAGAGTCCTGCATCCGTCACCGTCTGGCGATGTTCTCCTACGCCCTGCTCGACCCCGACCACGGTTACCAAAACCCCGACCTGCTGGAGTTCGTGCAACGCTTCCACGACCTTATGGCCAAGGGAGAATCGAGCACCAAAGAGATCTCTGGCCTGGCCATCTCCTACATCGCCCGCACCCGCCGTCAAGCCGACCTCGCAGCCAATGTCTACTTTAAAGACACCGAGATCAGCTATCGCGACGATAATCGCCACATGTGGATCTTCATCGAAGAGGGCGATGAGGAGGAGATGTTCGATGCTGAATCGAAGCGCAAAAAATCAGAAGAGAAACTCGAAGGCTTGCCGCCACGCCACTACCCGGAGTGGGACTACAAGGCGAAGACCTACAACCCCGACTACGTCAGCCTCTACGAGAGCCTGCATCCCGGTGGCAACGCTGCCGAGATTGACGCCCTGCTGGCCAAACACAGCAGCCTGGCCAAACATCTGAAACGGCTGCTCGAAATGCTCAAACCTCAGCAATTGGTACGCATCCGCTATCAGGAAGAGGGCAGTGAACTCGACCTGGATGTCGCCATCCGCTCACTCATCGACTTCAAGAGCGGCGCCCAACCCGACCCCCGTATCAACATGAGCCACCGTACCGATGGCCGTGACCTGGCCGTAATGCTGCTCATCGACCTTTCGGAATCTGTCGATCAGATCCCTGCAGGCTGCGACCAGTCGATTCTGCAGTTGAGCAAAGAGGCAGTCACCCTGCTCGGCTGGGCCATCGAACAACTGGGGGACGCCTTTGCCATCGCCGGGTTCTCCTCCAATACCCGCCACGAAGTGCGTTATCAACACATCAAGGGCTACGAAGAGCATTGGGACGATACCGTAAAGGGCCGCCTAGCTGCCATGCAGGCCGGCTGGTCCACTCGCATGGGCGCGGCCATACGTCACGCCAGCCACTACCTCGGTGCGCGCCAGGCCGACAAAAAACTGATGTTGGTGCTGACCGATGGCGAACCCTCTGATATAGACACACATGATGACCGGCAGCTCATCGAAGACAGCCGCAAGGCGGTAGTCGAGGCGGATCAGGAAGGCATCTACACCTACTGCATCAACCTCGACCCCAAGGCCGACGAGTATGTGAAGGACATCTTCGGCAACCAGTACACCGTCATCGACCTTGTCGAGCGACTACCGGAGCAGCTACCCAAACTCTTCATGGCGCTGACGAAATAAAATAAAGGCGAAAGGTTAAAGGACTGGGTGCTTGGGAGTTCCAAACGAGCACCACCCATTGTCATCAAATTTCGGAACTCCCTTTCGCCTTTCACTTATCCCAACCCACAATTGCGTGTATAATTTCCCGTTCACCTGAACATTTTCAAACCGAGTGGTCATCCGATCCGCATGAAACAGACTGACGACCTTCGCATCAAAGCGATCATAGAACTGAGCTCCCCTGCCCAGGTGCATGAAGAGCTTCCCATCAGCGATTCTGCCGCTGATACTGTTTATGCTGCGAGACAGGCGGTACACCGCATTCTGCAGGATGAGGATGATCGCCTGCTGGTAATCATCGGTCCCTGCTCGGCCCACGACCCGGAAGCCGCACTGGATTACGCCAAACGTCTGCAGCCGGTGCGTGAAGCACTGAAAGATGAGCTTGAGATCATCATGCGCGTCTACTTTGAAAAGCCACGCACCACCGTCGGCTGGAAGGGGTTGATAAACGACCCGGATATCGATGACAGTTTTGAAATCAATAAAGGCCTGCGATTGGCCAGGAAACTGCTGCTCGACATCAATAATCTCGGCGTTCCTGCCGGCACCGAATATCTTGACCTGATCAGCCCGCAATATATTGCAGACTTGATCAGCTGGGGCGCTATCGGCGCCCGCACCACTGAAAGTCAGGCGCATCGTGAACTGGCCTCAGGACTCTCCTGTCCGGTGGGTTTCAAAAACGCTACCAACGGCAGCATGAGGATCGCTCTCGATGCCATCCGCTCATCCTCCCAACCGCACCATTTTCTTTCAGTCACGAAAGAGGGACGTTCCGCTATTTTCTCGACTCGCGGCAACGATGATTGCCACGTCATTCTGCGCGGAGGAAACCGGCCAAACTACGACTCCGAAAGCATCAATATTGCAGCAGATGAGATGGAAGCCACCGGCCAGCAACCACGTATGATGGTCGATTTCAGCCACGCAAACAGCCGCAAGCAGCATAAGCGCCAGCTGCTGGTTGGCCTGGATGTCGCCAGCCAGATCAGCCGCGGTGATACACGTATCATGGGCGCAATGATTGAAAGTTTCCTTGTCGCCGGCAGACAAGACCGTGAAGAGGCCAAACCACTGACCTATGGCCAAAGCATCACCGACGCCTGCATCAGCTGGGATGACAGCACACCATTACTTGAAGCGTTGGCCAGCGCTGTTCGTGCGAGAAGGAAGAAACACTAAGTTCTCGACAATAGAAACCGGTATCTGCCGATAAAACGTGCGCCAGCACAAATTCCCAGACCAATTCAGTTGACCCCTCATTTACTTGGCAGTAGTCTCAAGTGGGAAAACTCATTCCGCTTTTACTGCAGGATAATCGTGCATGCCTGATTTAGCGATCGAAATACTCATCATCGGTAACGCCATGACTGAGGTAGAGAGTTACATCTCATCCCTGCGCAACTCAGGTGTAACGGTTCACGCCAATCGCCTGGATCAGGACGATAAACGAATTGCCAAGGAGATCAGCTCCGCTTCATCGCTCGACATGGTGATCTATACTGCCGAATCAGGTGATATCGGCATCGAGCATCTGATGTCGCTACTCCAGAAGTATGGCGTTGTTGTTCCGGTAATCGCCCTAAGCGATCCAGGCAATGAGGATTTCATCATTTACGCCATGAACCAAGGCGTGAAGGATGTCGTTGCGCGCAAAAACGGCGAACATCTCACCCTGGCAGTCAAACGGGAATTCAACAGCCTACTCGCGAGACGCAATCTCGAAAAAAACAAATCTCAGTTGAAAGAGGCCGAAGCGCGCTGTCACACACTGATCCAGAGCTCACGTGAAGCCATTGCCTATATCCATGAGGGCATGCATGTCGAGGCAAACCCGGCTTATCTCCAGATGTTCGGTCAGGTTGAGCAAGAGGAGATCGAGGGTCTGCCGATCCTCGATATGATTGCCCCATCAGAACATAAGAAATTCAAAAAAATTCTACGCTCCCTTTCCGCAGATCATGAACAGACTGCAGAGATAGAGGTCAGTTGCCTTCGTGACGATGAAAAGGTGTTCTCCGCCCAGCTCAGTTTTTCCCCTGCCAGTATCGATGGAGAACCCTGTACCCAATTGGTTATTCGTGACCAAACGAACGACAGGCAGCTAGAAGATAAACTGCGGTTGCTAAGCACCCAGGACTCACATACCGGCCTCTACAATCGGCAACACTTTCTCAGTATATTGGAGGAAACCACTCGTCAGCAGCAAGAGCAGGATTCACCGACTCACAGCCTGCTCTACATCACACTGGACAATTTTCAGGAGATTCGCAACAGCGCCGGAATCGCAGCAAGTGACAGCGTACTCAATGAGGTCGCAGATATCCTGACCGGCCTGACCCATACTGACGATCTGCTTGCCCGCTTCGGGGATCACACATTTACTCTGCTTACACCGCTGACAGACAGACAGGAAGTGGAATCACTCGCTGTTCGCATTTGCAACGAGATCGATGCTCGCGAATACTCCGAGACTGCAAGTTACATCAGCCCCACCAGCAGCGTTGGCATCGCCTTCTCTTCGCCGGAAATAGCCGGGGGCCAGGAATTCCTCAACCTCGCCTACCATGCATGCGAAAATGCGCGTCAGCAGGGTGGAAATCAGTTCTTTGTCTCCATCGCAGCGACCCAGCAGGAAGAAGAGGATGAAGCCGGCAACGAGACAGATCTCAGCCACCTGATCCAGCATGCCCTTGAAAACGATCAGTTCAAACTGGTCTACCAACCCATTATCAGCTTACAGGGAGATACCAGGGAAAACTACGCGGTACTGGTGCGACTCATCGATCACAACAATGAGGAAATTCAGCCCAACTATTTTCTCAAGCAAACCGATGAGATGGGAAAGATGGCTGCAGTGGACAGATGGGTTATCCGGCATGCCATTGCTGAACTCTCTGCACAGCGGAAGAATGGGCGCAAGATCAACTTCTTCATCAACATCTCCGGTACAACACTCGAAGACGATACCCTGCTGTTATGGATCTGTGACTGCCTGCGAGAATTCGAGGCCAAGGGACCCTGGGTCATTTTCCAGATAAGCGACAGCGACGCACGCGCTCATCTGCAACAGGTGCAGAAGCTGACTGAAGGCCTACAGAAGATCAAATGCCAACTCTCCATCGACCACTTTGGACTCACCCCCTGTTAGCGGCTGAGTAAAACCGCGCATAGATGGCGAAGGCCGCCTCGCTGCGTCGATACATCCTCCGTCAGAACGTCACATCC
>JAMJIN010000134.1:0-11531 GCA_036784775.1 Chromatiales bacterium | reverse complement strand
GTGGACGAGGATGTGACGTTCTGACGGAGGATGTATCGACGCAGCGAGGCGGCCTTCGCCATCTATGCGCGGTTTTACTCAGCCGCTAACATAGGGAAGCGCTTACTGCTTCTCGATGGGTTTGCAGTGATACTTCCTGGAGAAGTGGTTGAAGATGTGCATCTGCACCGGAGCCTCTAAATTTTTTGGTTTCCCCTCAAGATAGACCAGAAACTCTTTCAGCAATTCGTTGATCTGTTTTCCCTCATCCAGGCAGACGAAGTTTCGCTTCAGCGCTTTTTTATGCAATAGCATATTGCCGACCAGATTCATTCCGCCGAGTGTCCCGCCCAGAAAACCTCCACAGGATCCGGCATCGAGTGCGCGGTTGACTGCCTGTTGCGCCGTCTCCTTTTCCAATGGGGTTGTGATGGCCTCCTTGCATTTATCGAGGTAATCCTGCCCGGAAAGTGCATAGGCATTTCCCGACAACATTAGAATAAGAGGCAAAGCAGTGAGTGAGCGATAGGTCGTTTTCATTATTATAGCTTCCCTGATTATGAGTGGTGCGGTCAGCCATTTTTACACATTTTCTGTAACGCGAATAGAAATCTTGAACGGTAGGCTGGTCCAAGTACAGCGGAACAGGCAGTCCCACCTGTGCAGACAGTAATGCCCGATCCGCTATGCTTGATCGTGCCAATGCTGGGCCGTAGCCATGCAAAGATCAATGGGGCTGAAGTGTTGGTTTAGCCGGGACATTTTTCAATTGCCAGTTTGATATTGCCCAATCCCAGAAATCGTCGATGCCGGTAGGCCTTTCATCGGGCAGAGGCTGGCCCAGATGGTGCAATGCCTGTAGCAGCGCCGGTAGAGGATGTCGATTCTCTACCGGGGCATCCTTGTACTGTTTGCTCAGCTTTCGCCCGTTTGCATCCACCGCCAGCGGCAGGTGGGCATAGACTGGTGTGGGCAGTTCCAGCAGTTGTTGCAGATGGATCTGACGTGGTGTGGATAGCAGCAGGTCGGCGCCGCGCACGATGTGAGTGATGTCCTGCCAGGCATCGTCCACCACGACAGCAAGTTGGTAAGCGTGGTAACCGTCTGCACGGCGGATAATGAAGTCCCCTATGTCGCTGGCCAGATTTTGCGTCACTTCACCCTGAATCAGGTCTTCAAATCCCGATGGATTATCAAAGGTTCGTAGACGGATAGCCCGTTCTTTCCTGCCCACCTTTAGTCCCTGGCGACAGGTGCCGGGGTAGACGGCAGACTCGATGCCTGGGCGGGCGGCGATGTTGATCTCTTTACGCGTACAGCCACAGGGGTAGGCAAGATCGTCTCTGTTCAGAACATCGAGGGCGTGGGCATAGGCGTCGGTGCGTCGGCTTTGACGAATGATCTCGCCTTCCCACTCAAAACCGAAGCGGTCGAGGGTGCGTAATATCTCATCGGCAGAGCCTTTGATCTCACGGGTCCGATCGAGATCCTCCATGCGTACCAGCCACTCGCCATGGTTGGTACGGGCATCAAGATAGCTGCCGAGGGCCGCCACCAGTGAACCGAAATGGAGTGGCCCGGTAGGGGAGGGGGCAAAGCGGCCGCGGTAGGATGGGGGTTGGTTGTTTTTGACGTGGTTCATGAAAAGAATTAAAAAAACCGGCTTACGCCGGTTTTTTATACGCAGAGGCGGGCAGGTTCAGCCCATCTGCTTCTCCCGGATCTCATCCAGGGTTTTGCAATCGATACACTGGCTGGCAGTGGGTCTGGCCTCCAGGCGTCGGATGCCGATCTCCACACCGCAGGACTCGCAGAATCCATAGTCGTGATTGTCGATCTGGGTAATTGTTGAATCGATCTTTTTGATCAGTTTACGCTCACGGTCGCGGGTGCGCAGTTCCAGACTGAACTCCGACTCCTGTGTGGCCCGGTCGTTTGGATCGGGGAAATTTGCCGCCTCGTCCTGCATGTGATGCACGGTTCGGTCGACCTCTTCCATCAAATCCGCCTTCCAGGCCCGCAGGATGGCGAGAAAATGCGCCTCCTGCCCCTCGTTCATGTACTCTTCGCCCTCAACGGGCTGATAGGGCTCAAAACCAAACGGTCCTGAACTCACATCTTTTTTGGCTTTCTTCTGGGCCATTCACTGACTCCTGAATACCTCTTGAGTGAAGTGGACTATCTATACCAGAAACCCAGTTGCTAGACAACAAAATGGGTGTCTCTTCAATCAATGTTTGCTCGACATTAACTAGTATCGTCCAGATTGCCATTTTCTTAATGTGCTAAGTCAATTAATAGGGCGATTCTTTTCCCCGAACTCAAAATCCCGCTTTATTGCGTGGGGGTGCAAGGTTGCGGTGGTTTGGGTAAGCTAGCGCGATTTGACTGATTGGTGAGTAGAGCAATGGCAGAATTGGAAGCGCTGATTTTCGATGTGGACGGCACCTTGGCCGATACTGAGAAGGATGGTCATCGGGTGGCATTCAATCGGGCATTTGCCGATGCAGGACTCGACTGGGAGTGGACGGTGGCGCTCTATGGAGAGTTGCTGGCGGTGACCGGAGGCAAAGAGCGGATTCGCTACTATCTGGACAGTTTCAATACCGATTTTGAGCGGCCTGCAGACTTGGATGGCTTTATTGCCGCGCTGCACAAACAGAAGACCGCCCACTACACCAGTATGTTGGCGGAAGGTGCGATCCCCATGCGCAACGGGGTCAGGAGGCTCTTGACCGAGGTGCGGGAGGCGGGATTACGGCTTGCCATCGCCACCACCACTACCCCGGCCAATGTCAGCGCGCTGCTGCAGCATGCTCTGGACCCGGCTGCAGAGGAGTGGTTCGAGGTGATCGCTGCGGGTGATATCGTACCGGCCAAGAAGCCTGCTCCGGATATCTATACCTGGGCCATTGAGCAGATGAAACTATCCCCCGAACAGTGCATAGCCTTCGAAGACTCGGAAAACGGTGTGAAATCGGCTGCGTCTGCCGGTATCAGCTCAATATTGGTCACTACCAATGATTACACCGAGGATCACGATTTCAATGGTGCGGCGTTGGTACTCGACCAGCTTGGCGATCCTGACGACGATTTTCGCGTGATCGCTGGTGATGCGGGTGACGCCGGCTATGTCGACCTTGCGCTGTTGAGAGCCTTCTACGACCGGGGTTGATACACCGTCATAATTACCTTGAAGGAGCCAGGAAGATGATCCCCATTGCCGACAGGATGGCACGCATCAAGCCCTTCTATGTCATGGATCTGTTGGCAAAAGCGCGCAGGTTGGAAGCAGAGGGGCGTTCGATCATCCACATGGAGATCGGCGAACCCGATTTCATCACTCCAGCCCCCATCATCCATGCGGGAGAAGCGGCCCTTGCGGCGGGAGAGACCCACTACACGCCCGCCAAGGGGTTGCCCGCTCTGCGGGAAGCGATTGCCGGATTCTATGTCGGCAGCTACGGGGTGGATATCGACCCTGCCCGCATCATCGTAACGCCAGGGGCATCCGGTGCCCTGCAGCTGGTGATGAGCGTGCTGATCAATCCTGGGGAGAGCGTCCTGATGGCCGACCCCGGTTACCCCTGTAATCGCCACTTTGTGGAGCTGGTTGACGGCACGCCGGTGGGTGTGCCGGTAGGCGTGGATACGGGTTATCAGCTCACGGCGGAGATCGTGGAGACGGCATGGCGGCCGGATACCAAGGCCGTGCTGGTGGCGACGCCCTCCAACCCCACCGGAACGCTGCTCACACTGGAGGCACTTACAGCGTTGCACGATACAGTCAGCCGTCTGGGCGGTCTGCTGATTGTCGATGAGATCTATCAGGGACTGATCTACGATGCCGTTGGAGGAACCGCCCTCTCCATCGCCGATGACATCTTCGTTATCAACAGCTTCTCCAAGTTTTTCGGCATGACCGGATGGCGTCTCGGCTGGCTGGTGGCGCCTGAGGCTGCCGTCGACCCTCTTGACCGTCTGGCCCAGAATATTTTTCTTGCCGCCCCCACCCTGTCCCAGCATGCAGCGCTGAAGGCCTTTGAGCCGGAGGTGCTGGAGATACTTGAAGCGCGTCGGGTCGAGTATCTGCAGCGGCGGGATTTTCTGCTGCCCGCACTGCGCGAGATGGGATTTGAACTACCCGTCACCCCGCAGGGAGCCTTCTATCTCTATGCCAACTGCGAGACGGTCACGGGTGATAGTCATGCCTTTGCCGAGGCGCTGCTGGAGGAGGCCGGAGTGGCCGTCACGCCTGGCCGCGATTTCGGCTTCAACCGGCCCGAGGCGCATCTGCGGTTCGCCTACACCACCTCACTGCCCAACCTGGAAGAGGGAGTGGCGCGGCTGCGTAAATTTATCCGGATGTAGGAGTGGTTATCCAGAAGGCTAAGCGTCGCTGCCGGCGCTCTCAAGACGCTCTTTCCAGAAGACAGTGGCCCCGGCCACCGCCGCCGGCATGGCGACAAAATTCAGGATGGGCACCATCATCAATAACGTGACGCTGCCACCAAATGCCATCGCAGTAAAACGGGCCTTTTTCAGGCGTTTGTGCTGATCCTTGAAGAGCAGGCTGTGATTACCCATCGGGTAGTCGCCATACTCAATAGAGAGAAACCAGGCACCGAAGGCGATCCATAAAAAGGGTGCAATGATGTTGAGCACCGGGATCGCGAAGAGAATCAGCAGGGGGATCGCCCGCAGCAAAAAATAGAGTATCTTGCGCAGTTCAGAAAACAGGGCAGGAAGAATATCCTTCATCACCTGTTTGATGCTGCCACTCTCCTCCTGCAACCGGCCGCCGAGATAGAGTTCCACCTTCTCTGCCAGCAGGCCGTTGAATGGTGCGGCGATCAGGTTGGCGATGACGGTAAAGGTGTAGAAGATGATTAGCAACAGTGCCAGGGCGAAGATTGGCCAAAGCAGCCAGCGCAGGTAGGAGAGCCAGCTGTCTTCGGCGGGCAGAAAATGATCCATCAGCAGATCGAACTGGCTGATTCCTATCCCAACCAGCAGGCTGAAGACCAGGATGTTGATCAGCAGGGGGATGAGTACGAAACGTCTCAGCCCGGGTTTGCTTATCAGGCTCAAGCCGCGCAGCAGATAGCCGACGCCGGAGAGGGGATTGTTTGCCATGTTGCTTCGGTCTGTTTTGATAAAAGCTGGATTTTAACAGAGTTAGAGATTCAATAACCAAAGGACAGAACCAATGAAGTTTGTAGGTGCCCACGTCAGTGCTTCCGGTGGTGTTCAGAACGCCCCGTTGAATGCTGAAAAAATTGGTGCGAAGGCCTTTGCGCTATTCACCAAGAACCAACGTCAATGGAAGGCAAAGCCGCTGACCGATGAGGCGATAGAGGGTTTCAAAGCAAATCTAGAACAGGTCGGTATCGCCCCGGAACATGTGCTGCCCCACGACAGTTATCTGATCAATCTCGGACACCCGGAAACCGAGGGGCTGGAGAAATCCCGTGCCGCCTTCGTCGATGAGATGCAGCGCTGTGAACAGCTCGGTCTGAAACTTCTTAACTTCCATCCCGGCGCCACCCTGCGAAAGATTGAGGAGGAGGAGAGCCTCGACCGCGTGTCCGAATCGATCAATATCGCCCTGGAGCAGACGGAAGGGGTGACAGCGGTGATCGAAAACACTGCAGGTCAAGGCTCCACCCTGGGCTACAGGTTTGAGCAGTTGGCCCGAATTATTGAAGGGGTGGAGGACAAGAGTCGGATAGGTGTCTGTCTCGATACCTGTCACACATTCGTTTCCGGCTACGATCTGCGGACCAGAGACGCCTGTGAGCAGACCTTTGGTGAGTTTGAGCGCATTGTCGGTTTCGACTATCTGAGAGGCATGCATCTCAACGACAGCAAGCCGGATCTGGGGGCCAGGGTGGATCGGCACCATAGTCTCGGCCAGGGAAAGATCGGCTGGGATGCCTTCAGCTTTATCATGCGGGACCCACGTTTTGACGATATTCCCATGGTGCTGGAGACGATTGATGACACGATATGGCCAGAGGAGATACAGGCGCTCTATCAGTTTTCCACTGAATAGAGAACCAAGTTGGAGGTTACCAACAATGCTCTAAATCAGGCCCTGGCCCCTGCCAAACAACATCAATATCAACAAGCCTATAGAAACTGCGGAATTTGCGTTTACGCAATGCATGCCTGCAGGTAATTGTGGATGCTGTAGCCTTTAAAAACCGGTTACAGATTCTCTCCGTTGAGCTGAATGCAGTAGCTGCTTACCGGAGAATTCATTATGTCTAACCAATCCCGATTAGATAATTTCCCAATCTCCTTTTCCTGACATAAAGTTCCCCCACGTCCCTGTGGGGGGGTGTCATCACTGACTTTCCCTGCCTGTCCAAAGTAGGCAATGAGATTGTACTGAAAATTTATGACGATTTGATGACAACGCAAAACCCGCCGGAGCGGGGCTGAGTATAAACAGATAGTTATCCAATTCTTGGGTTGTCTGGCCATTTGTTATTTGGCGGTGCCGGTCGATTGGTACGTACGTGTGTATAGCATCCGTGTTAGATGACGTCATCCTGCCGAGAATCCTTGGTGATATTACAACGGAAGTCGCGAAGTGCGTTTGAACTGCTGATCGGGTCAAAAATGGTGTCGCTGATGATGTTGTTGTAGCTTCTGTGGTTCTCCAACCACCAGCCGTACTGACTGCAGATTACATCCATTGCCAGGCTCTTGTTGAATCTGGCCCGGGCCTTAATCGACCCTTCACTCGTCTCGATCACTACCCACTCATTCTCCTCGATGCCACGAACGGCAGCGGTTTGAGGGTTGAGTTCAACGAGTGGCTCTGGCATGCGTTTGCGCAGTGAGGGGAGGTGGCGCTGTTGACTGTGACAGTAGGCGATCCACTTTGCTGAAATGAGTCGAAGTGGGTAGCGAGTGTCCGTGGGTTCTTCATCCTCAAAGCGGGGGACAGGCGCATACCCGCTGCTCTGGAATCGTTCAGAGAATATCTCAAGCTTGCGGGTGGGTGTTGCAAAGCCCTGCTGCTGATATTTTCGGTAGCCGGTATTCAGTGGCAGGGTAATCCCCTCAGGGTGAGATTTCAGTTCCGCTATCGTGAGTCCTGTGGGTTCAATCATCTGTTGCAGGGCGGTATCGATATCACCATTGGAGAAGTGTTCACCTAACCCCAACCGCTTGGCCAGCTCAAAGACAATCCAGTTGTCGCTGCGTGATTCACCGATCGGTGGAATCACGGCTGGTCGAAGTTGAATCAGTGATTCGGCCTCTTGAGATATCTGAAAACCGGCATACAGTCCGGATCGCTCCCATGGAGAGGCAACGGGCAGGACAATATCCGCGTAGTTTGCCGTGGGGTTGAGAAACATATCGGCATGCACGTAGAAACCCAGCTTCTCCAACACCTTGCTGGCATCATCGGCATTGGGCTTGGTTGAGAGCGGGTTTCCACCGAAACTTATCAATGCCTTAATGGCGTAGGGTTCTCCATCAAGCACACTTTTTCCGAGATCGTAGGATGTCATCCAGCCCATCGTGCCGGGTCCGAGGGGGCGTTGCTGCAATCCCAGCGTCTTTGCGCGCTGCTCTTCAGTCAGCAGCTCCATAGCAAACAGATTGGCAACGGGTGGCTTGGTGAAATAGATATTGCCGCCCGGTGCGTCGATATGGCCGGTTAAGGCATAGAGTAGTGAAATGGCACGCCCGGCCTGTGTTGCCTGCCTCTGTTGTGCAGTGCCGGTCCAGGTGAAGTAACTGACCGGCCCCGACGTATGTAGCAGGCGGGCCGTGTCGATGATCTGCTGCGCCGGGATATCAGTGAGTGCTTCGGCCCGGGCGGGTGTGTAGTGAGCACAGGCATCGGCGTAGACCTGAAAGGCGGTTTTGCAGGAGACGCTTCCTGTGTTGGTCTCTATATCAACGTTCCCAAGCAGGGCGAGATCACCATCTCCTGCCTGAAAATAACCCGTTTTGGAATCGTATGTGACGGCCCTTTGGTGGCCGGCATCCCACGCCAGATAGTGTTGTTCCGAATGGTTGGAATTGAGGTCCTTGGTTGTTAATAACGCTCCTGTATCATTACGCACCAACAGCGGTCCATTGCTCCAGTCGCGGATAAATTGCTCGTCGTACCAGCCATTGCAAATCAACTGATGTGCAAGCGCCATCGCAAGTGGGCCGTCGGCGGCCGGTCGCACGCGAAGCCAGGCATCGGCACGGTTGGCAAGGCCTGCTTTGCGTGGGTCAACCACGATGAGTTTTGCGCCACGTTTTAGCGCCCGGGCGACAGACTCAGCCTGTGCCAGCCAGCTGGTAGCAGGGTTGAAGCCCCACAACAGAATGCAACCACTCTTCTCATAATCGGGCATCCCGATGGAGTTGCCGAAGGTGTAACTGGGTACGAAATCTTTGTGCCAGTTGCAGTTTTCGGTGGCAAACAGGGTGTTTGGCGTGCCGAATGCGTGAGCGAGCCGATTGATCCAGGCAAAGCTGTCTGAGATGCCGGTTCCACTGGTGTGGTAACCCCAAAGGCGACGGTCTCTGGCCCGAACTGCTTGGCCGTCTTTGTTAGCTCTGCTGTGATCGTTTCAAGCGCTTCATTCCATGAGATAGCCTGCCATCCTGGGTCGACACTTCCCTTGGCATGGGTACGCTTTAGGGGGGTGAGGATACGCTCTGAGCTATATACAAGTTCGGGTGCGGCCTTTCCCTTGATGCAGAGTGCTTTGCCCGTTGGATGTTCGGGGAAGGGCTCAACCGAACGTAAAACGCCATCCTTAACCGTTGATATACAGCCACAGCGTGAAATACAGAGTGCGCAATAACCGGGGATCTTCTCTTCCATCGTGCCATTCTAAGGACAGATATCGCACTCTGCAAAGACCGTATGGATCCTCAGTTGGTCGGGGTGAAGTGAGCGTTTGGAAAACTGGACCCAGTCCGGTGTATGGATTACGGCTTCCATAAACCTCTACAGGTAAATTGTCCTTGCGAATTGAAAATCCACCGTATGGTGTTCGCAAGCAATGGTCGGATGGTAAGCGACAGCGATTAGAGGATTGCCTGGGGTCATTTAACCAAGGATTACAGGTTGCCGCAGAGAGGGTCAGACAGCTTCGTGTTGAGAGGGAGGAGCAGAGATTGAGGTAGGCAGAGGAAGAACGTCGGCGGGAGGAATTGCGGCGTCAGGCACGTTTCGCTTTCTCGCTGGTGGAGTATATGGACCGATTTGGGGAACCTGAGCGGGCCGATTGACCGCAAGGTGGAGCACAGGAAAATCGCTACAAAAGTTCCACCATAGTCCCCCAAGTGTTTTGGTGGGAAATAAATAAGGTATCTCAGTTTCCAGAAACTGCCTATTAAATCAATCTGGTACCGCGGGACGGTTCGCATCGTACTAAACTGTGTGATCGTTACATCCCATTCCTGACGGAGACGAGTCTGGTGCGGGATATACCATTGACATATCCTTTGGCCTGGCTAAGATGATGGATATATTGGTTGGATATACATGGGGTTGGATATGACGACAGTCCACACGAAAGTGTTCAAGAGCAATCAAAGCCAGGCGGTGAGACTGCCCAAGCCCGTCGCGCTTCCTGAGAATATCCGGGAGGTGGATATCGTGGCAATCGGGAATACGCGTATTATCACACCGGCTGGAAAATCCTGGGATGAGTGGTTTGATGGCCCGGGTGTGACCGATGATTTCATGGCGGCCAGAGAACAGCCGACAGACCAGGAGCGGGAGTCGTTCTAGTGTTGAAATTCATGTTGGATACCAACATTGTCATCTACACGATAAAGAACCGTCCCGAGAAGGTGCGTGGTCTTTTCAACCAGCATGAAGGTCAGACGTGTATCTCCTCCATTACCTGGGGTGAGCTGGTTTATGGTGCAGAACGTTCTTCTCAGCCGGAAAGAAATCTGGCCGATATCGAAGGGTTTGCGGCTCGGCTTGAGGTTGCGGTATTTGATGATCAGGCTGCGATACACTTCGGTCAAATAAGAGCAGAGTTGTATCGAAAGGGTAAGCCCATCGGACCCTACGACATGATGATTGTCGGACACGCACGGGCGCTAGGCCTGATTCTTGTCACCAACAACATGAAAGAATTTGAAAGAGTGCCGGGTTTGCGCCTGGAAAACTGGGTTTAGACTGCTGCCAGTTCCTGACGCTATGAATGAAAAAGGCCTGCAATTGCAGGCCTTTTTTGTTGCCTAGTTCAAGCTAGGCCTATATGGTACCGAGGGACGGACTCGAACCGTCAAGGCCGTGAAGCCGGGGGATTTTGAATCCCCTGTGTCTACCAATTCCACCACCCCGGCGCTGGAAGCCGGTAAGTATACATGATTTTCCTGAATTGTAAGATCCTGATTTGGAGGGTATTGATCAAGCTTCTGGTGGAGATGGTTTGCCAAAAAGATAGCCCTGGCCGAAGACGAATCCCAGGCCAGCAAGTTTTTGCGACATCTCCTCGGTTTCGATACCTTCCGCCACGAGTTGGTGTCCTGATTCAGTAATCATCTGTACCAGATGACGAATGATGCGGGTTTGCGCTTCGTTATCCACGTTCCGGGTTAGCGAGATGTCGAATTTAACGATATCTACCGGCATTGTGGCCAGGTAGCACAATGAGGAGTAGCCGCTGCCAAAGTCATCGAGCGCGATCTGGTAACCCATCTTTCTGAGTGCGGTCAGGTTTTTTGTCGCTGTCTTTAGCTGCGTGATCAAGGCCGTCTCGGTTATCTCAATCACAAGTTTGTGTGTCTTTAAATAGGGTAGAAAGTCTTTGAGCCACTCGGTCAGGTATTGGTTGACGGCAGTTGGTGCTGAAATATTTATGGATATGCCGGTTCCAGCGGGGATCCGATTGTTCTCCAAATCCTCCAGAACACGATCGATAACCGCCCGGTCGAGGTCGGTTTCCAGTCGACGCGCCTCAACCAGAGGAAAGATGTGCGAAGGAAGTATCCATCTGTTGCCATGAGAAATTCTGAGCAGCGCTTCATAATACTGAATGGTGCCATCCTGGAGTTTGACGATGGGCTGATAGAACATCTTCAAACCAGTACCATGGGTTACTGCATCGTAAACAGCATTATGAGTCAGGTTTGAGAAAAGCCCGCTGGATTCCTCTGCCATTTCAGGTGAAAAAACCGCGATATGGGATGTCGTGGGACGCTTGGCAGTGTACATGGCAATATCGGCCTGCCACTGTAGCGATGTCAAAGGTGAATCCTCCTCTGTTTCACTATCGGTGAGGGCTAACCCGATGCTGATTCTTACAGGCTCTTTGATGCCGAAGTCATGGAATGGGTAGTCGGCGATCGCCTCCTCACAGCGCTCTGCAATACGCATTGCGATGGCAGGTGTAGAGTCGAAAAGGATGGTTGCGAACTCATCACCCCCAAGGCGGAACAGATACTCTCTTTTTCGCAACCCTTTTCTTGATTAGCACGAATGTTCAGCAAGCCGCAGCCATGTCTCGGGACGTGGTGAAGTCGTTGCAGCAGCCCGAAGCAAACGAGGTAGCATGGCTCTGAGG
>JAMJIN010000501.1:0-1293 GCA_036784775.1 Chromatiales bacterium | reverse complement strand
TGCCGCGTAACTTCCCTGGCGTCGGCCAAAGCCAACAGCCCTTAGCGGAGGTGAGCACGTGCAGCGCCGCCTCAGAGTCGTCGATGACCGCGGCCTGTGAGTGCCCCCGCCGTCAACCTCCACCACCGCCTCCGCAAGGGCTGCCCTATCCAGCCATTGAGGACAACCGTAGCAAACTGGAGCAGTGGTTGCTGTCGCACTACAAGGCTAGCACATTCAACACGTGTCACCACCAACCTCTCCTACCGATGGAGGGCCCGCCACTCCGACTATTGGTTGACCCAGACGCCAAGCTTGTCGCCTGCCACACACCGATCGATGTCACAATTCACTGGCGAAACGACGTGAAGGCCGGCCTCGACCAAGACTGCAGTATGGGCGTCATCGAGGAGGTACCAACTGGCACCCCTGTCACCTGGTGTCATCGCATGGTTATTGGCGCAAAGAAGAACGGGAAGCCTCGACGGACTGTGGATCTCCAGGCGCCCTCAACGCTAGTGCCACCAGGGAGACCCACCACACCAAGAGACCCTTTCACCAAGCGAGATCGGTGCCTCATGGAACAAAGAAAACGGTGTGTGACGCCTGGAACGGCTACCACGCTGTCCCACTCCACCCTGACGACCGGCACATCACGACGTTCATAACACCTTGGGGCCGCTATCGATACCGCTCTGCACCTCAAGGATATGTGGCGTCTGGCGATGGCTTCACACGGCGGTTCGATGAGATCGTCGCCCACATACCCAACAAGACAAAATGCATCGACGATACCCTACTGTGGGCGGACAACATCGAGCAGGCCTTTTGGCAGGCAGTGCAGTGGCTGGACACGTGTGGCCGCAATGGCATCACGCAGAATCCAGACAAGTTTGTATTCGCCAAAGACACCGTCGAGTTTGCAGGCTTTGAGATATCACCCACGTCAGTGAAACCATGCTCGAAGGTATTGCAGGCGATAAAGGACTTCCCGATACCGAGGAATGTCACAGACATCAGAAGCTGGTTCGGCCTCGTCAACCAGGTGGCTTATGCCTTCGCCGTGGCGGACCACATGCAACCATTCCGCGACCTCCTGAAGCCAGATCAGGACATAACAGAACATTTGGATCACCTGTTCAAGCAGTCGAAAATCGTGATCATCGACCAGATCAGGCATGGGGTCCAGTCACGCCCGACATGTCTTGCCACGGACTGGTCTAAGGAAGGGCTCGGGTGTTGGCTACTCCAGAAACACTGTGACTGCGCTGGTGTCCGACCGTTCTGCTGCAAGTCGGGCTGGAAAGTAGTGCT
>JAMJIN010000133.1:0-11557 GCA_036784775.1 Chromatiales bacterium | reverse complement strand
CCTCAGAGCCATGCTACCTCGTTTGCTTCGGGCTGCTGCAACGACTTCACCACGTCCCGAGACATGGCTGCGGCTTGCTGAACATTCGTGCTAATCAAGAAAATATTAAAGATTGGCCCGCCCTTTGCTGTATCTGAAATACAAATCAAATTTTCTGGGTCCCATAAATAATGGCAAAGGCAAAGGCGGTAATCTCCAAATCCCTACAACTGACTTCGAGAGCAGCGCTGCTTGCGACTGCAGGTATGGCGCAGGCAATCAATGTTGACGGGGAAATCAACGACTGGCTCAGCACACCTCTGAGAGATGCTTCAGATTGGGAGAGCGTTTTACGCCGTGCCATCCTCCAAATTGCTGAAGGTCAGAATAGTAATTACCTCGATTCTGGATATGGTGGTCTGGCTTATCATGTGGAAGCCATCTTAGCGGAGCAGATGAACACAAGCCTGAATGTGACCGACAGTAACCCGAATGCGAGTGGCTGGGGTGATGAGAATGACAGGTAGACGCAGCATGAGCCGCACGACAAAAAAATAAAAGTCACAGCAGTAATTTGGGTGGCCCGCAGTTCGTGGCCACCCTTTTTTTTGCGTGCCAAAGCTGCAATAAAAAAGCCCGCATCTGTTTCCAGATGCGGGCTTTTTCAAACAGCGTCTATCAGGACTTCAAAGACTGATAGTAATCCATCAGGATCTGCGCCACTTCGGGACGAGAGAACTCAGCCGGAGGCGCGATGCCCTGGCCCAGCATCTCACGTACCTTGGTGCCGGAGAGCAGTACGAAGTCTTCTTTGTTGTGATCCGGTGCGTCACGCATCATCACAACTTTGTTGAGCTTCTTGGAGTAAGCGGTGTGGTCGGCGCGGAAGATCTCGATATCCAGCATGCCTGCGGGGACTTCGTCATCGAAGATGGTCTGTGCGTCGAAGGCGCCGTAGTAGTCACCAACACCGGCATGGTCGCGACCGATGATAAAGTGGCTGGCACCCATGTTCTGACGGAAATAGGCGTGCAGCACGGCTTCGCGGGGACCGGCATAGAGCATGTCGAAACCGTATCCGGTGATCATCACGCTGTTCGGCGGGAAGTAGAGCTCGGCCATCTTGCGGATAGCGGCATCACGAACCGGCGCGGGAATATCACCTTTCTTCAGCTTACCCAGCAGCATATGAATGACGAGGCCGTCACAGCCCAGACGATCCATCGCCATGTGGCACAACTCTTCGTGGGCCAAATGCATAGGGTTACGAGTCTGGAAGGCAACAACCTTCTCCCAGCCGTGTTCCTTGATCTCGTTGCGAATCTCGACTGCGGTACGGAAAGTATCGGGAAAATCGCTCTGGAAGTAGGAGAAGCTCAACACCTGAATCGGACCGGAGATTGCGACACGGCCCTGGGTATTGAAGGCGTTGACGCCGACGTGATCCATATCCTGGGTGCGGTAGACCTTGTCGGTCATAACCTGCATCTGATCGTCGGAGACGGTTTCGATGTTTTCCACATCCATGATAGCCAGCACAGGGTTGCGTTCCATGTTGGGATCACGCAGTGCGATGCGCTTGGCGTCACCAATGGCATCAGCGCTATCCACCAGGCAGAGAACCGGCACCGGGAAGTGGCTGCCGTCGGTCAGCGTCATGGATTCTGCAGCGCCCATGGCGTCAGCCACGTTCATGAAACCCTTAAGCGGGTTAAAATAACCGGCGCCCATCATCACCGCGTTACCAGCGGCCTGCGAACTGATCATGACTGACGGAAGACTTTCCGCCTCGTGGGACAGTTTGTGATGCTCGTCCGGATCGTAGACAAACAGAGGTTGCAGTTCGTCGGAACCTACAGGCTTGATCATGATATTTCGTCTCCTTCGCTTCGCACGAAAATTCAATCAACCGGTCGGGCCACACTGTGTGATCCATGCCGGCACAGGATTCTCAAAAAACCGTTATGCTATCTTGCTGACGCTGCTAATTTCCAACCTCAGGAAGCTCACCTAACTTTATGTTTTTACAATGAAAATGCGCATCGAGCGCAGATTCTGAAATCTAAAGCAGACATACCCTATCACAGCCGGGGATTATTCATCCCAAATATATTTTTATGCCGTCAGCAAAATTCCAATGGGAGAATAGTTTTTTCCGCAAATTTGAGCCTTCATCCAGTGCAGGGGGAGCTGTGGGTACCCTGCATTATTGCCACAAAACTTCCGCCAGACCGCTGTTTCTGCGTAACTGCCTGTGAACGAGAGCGCGGAAAACTTCTTGCTCAGTTGAGATATAAAATCTGCTACGTGAACGGGTAATCGCGGTGTACAACAGTTCACGGGTCAATAGCGGGTTATCCAGGGCAGGCAGTTGCAGAAGGACTTCATTGAACTCGGACCCCTGACTCTTGTGCACCGTCATGGCGAAAACAGTCTGGTGTTCGGGCAGACGGGCAGGCGCTATCCAGCGGAAGCTGCCATCCGATATAGGAAAAACCACTGAGATCCCTCCCCCGGCTTGTGGGTTCGGCAGGGCAACGCCAATGTCACCATTAAATAGTCCCAATCCGTAGCTGTTGCGGGTAACCAAAACCGGCCGTCCCTGATACCATTCGGAATCCCCGGTGATATAGCCCCTGCTACGCAGTTCGGCCTCAATTCGCCTGTTTATGGCAATGACACCGTCGGGACCCTGTTGCAATGCGCAGAGCACACGATAATCGTTAAGAGAGGCGAATATCTCTGACGGCGCCGCCCCCTTTTCGATCATTTCAAATATTTTCGTATAACGTCCAGCAGCAAGCTTTGCAGTGTCATCGGTCACTGGAATCCTGCGAATTTGCGATGCTGCACCGTCCTCATCCAGCAGTTCCCAGGCCTGCTTGAAGTTTCCGCTGTTCACTGCACCGGCCAGGAGCCCGATAGGACTTGCCGAATCGAAACGGTAGCTCTTCTTAAGTACCACCACTGAATCCGCCAGCGCCCTCGGATCACTGGAATCCGGGGATGGGCTCTGCCCAGTGGTTCGCTGCAGCTGCTCTGCGAAGTGAGGCGTCGGCCCGCGATAGCCGCTACAGATATCACCCAGTACCGCCCCGGCTTCCACTGAAGCCAGCTGATCCTTATCCCCCAGCAGAATCAGACGGGCAGATTCGGGTAGCGCTTCCAGCAACTTCGCCATCAGTGCCACAGGCACCATCGAAGCTTCATCGAGCACCAACACATCCAATGCCAGAGGGTTGTCTCTATTGTGATTAAAACCGGTACTGCCGTGCCTAACCCCCAGTAATCGATGTAGCGTAGAGGCCAGCTCAGGCAGAGAATCCATCGGTGCCGGATGAGAGTCACGTGACTGCTGAATTGTCTCCTGCAACCGTGCAGCCGCCTTGCCGGTTGGGGCTGCCAGTGCGAAACGTAACGCCTCACCGCCCGGCTGTTGGCGCAACAGTGCAAGTAGACGCATCACCGTGGTGGTCTTGCCGGTGCCAGGCCCGCCGGATATCACACTGAGCCGTCGTAACACCGCTGTGGCAGCGGCCTGTTTTTGCCAATCGATTTCATCGCCGGTATTTGGAAACAGCTGTTTCAAGCCTGTTCGCAACACCGCTTCATCCACATTGGAGGCTTGGTGAGCCGCCCGCTCATCGAGCAGAAAACCAAGGCGGTGTTCATATTTCCAGTAGCGATGCAGATAGAGCCGGCCTGAAGTATCAAGGATCAATGGCTGATGTTCACCGGGCGTTCCGACCACTCCACTCTGGTGCAGTTGGACAGACCAGTCGTTCAACGAAGGCACGGAGGCTATCACCTGACCGTCGAGCCCGTTCAGAGGCCGGTCCGCCATCTCATTGAGATCAAAGCAGACGTGTCCTTCATTGGTTGCCCGGCTGGCCATTGCAGCCGCAAGCGCCAGCAATTCCGATGGCTGATCCGATTTCTGCAGCAGGATATCGGCAAAAAAAACGTCCAGATCGTTCAACAAACCCTGATCCTGAAGTTGGCCGATCAGTCGTCTCTCAACGCTCATGCCTCAGCTCCCGGCATTGCCAGATCCAACGCCTCGATAAAGGCTTTCGGCGGCCGTTCCCGAAAAACACCGAAACCGGCCCCGGTTGCAGGTTGCATACCCCGCAGAAAAAGGTAGAAGACACCACCGAAATGGCGGTCATAATCGTAATCGGCCAGACGCAGCCGCAGAAAACGGTGCACGGCAAGGGTGTAGAAAAGATATTGAAGCGGATAATCGTGCGTGATCATGGCATTTTCCAACTGAGTCTGACCATAGTCAGAAGTTTCAGTGCCAAGCCAGTTCGACTTGTAATCCAGCAGATAGAATCGCCCGTTCGCTTCAAAGACCAGGTCGATGAAGCCTTTCATAAAACCCTGGATCGAACCGAACCGAATACCGGCTGCCGCCTGCTGGACCCGCTTAGAAATTGCAAACTGCTCCTCTTCCAGAATACTTTTCAGTCTGGCCGAATCAAATCCGGCTACCGGATAGTGAAACTCCATCTCGTTGATTCGTTGTCTGCTGCTGACATCACATAACCGCAGCCCAGTTTCATCCAAACCGGCATTCACCACAGACTGCACCATCCTTTCAACGACAGGTGTCCAGTGTGTCTCGATTCCGTAATTTTGCAGCTGCTGCTGGATAACAGTTTTCAGCCCTGGATCGCCTGCATTTGTAAAATCGAGGTGTTCAAAGATTGCGTGCAGACAGGTTCCAGGCTTGGGCCCTTTGGGAAATCCATGGATATCGTGAGTGGGGTCCAGGGTGACGATCGTCTCAGAGCGAACCGCATCACGATCCGGCAGGTCGGTTCCATGACCCGAGGCCAGCGCGGAGAAACTGGTGATCCTGGGACCCGGTCTGATTGTGCCACCAAAGACTCTGGCCGAAACAAGCTCCGGGGTGAGCGCCAGGGGAAACTGGGCAACCTTGTCGATCTCCATCAGCGGCTGGATAAGAATGTTTCCACCAGACTGCTCCACCAGCTCATCAAGCCGCTGAGTCACTGATACGTCACTCACTTTTTTGAAGGTTTTTTTCCACTGACTGATCGGTTCATCAGAGGAGGATTCCCCCGGATGCAGCAACCAGGCCAGTGGAGAATTTTCGCTGTTTTTTACCTTGCCCCAAGCCAGGTAGCAGCGGTGCTTGGCACGGGTCAAGGCAACGTAGAGCAGCCGCAGGTTCTCTGCAAGATCCTCTTCCGCCTTGTGGATCTTGTCTTTTTCGAAGTTGGCTGACCCCAGTTCCAGGACAGGTTCGAAATCAGTATCAGGATCATGGAACAGGTAGGACTTTTGGTGCTTTCGGAATCCGGGCTGTTCATCCCAAAGGAAGGGACAAAATACCACCGGATACTCCAACCCCTTGCTGGTGTGCAGGGTTACGATACGCACCAGGTTGCCGTCGCTCTCAAGACGCAGCAGCTTTTCTTCATCGACGGGCGTTTCGCTTTGCCGTTGCTGGCTGAGCCATTTTATCAAACCCTCCATACCTGGCTGCATCGACCTGTCATGCTGATGCAGCAGCTCACCCAGCTGATAGAGATTGGTCAGGCGCCGCTCTCCGTCTTCGTATGAAAGCAATCGATTTTCCACCCCCCGTCGTATCAACAGGCGGCGAAACATTCGCATGAATCCCTGGTCTCTCCAAGTCTGATGGTAGTCGAGAAAACTTTCCACCTGGCCACCGGTTGCCGTCTCATTCCCGGTCAGCGCATCGATCTCTTCACCACTCCAGCCCAACATATCGGTGGCCAGAGCGGCTCGTAGCAGAGACTCACGGCGGGGATCGAAACAGGCGTGCAGCAGACGTTCCAGCTCTTCCGCCTCAAGGCCATGAAAGATATTGTCCTGAGCGCTGCGCACACTGTGAATACCCAATTCTCGCAGGGCAACGGAAATCTTTTCGGCCTGACTATGTTTGCGCACCAACACGGCAATGTCGTTACCGCACAGGGGTTCTCCATCAATGGTCGCTTTGCCGGTCCGGCCCAGTACAAGCAGCCTGTCGATCTCCCGGGCAGTGGTCGTTGCCACCGCGTGACGCAGTTCATCGACCTTCATCTCCTCCATTGCCAGCTTCCAGATCCGCATGGGCTGGGATGTATCCCCCCTCACTACCAGCCCTTTCTCCCGCAGGTTGGCGGCCTCAACAGGATGAAATGGTATCTCTTCGTAGAAAAAAGGCGTCGGGGCGTTGTCGAACAGGGCATTCACCGCCTTTATCAGTGTTGGCGTTGAGCGCCAGTTGACGGTCAGGTGATAACGGTTTTTGGCATCGTTGCGAGCCCGCAGATAGGCAAAGATGTCTGCGCCGCGAAAGCTGTAGATTGCCTGTTTGGGATCGCCCACCAAGAAAACCGGCAGGGCTGATTTACGATAGATGCGCGAAAAGATCTCATACTGCACCGGATCAGTGTCCTGGAATTCATCCACCAGGGCCGCCGGATAGCGTTGCTGCAACGTTCTTACGAGATGCGTCCCGCCACTGCCTGACAGCGCCTGATTGAGTTGCAGCAGCAGATCATCATAGGACCATTCACCCGCTTCCGCCTGCCGTCTGGGCAGCTCGTTAATCAGAAAATTGTAGAACTGCAGATAGATGGCTTTGATCCTGTCAGCATAGGCGCGGGTGATCGCAGACTTCAGATCTGCAAACTGTTGGCATCGGTCGAAGAATTCGTGCTCCGGCGCCTGATGTCCCTTTTTGATCGCCTTCTCGATGGAACTGGAAGAAAATTTTTCCAGTTTTTCAAACGCCCCAACCGCCGGACTCTCCTGTGACAGCCAGCTATCCATCTCATCGCATAAGAGTGAGATAGTGCTGGATTTGTAGGATGTCTGATTGAAAACGGCTGTATCACCCAGCGTTTTACGAATCCACTCTGCATCCACCTGCCATAAAGGTTGCAACTGCAAGATGATTTGCACCGCCTGCGTCTCCAATCCAGCGGGATCGGCAGGAGATTCTGCCCCACGCACCGTCAGATAGGGTTTACCCAAGCCATCATGAACCGCCGAGAGCAGACCTTCCGGTGTGCCGATTTCAGCACTTACCCGATCAGTAATGCCATCCGGTAGGTCTTCCAGTTCCCGCCGCCAAAAATCATCCGCAATCTGTTGCACACGAGCCGCCTGATCCGGAACCAGTTCCGCATCGAAGGATTGACCACTCCCAAAGGCATTTTCAGTCAACACCCGCTGACAAAAGCCGTGGATGGTATAGATCGCTGCCCGGTCAAATCCTGCAATCGCCAGATTGAGATGTTTGACCATCACAGCATGATCCGGCTGAGTCTGGAGCAGATAAACAAGTAGCGGATCATCCGACTTCCCGTTGGAAAAGGCCTCCCTCACTTCCAGCAGACGCCCTCTGATACGGGCCTTCAACTCTGCGGTCGCGGCATTGGTATAGGTCACCACGAGAATGGAATCCGGATCGACCCCATGTTCGATCAACAGCCGCAGATAGAGTCCGGTAAGCGTATAGGTCTTGCCGGTTCCGGCGCTGGCCTCCACCAGATCCAACCCCTCCAGGGGTACGGTATTGAGATCCATCAGTTTCACTCCACCAGCTCCATGTGATCCATGAGGGGCAAAAAGACGGCGAGGCTGATCTCATGGAATGCCTCATCCAGCATCTCTTCGCCAGGCATCAGCAGTCTGTGGTGGGGTTTGCTCCCGTGTGCCGGAGGGTCGTTGAACCAGCGCTTTCGTGCCTGGTAGAGGGCCACTGAGCGGTCTTCCGTCGCCCGCCACTTCTCAGCATAGGACCAGGAGGTGCCTGCGTAAAAATGCAATGGCGTCAGCATACCCTGCCGGTAGAGCGCCACCAGTTGCTGCAGATAGGCTTCAGGGTCGTCCGGTGCAATAAACCTCCCCTCCTCATCCGGTGACAGCCAGATTGCCTCCCACGCCACCCCTTCAGGCCTGATAAGATTCAACGTCAGAAATCGAATCCAGAGATCCAGTCTTTGATGGGGATATATCTTGCCTGCGCTATATTCGAGCAGGCCTGTAGTGCGCAATCCGTTCAGCCGACCGCTCAGCCGCAGGCCGTCCAGTATCAGATCGACATCCAGGGGCGGCATCTCTTCACCAAAAGCACCCGCATTCAACCGTTCCACCATTAACTGAGCGGATCCGCAGAGCTGTTGAAAGTGACGTCGTCCGGGTTTTCCGTGTGGCAACTCACCCCGGAGGTCGAGCAGTTGATAGAAGGATTCCGCTGACTCTCCAGAGAGTAGCCGTTCCACCAGTTCGCGCTCAACGGCTTCGGCGGTAAATTTTTCCATCTCGAAGGTTTCACGTGCATCAGGAATATCCCGGGCGGTTTCCAACCTGAGATTGAGTCGCTGGGCCGCAAATGCCCGCGCAGGGCCGGCACTGTAAAAACGCCTCAGCAGATGCAGATCCACTGAATCTGTTACCGGCTCCATTTTGGGCAGCGGCGCGGCCACCAGCGGCTGGCGCTGTTTTTCTCCACGTCCAACCCACTGGGCTGCCTCTTGCATTCTCGATGAGTAGCTGAAGAGACGTCCCACAGGTTGGAAATAGTTTGGGCTGAAGGGCTGAAGCGGGTGCGTAAAGGTCATCCTATCCAAACCGGACTTGCCCGCCTGAGATGTCACATAGTCCCGCAGTTCTTCCACCAACACCGACGGAGGCAGTGCGCTGTTGTCTTTGAGACTGCGGCCGACATAGCTGATATAGAGACGTTCACGGGCGGAGATCAGTGTCTCCAGAAACAGATAACGATCATCGGCGCGTCGTGAGCGGTCGCCAAAACGAAACTGCTTTGCCATCAGGTCAAAATCCAATGCTGGGGGTTCCCTGGGAAAGGCGCCGTCGTTCATCCCGATCAGACAGATCACCTTGAAGGGCAGGCTGCGCATGGGGGTGAATGCACAGAAATTGACACCACCACCAAGAAAGCCCCGGCTTGAACCGTGACTGAAGAGCAGTTCAAGTTGCTGACGAATCAGGGAGAGAGAGACCTGGCCCTGAAAATCGGCCTCTTCCGCTTCTTCACCCAGTCGTACAAGGGTATCCCGAACAAGTTGCAGCGGCTGCTCTGCACTCTCATCGGCGGCAAAAAAACGCTCCAGAATCCGCTGCAGGCGGTCACACCATATGGCAACCGAGACCATACCGGATAGCCTATCCTCCAATTCAAACAGGGATTGGCAGAAACCCAACAATCCACTCAACCAAACAGATTCCGAACCTTCAGCACTCTCCGGGAGTGGAATGCCCTGCCACAAGGCTTCATCGTTTGGTGACATGGCGTAACCCAGCACCAGCTGCTCCAGCCCGAAGCACCAGGTATTCCTTGGGTCGGCAGGTAGATCAAAATCCGATTTACTCTCAGCGTCCCGTCCCCAGCGAATTGCCGCCTGTTCAATCCATTCGACAATGCGTTCCAAACCCGCCTCATCGAGGCCGAACCGCTGTTGAATCGCCGGAAATTCCAGTAACCTGAGAACCTCATCGACCCCATAGCGGCCGGCAGGGAGCGAAAGCAGCTCAAGGAATGCCGTGACATAGGGATTTTCAAGCCCTTGGGTCCGCTCGCTGATGCGGTAAGGGATGGCAGGACAATCCCCCGGTTCGGAGAAACGTGCTTCGATAAGCGGCGCATAGGTATCGATATCGGGCGTCATCACCAGAATATCGGCAGGAGTCAGATCCGGCATCTCCTCGAACATTGCCAACAACTGATCATAGAGGGCTTCAATCTCCCGCATGGGACTGTGGCAGCGGTGAAATGCAACAGAATGATCTCGCTCGTCTTCAATGGGTTCAGGCAGTTCGAGATGCAGAATCTCACGCTGTAACCCCACCAGGCAGCCATCCCCTTCGGCAGCATCGAACCACTCCTCGGAACCCGGATCGAAATCATTGATCGCGGCGAAAAAATCTCTGCCCTGTCGCCCCAGAGAGGCAAGCAGCGGGTTGCCGACCTCCAGGTAGAGGTCTTCGATATCGGATGACATCAACTCCCGTCTCACCTTCTCCCCCTCGGGCATGATTTCAAGCCAATGGGCCTCACAGGGATTCAGCAGGAAAAGATGGATATCTATCCAACGGGAGAGCTGCCTGACAATCTCAAGATAGCCCGGAGAGAGCGTAGGCACCCCAAAGAGAAAGAGCCGCGCAGGTAAGCCGCGGGGGGGATTTGCGACATCGCCCGACATGGCCTGGAACAGGGACTCCTGCAGATGCACCCAATGAGCAGCATCGTCTACGGCCAACCGGCGCCAGATTTCCGCTTGCCACTCATCCCCCGCAACAGCAGACTCACCCTTATCCCATTTCCGGATCCAGTCGGGACGATAGACCAGATAGCGGTCGAACAGGCCTGCCAGTCTGTCAGCCAATTGGAAACGACGCTTCTCGCTTTCCTTCCTCAGATAATGGCTAACTGGCGCAAATATCGGCTCTTGGCCAATCTCATCGAGCAGTTGGAATATTCGCCATCTGAGCAGGGAGGGTTCAAACCGGTTGAATTCACTGACATCGGGAAGAAAGGCGCGAAACACCTCCCAGACGAAAGAGGCAGGCATGGGAAAGCGGGTATTGGCACAGATTCCCAGTTTTTCCGCAATTTCAAGGGAGAGCCACCGTGCCATGCCGGGATGCTGCACAACCAGCACCTCCTCCTCCAGAGGAGAGATCATCGGTTCAGCCAGCAGCGTATTCAGCCGCAGGGACAGAATCTCGAGTCGATTGGATTGATAGAGTCTCAACATAAGACCCTATTCTACCCTCACTGAGGCTCAAATCATGAGCCTGTAGCAATCACAGGAATATTAAATTTCGCAGGCCCGATCAAGCGTAGCGGATCGGGCATGGGTTGTTCCTTCGTCGCGAGTTTTGCCTGATCCGCTGCGCTTGATCAGGCCTACTTCAATGTTTGTCTGAAAAATGCCAGGCTTGCAGGCTATTGAATAGCAGCGGCTCCGCTCCACAGGGCAGAGAGTCATGAGAAATAAATCAGCGCCTTTGCTCTGCAGGCACATTGGGCGCCAGCACGACATCCAATACCTCGGCCACCCGGGCCGGAACGTCTTCCATCACCGATACGACCTTGTCGCTATCCAGACCAGTGGCCTGCCAGACCTCGGGCCGTACCTGATCAAGAATTTCATCCAATGGCTCACCGCTCATTTCACCCTGTGAAAGCAAGCCCGCAATGTTCACCAGGGATGCTTCAAGCCGGTAGTCACCCGCGTTCAACGGTTCATGGTGAGTACCAGCGACGGTAATCAGACTTTCCGGCAATTTCCAGGTTTTCAGCAGTGCTGCACCGGCATCCATGTGGGTAAAACCGAAAACATCCGCCTCGGTGTCGGTAAGAATGGCATCGTCTCCCCCGGTAATCAGCTGTAGATGGCGGTAAAAACCCGAACATAATTGGCGAACAGCGGTAACCGGATGAAATAGCTGCAAATAGCGAGTCAGAAGAAACAGCCAGCGACAAAGAGTGACATCGAGAAAGAAATCGGGAAGATGTAGGGAGCCGTTGAGAAGGTGTGGTACCGGGTGTATCGACCTCGACAGT
>JAMJIN010000500.1:0-1295 GCA_036784775.1 Chromatiales bacterium | reverse complement strand
ATGTGTCAGTGACAGCCTCCGACAAGAACGCATCGACGGGGAATATATTCCTGTTCATGGGATAGATGCCGGTTGCTTTGAATGATGACGTTATGCTTATCCATTGAGTTCTGTAACATCATAAATGGCGATTGTCTTAGCTGGATGCGAGAGCATCCAAGAGTCGCATGTCGTGTTGAAGTACCCATATAGGGCCCATATACTCCTACATCAAAAGGCTGCATTCGCCATTTCCACCACCTCTACAGGAATGTGACTTTCATGGTTATTAAATAAGAACAGAGTTCCATTTGTTTCGTCCACTTATCGCACATGTCATCGTACAGATGGTGGGTGAGGGGGAGTGTGCGTAACCCGTCGCCCGTGTTGTCCATGGTGACCGTGCATAGCTCGACGAAGGCTGCCGTCTGCTCGTCATACAGCTCGTCTGTCTCCTCAGATGGGGGCTTAGTCGGTCGTCCGCTCAGGCACGCCTTGTCGAGGTGATTCTGGCGGCCACATTTCTGGCACTTTTTACCATACGCGGGGCACTCGGTGCGTCTGGTGTGCCACAGGGGCGTCTTGCCGTGACCCACCTCGCCGCAATAGATGCACACCCCTTTGGGCTTGGCTTTCGGTTTCTCCGGCCTGGCTCCTCCCCTGTTGCGTACGTCCTGCTGTTTCCCCCGCCGATACGAACTGCTGATCGCATCCGTGCTCTGAGGGTCAAGTAGACGCGATGCCGAGCGTTTTCCAGACTCCTTGGCCTCGATATACTCAATCATGTCCTTTAATGGCATGTCCTGGTTCTTTTCACCGAGCAGATCAAGTTGTATCTCTTGGTCTGCGATGCCGCGGGCAATCACATTGCGTATAATCTCTTCTGTGAAGTCGTTGACTTGTTCGCACTCCGTCTTAGTGCACTTCATCTCGTACTTGCATGTATCCGCCTGCCCCTTGATACGGGCGTAGAACGACCGGATGGGCTCCTCGTGTCCCTGCCGCATGTTAGACAGGGCTACCCGAGCTACCATGGTGTTCTCCGCTCGGATGGCGAGTGCCTTCATGGCGGTGAGGACATCTTTTTCGTCACTGCTCATTAGGCTCTTGCCCGCTGTGCGAGTGAGGTCTTTTCTCAACTCCTCCTCGCAGCATTCCAGTAGTTGTGCGACTATGTCGGGTCCAACAAGTTTAGTACCCGTCTTGTACTCACCCCAGCGGGTTATGAAGTATGACCAGGCCTCGCCCGTCCCGGCCAGTGCTACGGAAGGACGCTTGAGTTTCTCCATTTTCGTATTCGCGCCCAGCGCCCGGGG
>JAMJIN010000324.1:0-2338 GCA_036784775.1 Chromatiales bacterium | reverse complement strand
TGTCACGACGCCTAATTGGAGATTGGTTTATATTTTTACTTCAGTAAACTAACCATTACACGTTTCTGAGTTCCGCTAATTATTGTAAAGTTCTCTTTCTGGGTTCAGTATAATAAGGCTAGCTTTTCAACTAACTGTAATGTTTATTTGAACGGCTGTCTACATCGGTACAGTGCTCTAGCCAACTCACCATGAGTGCCTACTCAATCATGCAACATAGTCCAGGATATTACATCCCCCTTTTTAACATAGTGAACAAGAACAGTAAACTATAACTTATTGTCTCTGCATGTATTGTATTATTCTAATATGGCGCACCTATTCTAGTATGGCACAACTATTCTAGTATGGCACACTATTCTAAATAGTTACAGGTCAAGCCTGTCCGGCTGCTTGACAGCTCTGCCAGACCGCGTTCGGTATGCCAGTTGCGTCGCGTCGTCAGCTCTTCTCGTGTGCTCATCGTGTTGCCCCGTTGTTGTGGGCTGTGCGCGGGGTGTGTCATCGCCGCCTACCGCTGTCAGTGTTTCGTCTGCGAAGTGTACCCTTCTTGGCGATGGTGTCGCTTGTAACTGACGTCGATTGCGCCTCAGGATGCGACCGTTCTGCGCCTCGACTAGGTACGACCGCGGCTCTTCGCAGGTCGCTGTTACAGTGGCTTTCTGCCACCGGCCAGACGCTTGGTCTTGTATGCGCACATGTTGCCCTGCCGTCAATTGTGACATGTCGTGCGCGTGCGCGTCGTGAAACGTCTTCTGCGTGTCCTGGAGTTCTCGCCCGCATCTTGCATTTCTCGATGCCTTGATGACCGGCGTGTATGCGCTGGATCACGTCCGCCTGCATACTTTGTGGTATAACTACACGCTCGCCTTTCAGGATGACTCCGTCCTCTACCGAGAGCTCATCACGGTAGCACCAGAATGGTCGCAAAATTATCGGGATGTCGGCACGCGTCTTTGGCCAACCTCTGATGATGACTTCTTGTAAGTCGCGGAGAATCGTGTCCGTGTCCGTCTCCCTTCGCAGTTCCAGTATCTTGTTGTTCGAGAACTGCACCATGCTGACCATCACATCGAGGTCAATTTCTTCTCTACTTCGAGGGTTTGGCAGTCTCGACAACCCGTCGGCTAGGAGCAACTCCTTTCCTGGCCTGTACTTGATAGTGATGTCATAGTGCTGAATCCTCAGTAGCATCCTTTGCAGTCTAGGTGGGGCTGCCATCAAGTTCTTCAGCTGAATCATTTCCAAAGGCTTGTGGTCGCTCTCAACTACGAAGTGTTTGCCATACACGTATGTTCTGAAACGTTCTGCGCCAAACACAACAGCGAGTAGTTCTCGTTCTATGTTGGCGTACCGCTTTTCGGTGTCTGTCAGGCTCTTGGAAGCGTATGCGATTGGTCTTCCTTCCTGTAACAGGACAGCTCCCAATCCTCTTCCTGACGCATCAACTTGTATTGTATAGTCTTTATCACAGTCAAAATACGCGAGTGTCGTCTCAGCGCATATCGAGGACTTGACCTTATCGAAGACTTCTTGGTGCATCTGTGACCACTGGTATTCGACGTCTTTCTTCAGTAGGTCGCGCAACATTGCCGTGTTCTGCGACAAGTTGGGTACGAACGGGCCCATGTATGTGACGATTCCCAAGAACTCCTGCAGTTCCGTTCTGTTCGTTGGAGCTGGGATCATCTGAATGTCCTCCACCTTCTTCGGGTCTGGGTGAGCGCCCTTGTCGTCATACAAAATACCAAAGAAGCTGATCTGTGATGCCTTCACCACACACTTCTTGCTGTTGAACACCAAGCCGTACTCACGGGCAACGCTCATGAGATTCCGTAGGTTGGCGTCATGCTCCGCCTCTGTGCGTCCAAATACGGCGACGTCATCAGCTATGCCGACCGTCCCGGGACAGTTGTCGAGGATCGCGTCCATCTTCTGCTGGAACACGTCTTGCGACATGACGAGACCAAACGGCATTCTCGTGAAGCAGTACCTGCCAAAGGGACTGTTAAAGGTCGTCAGAAGGCTGCTTTCATGGTCCAGTTTCACTGACCAATAGCCGTTCTTTGCATCTAGCTTTGAGAAGTGCTTCGCGCCTGTGAACTTGTGAGTGATTTCTTCAAGTGTCGGTGTCTTGTGGTGGCATCTCCTTATGGCTCGGTTGAGATCCTTGGGATCCAGGCATATCCTCAACGAACCGTCCTTCTTGCGCGAGAATGCCAGACTAGATACCCACTCTGTTGGTTCGGTGACTCGCTTGATTAAATTTGCATTTTTGCGCTTGCAGCTTGCACCGTGTGACGTAATCATCGATTGATTCACCTCCTGCCTGACTGTA
>JAMJIN010000499.1:0-1299 GCA_036784775.1 Chromatiales bacterium | reverse complement strand
ACTATTAAGAAATTGAGTGCACATAATTTACTTAATATAAATGGAGTCCACAGACTCTCAAGAGATGGTGTCCATCGCTTTTGTTGGCGAGAGATGGAGTCCACAGCATTTACACATGACAGGTGTAATTGTTGCGTTCCTTCCTTTCCTTGTAGTCCGTGGTGAGGCTGGCAACAGTACCGGTCACTGATTTTTCCCCTCCTTCTTTTTCACTAGTCCATACCATTTACTAAAGAGAGACGGAGCCAACAAAATTTACTTATGATAGAATGCGTCCACAGCATTTATTCTTGAGATATGATGTGTCCACAGCATTTTCTCCCGACAGATGGCGTCCACATTATTCACTCTCAAGAGATGGTCCAAAGCAGTTTCTACTGAGAGGTGGTGTCCACAACATTTACTCACAACATATGGATTCTACAGAATTTACATATCAGAGCTGGCATCGATACTTTTCGTCGATTTTGGTTTTCCCATCTTCTTCATCACTAGTCCACATCATTTATAAAGGAGAGGAGAAGTCCACAGCACTTACGAGATATGGAGTCCACAGCATTGACTCCCAAGATAGGATATACACAGCATTTACTCTTAAGAAATGGAGTGCACTGTATATTCTCATGAGATATGGATTTCGTAGCATTTACTCTGGACTCTCTAGAAATGGGTTCCACAGCTTTTAATGACGAGATATGGAGAACACATTATTTACTCATGAAAGAAGGAGTCCATAGCATTTACACACTATAGATGCTATATTTGGTTTCCTCCTTTTCCCTGTAGCTCGTAAACAGCACTTACTCATAAGAGATGGAGTTCACAATATATTCTCAAGAGAAATGACATACATGACATTTAACCAGGAGATATGGAGTTTTCAGCATTTATTCTTGGTAAATGTATTACACAGCATTTACTCATGAGAGATGGTGTCCACATTTACTGAAAATATTTGGAGTCCACAACAATTTTTTTGAGTACCCAGCATTTACTTATAAAAGATCGAGTACATGATATTTACTCATTAGAGATGGAATCAACAGCATGTACTCATGAGAGATGGATAATACGGTATTTATTTTTGAGAGATTGCGTCCACAACATTTACTCTTGAGAGGTGCAGTTCACAGCATTTACTCATGAGAGATGGTGTCCACAACATATACTCATGAGAGATGTAGCAAACACGATTAACGAATGACAGATGAAGTATACAGCATTTACCTAATGACAGATGGAGTATAATGCATTTATTTATGACATATGGAGTCCATAGGATTTACTCTCTTGAAAGAT
>JAMJIN010000132.1:0-11723 GCA_036784775.1 Chromatiales bacterium | reverse complement strand
CTGAAATTGGATTGGATTCTGTGCCATGTCCGCTCTCCTATTGTGGATCGTGGCATCATCTTGCAACAACCAGTGGCTCATTCCGTGAGTCACTGCTGAACATTCGTACTAATCAAGAACAGCTTTTCATCAAAGAAGAGCAGAAAAGCGAGCGTTATGCGAACAACGCCAGAATTTTATTCACCTTCCTCTACTTTCTGGCGGGGTTCAGCATACGCAATGAGATTCCCGAATTCTCCTTCATCGCCATAATCAGCGCTTCGCTGGTTAACCTGATCTACGGCATCCTGCTCCATATCCATCTCAAACGGGGCCGGCATATCTGGTGGCTGAAATACCTCTCTGTCACCATAGATATTCTCCTGCTCTCCATCGTCCTCTACGCCTTCGGCACCTATCGAACCTTCAAGTCCGAGGCCTTCCTGCTCTACTACCTCTGGATCGGTCTTGCCACCATCCGTTTTTCGCCCCGTCTCACCCTGCTCTCAGGGGTACTCAGCATCGGCCTCTACCTGCTGATTGTTATCCTGGCGATCAGCAGAGGCACGATAGAACTCGGCACGATCACCGAGGATTTCACCACCCCATTGGTAAGTGGCAGCAATATTGCGCTGCGGGTTATTTTTCTTGCGTTTTTTACCGCTCTCGCCGTCTATATCTCCTCGATCTACCGGGGGATTGCCGCCCGTGCGATCCGTGAAGAGCTGCGCAAAGAGGAAAACGTCCAGCTGACAAATGCGCTGGACAGACTTCGCAGTACGCAGAAGCAGCTGGCGGCCAAGAATCGGGAGCTCGCCCACCTTTCAGAGATCGACGTCCTGACCCAGCTCTACAACCGGCGAAAAATCGATCAGGTGATGCAGGAGAGTTTGGAGAGCGCCCTGCGAAACAACTCACTCCTGGCACTTATCCTGCTCGATATCGACCACTTCAAATCGATCAACGACCGGTATGGACACCAGATGGGAGACGAAGTCATTCAGCATCTTGCGGAGCAGTTGAAGAGCAACGTGCGGGGCAACGATACAATTGGCCGTTGGGGAGGTGAAGAGTTTCTGATCATCTGCCCCGACCTGGCAACTGACAAAGCAATGAGACTGAGTTAAAGGCTCAGAGCCGCCATTGCCATGATCAGACCCAGCAACGGCACTCAAGTCACCGGCAGTTTCGGCATCACCTTTCTGCAAGCGGACGACACCACAGCAACCTTCTTAAAGCGGGCAGATGATGCGCTCTACCAGTCGAAAGACAATGGCAGGAATCGGGTGACGATGTTGTAGATGAAAGGTGAAGCAAGTATGTGTCCGGTGCAACCCAATACAAGTACTTTTTTCGAGGATGGCTCCAGCAGTATGTAGGCCCGATCAAGCGCAGCGGATCGGGCGCTCAGTACTCGTGCCGGTTCCGCTGCGCTTGAACCGGCCTACAGCTTTTTCAGCACCGCGTGGCGACATAGTTCGGTCTCTCCGGCGGCACGGCCATCTTTGACCTTTAGCCTTTAACCTTTAACCTTTCGCCTTGAAAACCTTTATCCCCCACCGCAATCAACCGATAGACCGAAGGAATCAACAGCAGGGTCACAAGGGTGGAAAACAGCAACCCGGAGACCATGGTAACCGCCAGCGGCTGCAGCATCTCCGCTCCCTCCCCCCAGGCCAGCGCCAGAGGCAGCATACCGGCCACGGTGGTCAGGGTGGTCATCAGGATAGGGCGCAGTCGAAGCCGTGCGGCCTCGATGATCGCGGCATCAATCGTCAATCCGGCACGACGCTGTAAAACCATATATTCCACCAGCACAATCGCATTGTTCACCACGATCCCGGCCAGCATGATCAGGCCCAGCAGCACCGGCATGGAGCGCGGCAGTCCAGACCACTCCAATCCCAAAGCGACTCCAATCACCGCAAAAGGCACACTGAGCATGATGACAATGGGATTACGCAGTGATTCATACTGCACCGCCATCACCACAAAGACCAGAAACAGCGCCAGCCCCAGCAGGAGCAATCCCAGATCGCGTCCCTCACGTTGCGCCTCCTGACCACCCGCCTCGTAGACTATGTAACCTGGCGGCAGCTCCATCCCGTCTATCACACCCTGCACCGACTGCAACGCCTCTCCAGGCGCCAAGTCCTTGCTGGTGGAGGCACTGATATTCACCACCCGGCGCTGCTGATCCCGATGGATAGAGACAGGGCTTGGCACCAATTCGACCTTGGCCACCTCTCCCAGGCGCAGGGGAACCCTTGGCTCCGTTCGACTGAAGATAATCACCGACTCCACATCGGCCGGCGTGGAGACATCCCGCCGCTGAAGTCGCAGACGCACGTCCACACTGCGATCACCATCGAGGAATTCCGTGACTTTCAGACCTCCCAGGGCAAGCTCCAGGATGCGTCCAACGTCTTCCACTGAGAGACCAAAACCGGAGGCCCTTTCCCGATCCACCACAACTGAAAGTTCCTGATTCAGGTCCTCGCTGGTATGAGAGATATTTCGTAAGCCTTCGATTTTCCCAAGACGTTCAACCACCCGATCTGCAATCCGGGACATCTTTTCAAGATCCCTACCCTGCAGACGCAGTTCGATGTCGTCATCCCCCCGGTTCAGGCGGATACCGCGAATGCCGGAGACCCGCATATATATCCGTATGCCGACCAGGCTGGCATCCTGAATCTGCTTCTGCATACGTGCAATCCATGTCCGGCTGTCGATACCCCGCTCCTTTATCGGTTTCAGGGCGACATGCAGACTGGAGCGATTGGATGCTTCATAAGTGGAGCGGCCAAAGACAAATCCCCCCACCTGGGCATAGATACTCTCGACCTCAGGCTGCTGCACGAACATCGTTTCGATCTTTTTGACAATTTCATCCATGCGGGCCAGATTGATACCACGGTCGGCAGTAATACTGACGTAGACCCGCCCCTCATCCATCTCCGGCAGAAAGATCTGCCGTCCCTGACTGAGCATTGGCCAAGCCAGGACCATCCCCAGGATAAACAACAACGGCACGAGCCAGGGCGCCTTTAACAGCCAGCGGGTCAACCAGGCATATCCGTTCTGCAAAGCAGAGATCAGAAAGTTCACTCCGCGCCTCATCAGCCCCTCACGTTGCGCCGGTATGCGGCCGGCCAATGCGGGTACCAGGGTAAGCGCCACCAGAAGCGAGGCAACAATGGCAGCTGATATGGTGAAGATCAGCTCCTGAAACAGCAATCCGACCAGCCCCCCGATGAAGAGAAACGGCAGCACCGCAGCCAGGTTGGTGGAGGTGGAGGCGACAATGGCACTATTGACCTCGGCAGCCGCCCTGCCCGACACCTCGGTTACATCGGTTGCGTCTGCCCCACTGCGTTCCCGCTGATGCCGATAGATATTTTCGAGCATCACAATGGTGCTATCCACCAGCATACCGATACCAAGCGCCAAACCACCCAGCGTCATGATATTCAGCGTCAATCCACCACTCGCCATGAGAATGAAGGTCACCAGTATGGCAATGGGTATAGCACTGCCGATGATCAGCGTACGACGCAGACTGCCAAGGAACAGATAGACCACCAGCATAGCGAGCATTGCGCCAATACCGGCTGAGTTCACCGCATTGTTCAGTGCCCGCCGGACATAACGCGCCTGATCATCCACCGGGCGTATCTCCACATCGGGGGGTATCAACCCTTTTTCCTGCAACTCAGCCACTCGCGCCAGGACACTGTCCACCACCTTTACCGTGTTCGCCTGCGGCTGTTTCTGGATCGAGAGTTTGATGCCCGGCAACTGGTTGAGACGGATTCGCAGCCGCTCCTCCTCTGCGCCGTCTTCGACCTCCGCCACCTCGCTAAGCCGCACCATTGCCGACAGGTTAGCCACGCCAACGCTGGCCAACGGAAGGTTCAGAATCTCATCCACCGAGTGAAAACGACCATCCGTGCGGCCGCTGATTTCACCATGTTCCATCATGAGACGGCCACCCGGCGTATCCACGTTTGCCGCCTCCAGCACATCCTTCAAATCGAGCAGGTGCATATCGAGACCTGCCAGGCGCAGCTGATCCACCTGGATCTGAATCTCACGTACCAGCCCGCCGCCGACCTCTGCGGCAGCCACACCGGGCAGGTTGAGGAACCACTTGCTCAACTCATAGTCGACCCAACTGCGCAGTTCCACCGGGTCCCGCAGGGAGGAACTGACAACGAACTCCGCAACCGGCCGTTGGGACGGGTCGCGTTTATAGATGACCGGCGCTTCGATGCTATCGGGGAGAAATCGTTTGGCCCGGTCGAGACGGGTACTGGCATCCTGCAGCGCCTTGTCGATATCCGTACCGTATGCAAACGACAGATCCACCGCACTGCGCCCCTCGGAGGAGCGGGACTCAATGTGAATGGCATCCTCCGTGATGGCGAGCTGCTCCTCCAACTGGCGGGTGACGCGATCCTCCATGATGCTCGCGGGCACACCGGGATCCAGAACCCGCACCCGAACATCGGGATAGATGATATGAGGTAGCAGATCGACACCCAGCCGTCCCAGGGAGAAGACCCCAAGAACCATCACCGCCAGGGTGATCATCACAACCCCGATAGGATGGCGGATGGACCAGGCGGCAATACCGCCGCCAAAGGATTTGCGCATCACCAGGGGAACCAATTCGTATCTTCCGGCTCTGTGATCTGATTGAGCTCGATCCAGAGGTTGTCAGGCCCCACCAGAATCGCCACATCGATTTTATACTCCCCGTTGGCGAGGCGTTCAGCATTCAGTGGTGGAGCGATATAGTCGGTTTCAAGTATCTTGGGGGCGCCGTCATTTTTTTGCTTTAGCAGTTCACGCACCATTTCCGGTTTAAGGACAAACTCGGCGCCACGGGACTCCAGTTCAGCCACCGACCGATCCAGGTCAAACACACGCAGTCCGATGTGGTTGTTATAGAGACGCTCATCTCCCGGTCCTGGTGGCAGTTGAAAATCGGGATCCTCACGAAAGACCAGGGTGGCGCCGCAGACGATCAGGCGGCTGAAACGCAGTCCCATCATCTGTCCACGAAAGATCACCTTGCCATCGAACATCTTTACCCAGAACGCCTCCTGAGCATCCACATCCGGGGTGCCGATAGAGAGTTCTATCAAGGGGTAGGTTTCCCTGTTGGCTTGACTCATGATTATCCTTCAAGATTCGCATCGTTCGGTAAAAAAGCTTCCCGGGATTGTAGCCCAAGTCCGCCTCCACAACCGCAAATTGAAAGTCATGCATAGTCCTTGAGTAACGCCGGGGATTCTTTTAGTCTCAAACCCACATACCCATTGGAGCAGACCAAGATGACGGATCTACTGTTGCTCAGCACCCCGCTGGCCGGCGATACCCTGCCGGGTGGTCTCTGCCCATCTCTCTCCAACATCACCCTCGGCAGCTATCTGCGCAGCGAAGGGGTGGCGGTTACAGTACTTGATCCCAGTACCGATCTCGATGACGAAGGGGATTCCGATTCTCCCAAGGCACTGCTGGACCGCATCGCCGATGCCGTGATGAAGGAGTCGCCTCTAATGGTCGGCATCGCCTGCCTGTCACCGGTTGAAGGACGGTTCGGCGCCGCCATGGCGAGGGTCCTGAAACAGCGCAACGGGTCACTGCCGGTCGTGCTGGGTGGTGTCTGGGTTACCGCCTGTGGCGCGGAGATCCTCGAACGCTGTCCCGAGATCGATGCCATCGTTGCAGGGCCAGGGGAACAGGCTGCACTCGCGCTGGTAAGGAGTGGCCTGCAAAATCCGGCTTCGATACCAGGACTGGTGTGGCGCGATGGAGAAGAGATCCGTTCCAACCCGCCCGCAGAAACCCTCCCCACGGCACCGCCGGTGGATATGTCCCTGATGCGCCATCCGGAACGCTATGACATCTTCTGCTGGCTTACCAGCCGAGGCTGTCCCTACCACTGCACCTTCTGCACCGAGCGTCTGACCAATCCTGGCTTTACCCACAACCCTATCGAGAAGGTGAAAGCGGATCTCGAATTCTTTTCCAACATGGAAAAGTCCTGGTATCTGTGGATCTGCGATCCCCTGTTCGGGGTCAACCGCAAGCGGCTCGCAGAGGTCTGCAATCTACTCAAAGAGACCCCCATGCAGTTTCTGGCTGAAAGCCGGGTGGATGTCCTGCATCCAGAGGACGTGCCACAACTCGCGGCAGCAGGTTGCGACCTCATCTACTTTGGGCTTGAGGCAGTCGGCCACCAGTCTCTCTGTGAACTGGAAAAGATCGATGCCCGTCCAAAGGTGCATGAAAGGTATCTTGAGGGTGCACGCAACCTGGTGGAGGCCTGTCTGAAGAACGATATCCTACCGGTATTCGGTATTCTGCAGCCGGTGCCCGGCGATACTCCGGAGGACCTGGCGTTCACCCTGGATTTTCTTCGGCAACTGACCGCCATCGCTGAGCGTCTCGGGGATGGCGCCAACCGGCTTGGTCCCTGCTTCTACGCCTTCCCCCTGCGTTTTGACCGGGGCGCACCCTACGAAACGATGCAGGGACACCTGGAGGAAAAAGGCGTCAGCGCCACAGCCAATACCGATCCACTGTTCGATGACCGCTTCCTGGAGATCGCCTCTCCAAGCATTGACGAGCAGACAGCGGAGACTTTCCGGGAGGCGGTGCGCGCACTGAACCCTGCATCCGATTATGTGCGTCAACGCCTGCTGCGTTCCTACCCCAGACCCTACATCGAGTTCGATGCCTGACCCCCAACGAATCGTCGTCATCGGCAGTACCGGCTGTGGTGGACGGGCAGTGGTCAGCGCACTGCGGGCTGCCGGACACCAAGTCCTTGGCATCTCCCGTGGCGAGAGCAACGGCCCCGGCCCTGATTTCATCAGCGACCGGCATGACACTGGACGCTTGCGCCAAAAGCTGGCCGAATTCCAGCCCCAGGCAGTGGTCGATCAGATTGCGTATACCGAAGACGACGTCATCTCTCTTACCGAAGCACTGCCTGCTAGCACCCGTCGCTATCTGTTTGTCAGCAGCGCACTGGTCTATGGTCCCGGTTGTGACAGAGCCTACCGGGAGAGCGATTCGCCAGAGCCGGAAGGACTCTTCGCGGAAGCAAAACTGGCGGCAGAAAATGCAGCGCTGGAATGGGCGGGGAGTGGTCGGGAGAGCATCTCTCTGCGTCTCGGGGGACTCTATGGGCCGGGGCACGCACCACTCACCCCGTTCGGCAGAGACCCTGTGTTACCACAACGTCTGAATGCGCAGGAATCCCTCCAGATACCCACAAACGATCAGTCACTGCTGCAACCCTGGTTTGCAGCAGATCACGGTGCACTGATTCGGGATCTCATCTCTCAACCGAACCTCCCGGCCCTGCTCAATGTGGCCGGTGACGAGCGGTTCAACTGGCAGACCTTCATGAGAACCTGGTCCCGCGCCTGCGGTGCGTCCGCTCCCCATTTTGAATACTGCTCAGAAGAAGAGATCAAGGCTCGCGCACCGGCAACACTGCAACCCTATCTCGACGCTCTCTTGCGGCCACCTTTGATGGACCTCGACAGATTGCAACGTCTGGCACTGGGAAACCAACCGGCGACCCCTCTAATAGACGGTAGTCGACATGTATTTGACTGGATGGAAGAATAGCCGGATGCCTGTAACAATAAAATGTATTCTGCTCGCCCTTCTGCTGCTGTGCCAGCTCCCCACCGCTCTGGCGCAACAGCAGATTGAAAGACCGAAAATCGGCCTCGCCCTGAGTGGCGGCGGTGCAAGAGGCGCAGCTCACGTCGGCATTCTAAAAGTCCTTGAAGCACTCAAAATCCCCGTTGACTATATCGCCGGCACCAGCATGGGCGCCATCATCGGCGGGCTCTATGCGAGCGGAATGAGTCCGGAGACAATCGAACAAAACCTGAACTCAATGGATTGGGAGAATCTGTTCGACGACGATCTCAGCCGCACCAAGCACAACATGCGCGGCAAGATCAATTCCCAACTGCCACTGGTCAATGCGAAACTTGGGGTAAAGGAACATGAAGTCAACCTGCCGACGGCTATGATCCAGGGACAGAAATTCAGTCTGGAACTGAAACGGCTAACCCTTGGCGTATCGGAGATCACAGACTTCGCTCACCTGCCCATCCCCTTTAGAGCCGTTGCCACTGAGATTGCAACCGGCAATCCTGTTATTCTCGGCAAAGGCGACCTCGCCTTGGCAATCCAGGCCAGTATGACCATACCCGGCATCTTTGCCGGCGTGGAGATCGAAAACCGATTACTGGTCGACGGTGGTGTTTCCAACAATCTGCCTATCGACGTAGTCAGAGAGATGGGGGCGGATATCGTCATTGCCGTAGATATCAGCACACCACTCTATAGTCAGGATGAGCTCACCACGGCCCTGACTATAGTGGAGCAGTTGACGACCATCCTCACGCGACGCAATACCGAAACACAAATTGCCACCCTCAGTGATCGGGACATACTGATTATTCCTGCATTGGATGATATCGAGAGTGCCGACTTCAAACAGACCGGCGAAGCAATCAGGATTGGCAGGGTTGCAGCTGAAGCAATAAAACCAGCGCTCTCCCGGCTGGCTCTTGGTGAACAGGCATACCACGACTATCGTGAGAAACGCCGGATCGAGCCAACGACACCCATTGTGGAGTTCATACGCATCGACAACCAATCTGAGTTTCGGGATGAGCTTCTCAGCAGTCGTCTGTCAATCCACTCGGGAGCGCCGCTTGATATCAAAGCACTCGAACAGAGTATTGATAATATCTATGGCCTGGATATTTTTGAAAGCGTCCGCTACAGGTTGGTCAAGGAAGGAGGCAAAACCGGCCTGTTGATCAAAGCCAAAGAGAAGCGCTGGGGTACGGACTTTCTGCAGTTTGGTTTGAATTTCAGCGTTAATCCCCGCCTTGGCGATTCCCACTTCAATGCATCCTCAGCCTATACCATAAAGCCACTCAACGACCTCAATGGGGAGTTGAAAACTTTTGTCCAACTCGGCAGGGAGCCCACGCTCTTCACCGAACTCTACCAGCCACTGGATAGCAAATCTGAATTTTTCATCCATCCAATCCTTTTCTATTCAACCCAGTATGTCGGAAAATATCTTGATGACGATCTGGTGGCTAAATACGGGATAAAAAAGTACGGCGTCGGCTTGGCTGCGGGGAGAGAACTGGGCAAGTGGGGCCGCATCGAGCTGGGTTATCGAAGATTTCTCGGGGATCTGGACTATGTGGCCGGGCCGCCCAAATTACAGGGATACGATTTCAGTGGCGGTGAACTCTATGGCAGTTTTAAGCTGGATGAGATGGATGACGTCTATTTTCCCAGAGAAGGCTTTCTTTCAAAACTTCGTTGGACCGGCTCGCGCCGCAGCCTTGGCGCCGATAACGACTTCGACCAGGTTGAACTGCGGTTCAACCTGGCAAAAAGCTGGGACGACCACACCCTTTTCGCCACGGCTTCACTCAACAGTACACTGGATGACAACGCACCGCTGCAAGACCAATTCACACTTGGCGGCTTCCTGCGCCTGTCGGGGCTGTCAGAAAATCAACTCATAGGACAACACACTGCACTGTTTGTCGGCAGTTATATGATGCGACTTCACCGCAGCAAATACTTTCCGGTCTATGCAGGTGCCTCTCTGGAAATGGGCAATGCCTGGCAAAGTCGTGATGATATAAGCCTGAATGATATGAGCTACGCCGGTAGCCTCTATCTTGGTGCCGATACGCCGGTAGGACCGCTCTATTTTGCCTTAGGTCATGCGGAAGGCGGACAAAACGGCTTCTATCTTTTCCTGCGCCGCCCGCTGTTTCTGGACTAGGGCCTGTTGACACTATGCGGCTACCCCCTATGAAATCCGCGATCTATTACCGGTCGGTGGTCTCCGTATACCACCCACCCGTATCGAGACCCTTTCGGGAAGCCGCATCCATGACCATTTCCTGCCATGCTGCAGGCCCAGCAATATAGACTTCGACCCGTTCACTGTCTGTAGTGGCATTAAACAATAACTGCGCCAGTTCGTCGGCAGAAATATCAGCCGCTGTGCTGGTATAGCTGAAATTATCCAGCGAATCGTTCCAGGAGCGGCAGAGATTCTCAAGTGAGGAGCCCGCAGGATTTCCACCTATGTGGATCAGGTCCAACCCTTCTGCATTATCGATGGTAATAGCCTGTTCCACCAGGCTTTTGACCGGAGAGAAACCGCCCTCTTTAGCCAGAAACAGTGCCGGTGCCGTGGAGTCTTCCTGCAATACGAAACCACCCACCGGCCCCTCTAACAGTACCGTCTGCCTGGCAAGGGTAGAGTCAAAAACAGCATCCCCGAAACCAACATCATCTTCCCTGAAGATGATGAATTGCAGATTCCGTCCATCGCAAGGGCAACTGGCGATATAGAGGTCGGCGCTGCGACCATCCTCTGTGGTGACACTTACCAACTGTCCTGCCTTGAAACGTAGCGATTGGGTACGAGGCGTCTGCACATGTATGAGCGCCAGCGACTCTCCCACCAGCTCCACTTTTTTGACCTGAGCCCTGATCTCCTGATGCGGCAGCGTCTCTGCCACACCCGCTTCACCCACCTCGACAACCAAGTCGGATATGGCCGTGTTCGAACATGCCAGCACATAGCCTTCTTCCTGTTCTTTGGCACTGAGCACATAGTCGTGGTTACGCAGTTTTCGTACCGCGCCGGAGACCACCTTGCATTTACAGGCACCACAGTTTCCACCGGTGCAACCATAGTCAAGATAGAGTCCGGCTTTTAATCCTGCCTCCAGAATGGAATCATTACCTTCGAGAAAAAACTCATGGCCACTGGGTAGCAGACGCACGCTGGCGCTGACGATCTTCAGCATGGCATCTTTTGCAAACAGAGCAGCCTTGGCATCTGAGGCACGGCCCAGCCGATCCATCGCACCACTCAGCTTTTGGATGCAATGCTCCACCTCGGCACGAAGTTTCTCGTCTGGCGCATTCAGAGCGGACTGCAGATCGGAGCTGGTTTCACTGAGCAGATTCTCTGATGCGTTGAGTGAGGACTTGGTCTGCACCAGAGTATGCTGGAACTCCTTCAGCCGGCTCATCAACACCTGAGGATCGGGCATCCATCCATCACTATAGTGCGCTTTGGGACGAGCCTCCTGCTTGATGAGCTGCACCCGTTCCAAAACAGGGTCCCTCTCCATGTCAATATGCGGGTAGAGAGAGACCAGGATATCGACAGTAAGCTTACCTTCGAAGGTCTCCACACACTCCTTGCGTACTTTTTTCTGCAGTTCACCGCGGCTGACGCCAGCGAGCCGGGCTGCGCGAGACAAGGACAATAGTTTTGGCATTCAATTTTCCTCGGTGTTTTCTCTGCTGAGAAGGCAATAGTAGCAATTCTATCGTGACAAAGTACGAACTCTATCCTGCATAGTGCCAAAGTGAGTTTATAGGCTTCCAATCACCAATAACTATTCAGAATCAAGAAAGAACCGGAAGGATTTGTCGAAAATTCTTACACAAGCACCAAATCGTGTTTCGTCAGTAATTTCAGTCTGTTACGTGATTTTTTGTAACTTCTCAAAAACCCGTGGCAAGCAGTAAATAATTACAAAAAGCACTTGACAGGGTTTTGGGGCAAAAAACTAAAAATCCTGTCATGGTACAACTCTGGTTTGGAAACTGTCATGGCTGATCTTGTAGCGCGCACTATG